>CAZHUM010000070.1:0-8904 GCA_964535805.1 uncultured Thermoplasmata archaeon
TCCGCCACCACCAGGCATAACTCCCACTACCATAATAAACAAAATAATCACAGTCAACATCTTGGAGATATGCAATCTTACACCTATGTAACAATCTTCCTTTACATATATTTATTTTTCTTAAGTACAGTGGAATATTCCATAATAATATATTCCCCTCCCTTAATCCCGTTATCATGTATTGGCTCTCGTACGTGGTCATCGCGGTCATCGTGGGCGGACTGCTCGCCGCTTACAAGACCGAGGTCTACCTGACCCAGATACTGCTGATACAGAACCTGATCATCTTCATGATGGTTAACATCCCCAGCATCAGATACCCTGCGCTGGGCTACACCGTGATATCAGACCTTGCTGGAAAACCCATTTACCTGCAGACCGGAGAGAACCTGCACACGTTTCTCACCCTGATGTACCTCCACGTCGATTTCATGCATATCATCGGGAACATGCTGATCCTTTTCTTCATCGGCGTAGCGCTGGAGGACCGCATCGGAAAGAAGAGGGTCGCACTGATCTATTTCCCGGCGGGACTGCTCGCCACCCTGGGTCAGTACTCCTTGAGTTGGGGTGCCAACACGTTCAACCTAGGTGCATCGGGAGCCATCATGGCGCTCATGGGAGCCATCGTTCTACTTTATCCCAAGGACAAGATACCCATGTTCCTTGGACCCATCTTCATGCCGGAAGTGAGGGTGGACCTGGCAGTGGTTGTCTTCGTTGCCATGCAGAGCGGCATCGCACTTCTCACCCCGAACTCCACCGTGGCACACGCGGCACATTTCACCGGATTCGCGGCGGGCATGCTCTTCGCTTTAGCCATCAAGCGTTACTATCCAGAAGATAACAAGGAAGAAACCTTCGACTACAAGAAACTAAAACCACTCGCCACCACACCGGAACTCAACCGCATCTACAGCGAGATCGAAAACGCGGATTCCCAAGAAGTCAGGAACGCCTGGATCGAGCACTTCCTCAACAAGACCGAGTGTCCGAAATGCGGGAGAAAACTCAACGGCTCAAAATGCAGATGCGGATTCAAGATACAACAAGATTAAAATACGGGAACACATAAACACAACTCAACATGGCGGTCCCCAATCATTATTACCTGTGGTGTCCAGTTTGCGAGGACGAAACGAAACACAAGATACTCAAGGGAGAGGTGGGTACGTCTGGTAAAGAATTCACCATCGACGGCGTGGTCGAGTGCCAAGAATGCGGTAATACCAGGCACAAAACCATAAGGGAGAAGGCGGCCATCGAAGTACCGGTGATAATCAGCTGGAAGAAGGAATCAGAAAAAACGAGCATCTCACTACTCCCCGACGAATGGGTGCACAAGGGAGAGGAATTCATAATTGACAATACCAGGGTGAAAGTCACCTCTCTGGAAACCAAGGGTAGAAGAAAGGACTCGGTACAAGCTGACGAGATCGTCACCATCTGGACAAAGAAACACGATAAATCGTTGGTCAAGATCGCCCTCCACAAAGGGAGGAACACCATCTCGAAAACCATAGAAACACCTCCAGAAGAAAGATTCTTCGTAAATCAACCCCTCACGGTAGGGAGAAACGATGCGGTCATCTACCGTATAAAAACCAAAGACGACATAATAAAAGACGGCTCTGCCAAAGCGGAAGATATCCGACGTATCTATGCAAAGATGATGCGTTAATCTCTTTTATAGAACAGTACTCCAGCCGCAGTGATCACGATAACTATCCCTATCAACACACCGACCATGTCGAAGAGGGTTGCTCCCCTTTCTGTATCTTCGACGCTAACCTCGGCTTCCTCGTATATGTTCACCGTGTGTTCTGAGAAATCCATCTTCACATACACGTGTGTGCTGTCCTTGGTAATATTGACGTAATAGCCCGATCCATCTTTGGAATAGAGATCTTCCACGTTCTTATGCTCGATATCTTCACCATCGAGCTTTACCTTTATTTCCTCGATCTCCGAACCGATGAGTTCTCTGTCCAGGTTGAAGTGCAGTATCTTACTCTCCGAGTAATCACCGGTAACTTTGAATTCTACATCGCCCTTGTTCGCCTTTAACCTTTCAACGGAAAGTCCCTTGACCTTCTCCCAACCGATCTCGCCTTTTTCATCGAGAGATATTTCACTGAGTATCTTTCTAGCCGGAGTTTGTGCATGTATATCTTCTACGCTGCATCTTATGGATCCACCAGTATCCATAACGAAGATGATCGTGTCAGGACCTTCAGCATTGTTCTCAACGGTGACATCTGAACCGGAAAAATCGATCCTGATCTGTGAATCTTCATTGATGTTTAAGATCAGATAATCTAGATCGCCCCATTTATCCAAAGCTACATCATCACCGAGTTCGAATATTATCTCTATCTCTACTTGTCTCAACCCTTTGATCTCGATAAAAGATGTATCCGAGTCTCTAAGGTAAAGTTTGTAATCACTGGTCATGTATTGTATGTTGTCATCACCCACATCGAATTCGCTGGGTATATATCCCCATGATTCTGATATAGTTATCTCGGAGAATATGCTGTAATCCTCTTCACCTTCTAGGTAAGTGACGTCTGTAACTTTGTAAGAACCACCATCATCTGATGTGACGGAAAACTCTAGATGTTCCCAGTCGGATACATGTATGTCTTGGTTCTTTGTGGGAACGTCGTAATAACTCCCGGAAACCACCACCGATGGTGCGATCAGAAAGAAAATAAAGACTAATGCCATGCTCAATGTGATCTTACTCATATTATCATCTAAGAATAACCGAGGATTATTAAATAAACTTTGGTACACCCTTCGAATTAATGAGTGATTCCGTAGCTGATCGCACCGGTTATATATCCATAACATAGAACGGAATATACTCCGATTATCAAAGGACTAGAACCGGCTGCTGCGACCATCACGTGGGCCGGTGCCACTAGAGCGGTTGCCAACAGACCGCCGACCAGGCCGCCAACACCCTCCGGTGCTGAGACGCCCTGTGACGGAGAGACCAAAAAACCGGAGAAATAGCCCACTATCGCGGGTAAGATCGCCCACCCACAGCAGAAGCTCAACGAAGATTCCCCGATTATGAGGAACACAGACCTTATCTCGGTCCAGAAAAGAAAAGTCGTCAACGAAGCAAGACTGCAGGATAGTGGAACCGCCAAGTACCTATGGCCAGGTTCTAAATCAACGTCTTCTTTTTCTCCTCTATATCCCATAGGCCCCTTCCACTTCAGAGCCTCCCCGGTACCTACGAACTCATCATCTGACATCTCGCTTTTATCCACCACCTTGTACCAGTAAGTGAACAGGAAGATACCCAAGACCACCGGTATCGCAGAGAAGTAAATCAGGCCCTCTCCCTGGTCGTAGCCTTCCTTGTGTACATTGTACCTCAATCTAGCTTCCCCACTCAACTCGAACCTTATCGCATAGAATCCGTCCTCTCGAACTTCGTACCGCTCTCCCTCTTCGATAATATGAGATTCATTATCGAGTGACATCGTGCATGTGACCGAGTCCGGTGAGTAATCGACCCAGATCACATCGCCTTCGTCTAAAGACACGATTATCTCCTTGTAGGGTCTAGCTACCTGCCCCTCTTCAGAGCTCAGTGGAACGGTCCCGCTTCTAACCACGTTCCCGCTGTAAACTGAAGATATCAAAACAACTCCTCCCAATAAGAAGAGTAATATCACGACGGATATGAACGGGTCTAGCAGGTATTTTATCTTCATCTAACCGTTCATCCTCAAGTTCTTATTTATCTCTTTGTAAAAAATAGAAAAAAGAATTATATACGGTGTCAAGATGGAAAGGTGATAATATGAACATATTGGTCATCGGCTGCGGGTCCATAGGCGGAGAGGTTATCGAGGAATGTGATAATCTGGATCGGGTGGAGAGATGTTATGTTTACGACCATCATATGGAAAAAGCGAGGGAGTGCGCCAAAGACCTGAGGAAGGTATCAGTCATCGAAGATTTTTACGATGTATTGGAGGAAGTCCAGCTGGTAGTGGAAGCCGCATCTCAAGAAGCCGTCAAAGAATACCTCCCCGAAACACTCAAAAAGGGTATAGATGTCATGATAATGAGCATCGGTGCATTGGCCGATGACCGATTGAGAGAAGAACTATTCTCCTATGCCAGGAAAAATAACACTAATATCTATCTGCCGACCGGCGCTCTGTGCGGGATAGGCGGTGTCGAATCTGCATCTGTTGTGGGAGTAGATGAAGTAACATTGGAGACCAAGAAATCTCCAGATAGCTTGAGGGGATCCAAATTCGTCAAAGAGAACGATATCGATCTGGATTCCATGGAAGAAGAGACCGTGATATACCAGGGTCCAGCCTCAGAGGCGGTCAAGAACTTCCCCAAGAACGTGAACGTGGCCGCGGCACTCAGCATCGCCGGGATCGGATTCGAAAGAACGAAGGTCAAAATAATATGCGATCCACACACGGATAAAAACTCACATACGATCAAACTCAAGGGCGCAGCCGGAGAACTTCTCGGTGTCAGCAGGAACGTGCCCTTCCCAGAGAACCCGAGGACCAGCTACCTAGCGGCACTATCTGCCATATCAGCGCTAAGAAAGATATGTGGCAACGTGTGGAGCGGTGTGTAATCCTTTTAAGAGTCGAGGATGGATTGTTTTATACTTGTACCATAAATTACTTTATATCAACATGGCTAATAAGACGTAATAGGTGATATGAAATGATAAAAAAAGTTAATAAACTAATCGTGGCATTAATCGGGGTATTCATACTTTTCCTGGCAATCACCCCTATAAGTGCACAAAACACCCCTGCCGAGTTCACACCTCCAGTAGATGGTGCTGAAGGATACGTGAATCAAGCCCAGAACGCTGCGGCCCATGGGGCGGTGACCTTCTTGCAAGTAGAAGGATACACGCCTTGGGCGGCTCTAACGATAAATGCTGGAAACCCGGAAGGAGTCGACCTCGTCACCGTCAGTTTCGACGACGAAACGGATACTTTGACCATCGAGATACAGGACAGCAATCACACCAACCACGCTTCTATCTTGGTCAACAAGGAATTCGCAGATAAGTACATCGCCGATTCAGAGGGTAATTTGAACATCAGCACCACCGATGCGGTGAACTATCAAGGTATGGACAATTCCAATACAAGTGCAGGTGGAGGAGCAGTATACGTCTTCCACATCGATCACTTCAGCACTCAATATATCTACATGTCTTCACTTCCAGGGAATGATTTCGAACCTCCTGTAGATGGAGGGGAAGCATTCACCAAAGAAGCCCAGAACGCAGCAGCTAACGGAGCAGTTACGTTCTTGAGAGTCGAAGGCTACGAACCATGGGCGGCATTAGTAATCAACGCGGGAGATCCACATGGTGTGGACGCCGTAACTGTTGATTTTGACAAGGAAGAGGATACCTTGATAATCAAGGCTCAAGACAGCAATACCACCAACCATGTTTCAATACTAGTGAACAAAAAATTCGCTGACAAGTACATCGCAGAATCTGAAGGTGATCTAAAGATAGATACATCGGATGCAGTCAATTACCAGGGTCTTAACAACTCCAACGAAAGTGCAGGTGGAGGAGCAGTATATGTCTTCCACATAGAGCACTTCAGCACGCAGTCGATAAAGATAAGCGCAGAAGAAGAAGCTCCGTTCCCGGGATTCGCCGTGGTACTGTTGGCTTCAGCCGTACCTGTAGCTTACTATGCATACAAAAAGAAAAAGCGATAAAAACCTCTTTTTTCCTTTTTATTTTTTTTACATCAGACCCAGTTCACCCAATTTCTCCGGTAGATACACATCTGTAACGTAATCCAGACCGTACTTTGCCAGGGCCTGCTGTTCTGCCTTTTTATCGATCTCCAGCATGGTCTCTATTTCATCTTTCCAGAACTGTGTGTTGAACCTCGGATCATCCAATTCCTGCTCCAGTGCCTTTTTATCGGTACTGCTCAGCTTATCCGTTGGCAGGTCGTAGTTCATTATGTCGCTGGCGGTGATACCGATGTACTCCGCAGTCGGTGTAGCTAAAAATTCCGATAGATGAGCGCTGTTGATAGCTCCGTAGGCGACGCTGGCGAAGATCCTGAAACTCCACGGGTCACCGTCGGTGAAGACGATAACGGGGACACCCTCTTCTTCGTTCAACCTCTTCATAAGCCTCCTGGTGGACCGAGCCGGCTGACCCTTAAGGTGAACGAGCAGGCAGTTAGCGTCCTCGTCGAAGCCGTTCTCAACCAGCCTGTCGAACATACCGCCGGTCTCTATAGCTATCATGAAATCCACGTTAACATTCGAAAAATTGATCTTGTCCTTCTCTACGTTGTAAGGTATCGTATAACCCGAATCCCCCACGTCGTCCCGACAGTTGATCTTCCTGATATCGCCCTTCCTAGTCCTCTCCTTGATCTCGATGTCGCCTATGACTCTGGCACCGTCCTCTTCGGGTCTCAGCTTGAAGTCCTCTCTCAGGCAGTCGGTGACGATCTCCATATCCTCGGCCAAACGATCCGATTCGCTCTGGTCGTTGAACTTGCCCTTGTCCCATCCTTCTGAGATGTAGTACATCTCCCTGAGGGTTGATGATTTCTCGGTCTCTATCATGTCCTTGATAAGATCCAGCATGTACAATGTACGAAGTATCATCCTGGCACCGCTGAGCTTCTTAGCGGACCGCGTGCTCTTGGAGCTGCCGTACTTCCAAACACCGGAGTGCTTGTCGAACTTGATGTTGTTCTTACTACGTGTGGACAATTTCATCTCCGGAATCTTTCCCTTATCCAACTGCTCGTAGAACTGCGCGGCTATACCTTCCAGCTCCTTCAAAGCGTTCTCGTGTCTGTCTTCCATATCAATCACCACCTTTCTCGATCTCTGCCATCTCGATGTCCCAGTCGTCCGGCAGCGGCTCTGCGCCTATGAGTTTCGTCTCTGGAACCCCGTCGATGTAGATCTCCGCTCCCTCTACGTCCTCTTTCTCCACACCACCGTCGAATTCGAACGAGATATCATGAGAAAAAGACGGATCTAAAGTATCTAGTTTCCATTTTAGGTAGTCACCGTCGTGATCCGGCTCCGGGTCGGAAGAAACGAGCACGGTCTCCGGATAGGGTTTTTCCAGATAGACCGTCATCTTCCTCTTCCTGGGTGTATAGTTGTTGATATTGATATTCCCTTTACAGCCCTCTTTGTTCCATTCGAATCCGTTCTCTATGTAAACGACCCCCATGATGTTGGTCATCACCTTATCCAACGAGGGCGGGTCTTTGTTGACGATGGCGGCGGATTTCTCCGCTATCATGGGGAGCAGATCCTTCACTATCATGAATTTCTTGGATATCTTCTTCCTCCTTTTCCCCTTGTTCAAGTGGGTTCTCATGTCCCTTGCGCACTCTCTGAGTGCCTTCTCGATCTCCTCGACTACTTCAGGGATATCCGCTATGGCGTCCTTGGCTTCAGACGTGAACGGAACCCTAGTAGATGCCACGTGGATCAAGATTATCGCAGGTCCATTGGGCATGCCTTTCCCGCCGCGCTGATCCAATCCATAGATCCTCCAGTCGATGTTCCTGATGGCGGTTGTAGTAGCACACCCGCTCTTCTTGTAAAGAAGCGGAACTCGGTTGGCGTACCTTAAAATTCTAACCGCCCCCTCAGATGGTAAGTTCCCTCCGTAGACCAGACCGACTTCAACTTGGAAAGGGTTCCCTGCAAACACTGCTGGGTCCCTTGTCGTCGGCTTGGCGTAGAACTCGGGTCTGTACCCCTTCAATACGTTCTTGAGACCCTTCTTTATCAGCATGCTTTTGATAGGAGACAAACAGTCGGTCTCGGGTGCCATGATCTTAACTTTTTCAGTGGCCTTCAGTATCTTCTTGCAGTCGCCGATGTCCAGCTCGCCCGGTTTCGTTTTTTCGTCCACTTCAGCCACGTCACATATCTCCCTGGCGGTGTTGTAGCTGATCCTGCTGAACTCGTTCACCAAGAAAGAACTAAGTCTTCTCCTGTCGGTGCTCTTAGCCATCTTCGAGAACGTTCCGAGTTCGATCCCCTGGATGTGGGGTTGAACAGCTTCCGTCTTCCTGGGCAGTTGGTCCGTAGCTCTCTTGAATACGGTTTTTTCACCGTCCTCGATATAAATTACCCTGGCGTGGGGATTGACAATCGCGGTGTTCTTCAGGTACTCGAAAACCGAGTGTTTACCCCGCCTGAGCAGACCCTGTATGGTGGTCTCGAATCTAGTGCCGTGTTCCTTGTCATCCCACAACACGACGTCCTGTGATAGAATCTCCGCCTTGTTCTTCTTCGTGTCCAGGGTGATCTCCATCTCCTGTGCGTAGTCCTTCTCCGCCACCTTGGAGCGCACGAGCGTGGGTCTTCCAGTGCTCAGCTGACCGTACATGACGACCGCCGATACACCGATGCCCTGCTGTCCCCTGCTCTGCCTGATCTCGTGGAATCTAGAACCGTAAAGTAATTTGGCGAAAACGTCCGCGATATTCCTCTTGGGTATCCCCGGACCGTTGTCTTCTACACAGACCTTGTACTCCTGCTCTGCTATCTCTTCCACTTCGACTATCAGATCCGGTAAAATATCTGCTTCCTCACACGCATCTAGAGAGTTATCGACACCCTCCTTTACTGCGGTGACCAATGACTTCGTTAAAGAATCGAATCCCAGAATGTGTTTGTTCCTCTCGAAGAACTCTCCGATGGATATTTCCTTTTGCTTTTCAGCTAATTTTTCAGCTATCGATACCATGGCATCCCATCTTTACTTAGTGAACCAGTTATATATGTATTGATAAATAAACTTTCTGGATGGGAGTCTATATCAGTGCTCGAATACCTGATGCAGATGGTGTACGATTGGGATGCTGATGA
>CAZHUM010000071.1:0-8341 GCA_964535805.1 uncultured Thermoplasmata archaeon
AACCCTCAAATTTTAAATCCGTGCACTCAATCACCATACGATGTCAGGGGAAAAGTACGTCGATCGGTCCAACTTAAACGAGAAGACAAAGAAGTGGATGCGGGAACTTCCCTACAATAAAACCTGGAACTGCAGTGTCGAGATGGATAAGAGTGCTCTGGTTGTAGTGGATATGCAGGACTTCTTTTTGGACCCCGAATCCCACGCTTACATACCTGCTGGAGAGGTGATAATAGATAACATCAACGAGATGGTGGATTACTTTGCGGAGAGCTGCGGTATGGTCCTTTATACACGGCACGTGACGTGTGAGGGAGAAGAAGGCAATATGAGTCAATGGTGGATGGACATGCTTTACGAGGGAAAAGAGGCTCAGATCGATGACAGGATCGACATCCGAGGGGACACGATAACTAAAAAGACATACTCAGCCTTTTTGGAAACGAACTTGGAGGGCAGGTTGAACGGTATCGAGAATATATTCATCAGTGGGATGATGACAGACATCTGCTGTAATTACTTGGCCAGGGATGCTTTCGTCAGGGGCTACAGGGTGTTCTTATTAGCGGACGCAACCGCAGCCATGAACGAAGATCTTCATCTTTCCTCGTTAAAATCACTGTCCTATGGGATAGCGGAGATATTATCATGTCAGAGAGCGAAGTCAAGGTGTCGGTGATAGGGGCTGGGCCCGCGGGCATAGCGGCCGCTCAGCAGTGCATACGCGAGGGTATAGATGAGTTGGTTCTAATTGAGAAGGGGAAACCGGGTGGTCTAATTCACTACGCTAATCGGATAGAGAACTTCCCTGGATTCATCGGTAAAAGCGGAAAAGACATGGCGGAAGAACTCGAGTATGTGATAACGGACTACGGGATAGACCTCATAGATCGAGAAGTGAAAAGTATAAGAAGAGAAGATGGTTCCTTCACAGTTTCCGACGGTAGGAGAGACATATATTCAGAATATCTGGTGCTCGCTACGGGTACGAAACCGAAGCCACTCGGTATAGATGGAGAAATATACGAACCTACACTTGGTGATTACTCGGAGAGAAATGTCGTGGTCATCGGAGGTGGTGACGTTGCCTATGACTACGCCCTGCGTTTAAAGGGATCAGGTGCCCAGGTCACCATACTGAGGAGAAGCGAACCGAAGGCGCTCAAAACACTAGTGGAGGAGGTCGAGGCTGAGGGGATAGGCGACATCAACGACGATTTAGATGGCTGGAAAAAGACGGAAGACGGTTATCTATTGAGATGTAAAGAAGAAACACTGGAGTGCGACATGGTTGTTGCAGCCGTAGGTAGGGAACCCGTCCTACCAGAGATGGATTTTTCCTTTTCATATATCAAATACCCCATGGGAGCTACCGATGTAGAAAATCTGTACGTCATAGGGTCGCTCATGCTGGGTGTGTACCGCCAGGCCTCTCTGTCGTGGGGCATGGGGATCGCCGCCGGCATGAATATCGCATCCAAGATTCAAAAAGTCTAAAAAGCCCTTTTCACTTATTTTTTACATGAAAGAGAAGATATTTTGGGGGGAGATGACACGCTGGGAGCTAAAAAATAGGGCCAGGATGGTGAAGACCGCTCTTCTTCCCATCGGCAGTCTTGAACAGCACGGACCACACCTACCCCTGGACACCGATGCCTTCGATGCTAAATATATACTCGAAGAAGCGGTAAAACATCTCTCAGGTCCGAAACCACCTATACTTCCCACGATTCCATACGGCATCAGCCATCACCACATGTCGTTCCCGGGCACGGTGACGCTCAGGAACGAAACCCTGGAGAACTTGATAATCGATATCGGACGCTCCATCATCGCAAGCGGTTTTCAGAAGTTGTTCATCTACAACGGGCACGGGGGGAATACCGATACGATCAAGATCGCTGCAAAAAAGCTGAAGAGAGAGACCGGTTTGCTGGTCTTCATCGATTCAGGGGAGAGCATGAAACCCGCTCGAGACGAGCTCGTTGAAAGCGAGAACGACGTTCACGCAGGCGAGTACGAAACCTCCACATCCATGGCGAACCGTGGTGAACTGGTGATGGAGGAAGAGATACCGGAAAAGAGTTCTAAATACCCTCACGAGTCCATGGAATTCGACAGTGAGCCACCGTTCCATTATGCATGGGATACACACGAGCTCACGGATACCGGTGTTCTGGGAGACCCGAAGAAAGCCACTAAAGAGAAGGGTGAAGAATTGTGGAAGCGCGGGATCGCCAAACTGTCTGAACGCATCGAGATAGTCATAGATCTCCCACCTCACATCTGATTTCGAAGAAAAATAGTATATTAACCCTTCATATACCGGTAGATGATGAACCCTATATTGGTGGCGGTATTGGCCTACGTCCCAGCACTGTTCGCAAACTCGCTGGCGGTTTTATTCGGAGGAGGACCGCCTATAGACGGCGGTAAAAGATGGGGGGGCAAACGGATCCTTGGTGACGGTAAAACCTGGAGGGGACTTTTCGGAGGAGGGCTGTCAGCCGGGTTCGTCGGGTTGATCCTTTTCTTCGCGCTTTCATCCTTCACCCAGATATATCCATCCTTCTACCATGCATCGGTGATAGTTTTCTCGTTCTCCTTCGGTTCACTTATAGGAGACATAGCAGCGAGTTTTGTAAAGAGAAGGATGGGCAAAAAGAGGGGGGAGAAAGCACCCATGTTGGACCAATACGATTTCTTTTTCGGTTCGTTCCTGCTGGCTTACACGACCTCTCACGCGTGGGTCACGAGAACATATCTAAGTGGGAACAGATGGATGGCCTTGCTGATAATAATAATTATCATACCCCTCTTACACAGGGGAGTTAATATAATTGGATACAGGTTAGGATACAAAGAAGAACCATGGTGATATGATATGATGGATCTGAAAGAGATGTTGGAACGATGCGGAGCGGTAAAATACGGCGATTTCACTCTGACCTCGGGGAAGAAGAGCAGGTACTACGTGGACATCAAATTGGCGAGCACGCAGCCTGATATCTTGAAGAAGATATCTGAGATGATGGCAGTGCATACAGACAAGGATGCAAACAGGATAGCCGGGATGGAGTTGGGAGCGGTGCCCATAGCGGCGGCACTCTCTCTTAAAACCGGGATACCGTACGTGATGATCAGGAAGAAAAAGAAGGGGCACGGCACTGGAGGCAGGATCGAAGGGGTGATAGAAGAGGGAGAGAAAGTAATGGTAGTGGAAGATGTAACTACGACCGGGGGTTCTTCTGTGGAGACCGTAAAAGTTCTGAGGGAGTTCGGAGCGGTCGTCGAGAAGGTGCTCGTGGTCGTCGATAGGCAGGAGGGAGGAAAAGAGGCGATGGAAGAAATCGATGTAGAATTGATACCGCTGCTGACGGCTGAGGACCTTCTTTCAGGTAATTAAGGGAATTCCTTGTATCGGAACAACAGGGCACCGGTGAAAAACATGAGTGCCGTGAACCAGAAAAGGATTAGAAAAGAACCACTGAGGTTTGTGGCATCATAATGTATAATATTCCCATGATTTAACCACTCGGAGCCGATGCTTCGTACATAGTGCTTGATAGCAATTTTTCTGATATTACCGGGCAGTGAACCGATGAAACCCTCCCAGATGAACGCATAAAACAGCCCGAAATAGATCGATTTATCGGTTATCACGCTCACCAAGAGGAACAGCGAAGAGTAAACGAAGACCCCGATCATATCTAGATATATTAAATTGAGTAAGATACCGACTGCGTCACCGTCTATGTAAAGATTACCGAAATAGGCCAAGAATCCCGTTACCAAGATCCACAGTATTATCACGGAGAGGGATATCACCAATGCTAGATAGTAACCCAGATATGCAATACTCCGGTCCAGGGGTGAAACCAAGACCTGTGTGATGCTCCTATCTTCGATCTCGTCCCTGATCACAGATGAACCGTATATCATAGAGATAACCGGTAAGAAGAAGAACAATATCAGCATGTCGAATAGATCTGCTCCACCGTCGAGTCTGCTGACATCCTGGGAAGATACGTATCCCATGACACCGGCTATGAATATGGTTATGAGGACCGCGATCACTATCCTTCTACTGAAAAGTATCTTCTTCGTGGAGTACTTCACGAGTGCGAAAAGAGCGGTCAAGTTCTTCTTCATCTTTTCCCTCCTACCAGGTACTTGAATACCGCCTCTAGGTTGTCGTCTAGGCTGTACATCATATCGATGTCCGTGTCCATGTCGACCATCATCTTCGATATGTCTGTAAAGAAATCATCAGGTTTGGTGACCTCCACTTTTAGATCTTTTTTATCCCCCGTTCTATCCCCTTCGAATCTCACCGAGACGACATATTCTTCGTCTATCAACCTCTTGGCTAGAGGTAACATCTCCTTTCCTTTTATTATTATATTATGCGGATGTTCATCTATCAATCCTCGGATCTCAGATATATCACCCGAGGCAACCACTCTTCCTTTATAGATAAGCGCTACGTCCCTGGTCATCCTTTCTACTTCGTACAGAACGTGGGATGTAACGATTATGTCGTGACCCTGTTCCCTGTTAAGGTCTTTGATAACGTTGATCAATCCCTTTCTTGCCTTTGGGTCCGCCCCACTGAGTGGTTCATCCAGGAAAAGTAAATCAGGGTCGTGCAGGAGTGCTCCAGCAAGTTTGATCCTCTGTCTCATACCTTTGCTGTAGCCCCCGATCTTTCTACCCAAAGACTTCTTCATTCCGACGATGGAAACCACTTTTTCGATCCTAGAGTCCAGATGACTCCCTTCCATACCCTTTAGACCTCCCGTCAACCGGAGGAAATCGTAGCCATTCGAATCATCCGGAAGATTATCATAATCAGGGCAGAAACCTATCTTGGAATACAATTTACTGTTGAGCCAGGGTTTTTCTCCAAGGACTTTTATATCTCCGGTGTTGGGCTTGATCATCCCCGTGGAGAGCTTGAAAAGAGTACTCTTACCCGCACCGTTGGGACCCACTATACCGGTGATGCCCGGTTTTACGTCTAGGTTGAACGTGTTAAGACCGATGACCTCTCCGTACCACTTTGATAAGTTCACAGCCTTTAGAATACTATTCTCCATACTTTCAAGCCCTCCTGTAGGTCTGCAGATATAGAACGATCAACGGCACGACGATCACAACGGTCAGAACGAGCGTATGGAGCCCTTCATCCACACCATTTGGGATGCTGTATCCGAATATCCTGTCGTAGGAATAATTCAGTAGATTCAAAGGACTCAGAAGTTTCCAATTCTTGTCGAACTCGGCGAAGATCTCAGCCACGATCGTAAGAACGAAGAATGACATGAAGGTGCCCACGCCTGCATACGCCTTCCTCTTTGTGAAGGAGGACAGCATAACTCCGTAGAAAAGAAAGAAACTCTGTGTAAGCAGACCCGCTACAACGGTCTTTCCTAGTATCTCGAAGCTGTGGGCGTAATCAGAACCGGTTTGCGTACTTATGATCGCCATCCCCACGGCGATCAAAGGCAGTGTGCAGAATATACCCATAACGGCGAATCCACCGCCCAACTTTCCTATCAGATAATCCACAGGGGTGATCGATCTGGAAAAGTAGAGAACGAATGAATTGTCTTTTAGATCCTGGGAGATAAGATCTGATGTAACTACAGAAGCTAAAAGGAGTGAGAATATCACGTACAATCCACCTTTGAGATAGGGCCCCATGAACCCCTGTCCGATCATCATATCGGCTGTAAACTTCTTGTGCGGCATCAGGGATTGAAAGATCGCGGGGAATACATGGACTAGGACGATACCTATGATAAGAACGGCCAGCACACCCTTTGATTTCATTTTATTCAACAAAACGTCCTTGGCGATAACATAAGCCCTTTCATGTTTTGCAGTTCTTTCACCATCCCACGGCTTGTATTCGATCGGGCTAATCCCCATCTATGTTCCCCCCTTGAAGGCATCCAAGAAAACATCTTCTAGACTTAACATGTGGGGTCTGTAGGACCTTATTTGAACATTAGAGATTTCAGCAAGTTTGAATAAGTCGGTACTGTTTTCGCCCCCGTCTAGAACTATCGACAACTGACCCCCTTCGTTTATTAAATTTACCACGTCGTATTCCTCCTCCAGCTTGGTTACGAATGCTGACATGGTATCAGGTTCCCCCCTAATTTTTATCTTGAGTATCCCCTCCTTTCCCATGAGGATCTCTTCCATGTCTCCAGTCCTCAACAGTCTTCCCTGATCGATGATAACTACATGCTCAGCGATCCGTTCAACTTCGTGCAGGAGGTGAGAACACATTATGATGGTCTTCCCGGTGTCACCAATTTTCTCAATCAGTTCTAGCATCTCTCCCTTTCCCTCTGGATCCATGCCGTTGGTCGGTTCATCCAGGAAAAGTATCTCAGGGTCGTGCACTATCGCTTGGGCGAGCTTGACCCTCTGTTTCATACCGGTAGAATAAGAGGTTATCTCTCTGTATCTCTCTTCACCGATCCCGACGAAATCCAAGACTTCATGACCCCTCTGGACTGCGTCCTTGGAATCCATCCCAGATATGCGCCCTATAAATGAAACCAGTTCGAAGGCATTTTTCACTCCGATCAAGCATGCGTCCTCTGGCATGTAGCCGACCATGTCCCGTAATGCCCTTAAATCACCGGTTTTCTTCAACCCTCTTATGAATATCTTCCCTCTTTCAGGTTGGACCAAACCGAGTAAAGTCTTGATGAAAGTAGTTTTACCCGCCCCATTGGGTCCCAAAAGTCCCACTACATCACTTGGGATGTCTACGGAGAAAGAATCCAGGGCTGTGACATCTCCGAACCTAACGACGAGGTCCTTAATAGAGATAATTTTTTTAATTTTTCTTTGTTCGCTCATCAAGGTCTCTATAAGATAATTGTTGGTCTTTTTATTCTTTATGTGTTGATAAGAGTATTTTTGAGTATATATTATTACGACTTTAATCGATAATGAGGTTTAATAAAATATTTATAAAAACACACCCTTAACCCATTTGAAAGAAATTTGATTAATAATTTAGGGTTGATAAAATGAATTATAAAATACGGTTAAGAAAGGCATTTTCATTCATGATTGCAGTACTGCTTTTTGGATCGCTTTTTAGTGCTTTACCGAACGTCCATAATATTAAAGAAGCCTCTGCGACAAAATTAGATTATAAGGTATCATTCGCTGGAGGAAGTGGCAACGAATCTGACCCCTATGTGGTCGAGAACGTTACTCATCTACAGAACATGAGTGCAGACCTGGGAGCTAACTACACTCTAGCGAACGATATCGATGCATCTGATACGATAAGTTGGAACGGTGGCGCTGGATTCGAACCCATCGCCATGGATCTTGATGATTCAGAGTATGCTTTTCAAGGACCAAAGTTCAATGGTTCATTTGATGGTCAAGGACATGCGATCTCTCATCTTTTTATCGATCGACCCTCCCTGGATTATGTCGGTTTATTCGGGCATCATAACACTGGAAACATCAGCAACATATCCCTCGTCGATTGCAACATAACCGGGCATAACAGGGTTGGAGGATTGGTGGGCCATAATCATGCAACCATCAGAAACTGCTCTGTTACGGGTGATGTCAGCGGAAATGATTATGTTGGAGGGCTTACCGGACGATTCCAGATCCCATCCGGAGATGACACATCCATAAGAAACTCATATGCCGTTGTAGATGTCAATGGAAACCAGAATGTAGGGGGTTTCGTAGGATATAATCCTGGTGGAAATATCCATGACTGTTATTCAGCAGGATTTGTCTCTGGTAACAGTGATAAGGGTGGTTTTTGCGGGAGTAGTTCGGGCACCATATCCAACTGCTTTTTTGACAACCAGACCTCGGGACAGACCACCAGCGACGGAGGCACTGGCAAGTACACCAGCGACATGAAGACAAAGAGCACGTTTACGGATGCAGGATGGAATTTCGAAGGAACTTGGTATATTGACGAAGGCGTAACCTATCCTCTGCTCAGGAACGCGGCGTTCTCAGGAGGTGACGGGACGGCGAGTGATCCATACATAATCACCGATGTCCAGGAGCTTCAGAATATGAGCTTGGATTTGGGAGCTAACTACACTCTAGCGAACGATATCGATGCATCCGATACGATCAACTGGAACACCGAGGAAGGTTTTATACCCGTGGGTAACTCTTCTTCTCCCTTCATGGGATCTTTGGATGGGCGGGGATACAATGTAACGGATCTGTTCATCAACCGGTCGGCAACGTATTATCAGGGACTTTTCGGAAATCTCGGCACAGGTGCTGTTGTAGAGAACGTGGGTCTTCAAAACAACAGCGTGAG
>CAZHUM010000072.1:0-6745 GCA_964535805.1 uncultured Thermoplasmata archaeon
AAGAACTGCTGGCTGGATTGTGAAGAGTAAAAATGGAAGATAGGGACATCAGCCCTGGATTGCGAACAGCGGTTGGTGGAAAACGAGCGAAAAATATATATTAAATGAAAAAGTTTTTAAAAGTCCCGATAGAGCGGAACGTGATTTAATATGAATATCGAAGAGGTAAAGAAGATTCATCCGAATAGGAAAATCCACTTTCATTCAGAGGGTGAATCCGTTTTGGTGGGGATACCGTCCTACAACGAAGAGATCTCCATCGGAACGCTCCTTTGGAAGATCAACGATATGGACCTCGGATACGATGTTCTGGTAGTGGACGACGGGAGTCATCCCGACGACGAGGCTATAAGGATAGCCCACGACTTCGGTGCAACCGTCAAAAAGCATCCGCACAACCTTGGGAAGGGAGCGGCCATACAGACGATATTTAAACACGCTAGAAAGCATCATTACGATTACATGGTATTGATAGACGGTGACGGACAGCACAACCCTTACGAGATACCCTACGTGCTGTCTCCCGTCGTGAACCCCGGTACGGACATGGCGATCGGTACCCGCTGGGGTGAGATGACGGAGATGGGATGGCTTCGAAAGGTCGGGAAGAACGTTCTGGACAGGATGACCATCGGAGGAAAAGGTAAGGATACACAGAGCGGTTTCCGAGCGCTCGGTAGAAAGGCCATCCGGAAGATCAACATCACCCACGATGATTTCACCGTGGAATCGGAGATGATCGCCGAAGCACACGAGAAAGGTCTGAAGACCAAGAACGTACCCATCTACTGCAGGTACAAAGACATCAGAAATCCCAGTACTAAAGGCTCCTTCGAGCACGGCTTCGGCGTGTTGAACAAGCTGATCAAGATGACAGTCGAGAGAAAACCGCTGTTCTTCTTCGGTATTGCCGGTGCGGTGTTCTTGGCGGCTGCTTTGATCACTGGCTTGTGGGTGATACACATCGCCCGTACGCAGGAAGTATTGTCTATGGGTTTCAGCATGCTGACGCTTATCTTCGTACTGCTCGGCTCTATAATGATCACCAGCGGTTTTATACTGAACGAACTGAGAAGGCTCTTCGAGAGGCACACGGATCGTGATCTGGAACGAGTGAAGAGAGTGTAGGATTGTGTTATATTCTACCAATTTTTCTAGATATAGAACCATTATGTTAGTAAAGATTTACAGTTGATAAATGGAAAATTTGATCGGTTGGAAAGTATGGATATAGAAGTAGAGTACATTTCATTTTATGTGTTGATAGAACTACACGAAGAGATGATAGAAGAGAGTGGAGGAGCAGAGGGCGTTCTGTATGAAGCTTCGTTGGAGCATCTAGTTCTTTATCTTAAAGAAGATTTTGAAATAGTGGATGATGAAGACATTTTCGTGGCTTCCGCGATAATTCTTAAATCTATAATAACACAGCATCCTTTCATAGATGGAAATAAGAGAACGGGTTTAGCTGCAGCTGATGCATATTTGATAGAAAATGGATATAATCTAGAAGTTAATGCTGAAGAAAGTGTTGATTTTTGTCTTTCAGTTGCGAAAGGCGATAAAGATACCGATGAAATAAAACACTGGCTGAAAAAACATACTAAGAAAAACTTTATAGGTGAGAACAATAGTTGAGAATATGGTGGCCGATATGAAAGATAAGAAAAAGAGGGACATCAGCCCTGAATGGCGAAAGGCGATCAAAAAAACCTTGAAGAAGAATAAAGAGGTTTACAAAGAGCTTGCGAAATATTAGTAGATTTTGAACTTCGGCCTTTTTCCCGTGACACTATTTTGTGAAGATGTTTGTTTAGATCGATCACATAGGAACGAGGTTGGCAGAAGAGTTGGTAGAAGATCGGATAAAGATAACAAGTAAAATGTTCATTATATTTCCTGATCATATACACGATAATTAACAAAAACGTTAAGGATAGTGTATGTAAATGAGATGTTTTAGAGAAATAATTTAAATAAAGCGATGAGTTATTTGAAGTACAGATATGGCTATATCTATTAAAATGGAGATAATATGAGGGAAGAATTATCTGGGAGCGAAAGGAAAAAGCTCGAATCTAATATAGTGGATATACTCTCAGAAGAAGATATCGTACAATTTGCTTACCTGTATGGGTCATTCTTAAAAGGAAGATTCAATGACATCGATATCGTCGTGTATTTGAAAGAGGAGTTCAGTGAGAAGGACATCATCGAATTCGAGATGAGTAAGGAAGTAGAGTTATCTAAAAAACTGGGTTATGAAGTTGATCTTAGAATACTGAATGGAAGGAAGATAGTGTTTTTACATCAAGTCTTAAAAAATGGTGAGTTGTTGGTGTGCAGTGATGAGAAGAAAAGAGTAGAGTTCGAGTCTAAAGTTTATAGTGAATATCTTGACATAAAATATTACCTGGATCAGTATAATGAGTTGAGGAGAAAGAGGATCTTAGCATGATAGATTGGGAAACATGGCTAGGTTCAGAAATCTGTTGGTACATCGCTATGGGATCGTAGATGATAAGAAGGTAGTACACATATTGAGGGAGAGGTTGAGCGATATTTACAGATTTATTGAAGATGTCGAGAAATTCTTGGACGAATATTCTGAATGATCATCCGGCCCACCCGTTTCCGTGTTCTCTGAGAAATTCGGGAACGGTGTGTGTTTAGATGGATTACGAATGACGGCTATTTAAAATATGAAGAGGGGAAACATGGAAAGTGTAAAATCGGTAAATCAGGTACCTATCCGTTTGACAACAGAAAGATGGTTCCATATAACTGAAGGTCATCCAGAGATGGCAGGACATTATTATGATATTTTAGAAACATTAGAAGATCCTGAAAGTATACACAAAGGCGGAGAAGGGGAATTACTAGCCATAAAAGAAATGGAAAAAGGTAAATATATTGTGGTGGTATATAAGGAAGTGAGTAAAGAAGATGGATTCATAATAACTTCCTTCCTGACTAAAAGAGAAGAAACGATCGAAAGGAGAGAAAAAATATGGCCGTAGCTGAGGATGTTGGAAAGTATATGAATTTGATTTCCGACGTGATGGACATCCACAAAGAGAACATCTGGATAGATCATGATAGGGAAGCAGATGTTATCTATATCAATTTTAAGAAGCCTAGTAATCCGGACGATTCTGAGATGACAGATGATGATATCATCGTTCGTTATGAGAAGGGCGAGGTCGTCGGGTTGACTGTTTTGCACGCCAGTAAAAGGAAAGCAAAATGATCTGATTGGAGATATATTCCAGACCGTTTTTTTTGTTCTTCAGAGTCGTTAAAAAATCACTGTTACCGAAATTTTTATTAGCCCGCTAACAGAATATTGTGCTGATATGAACATAAGCGTAGAAATCACGGGAGAAATACTTGATTATCTTGAATCCAAGGTCGATCAAGGATTATTCAAAAGCAGAAGCGAGGTAGTGAGGGCGGCCATAAGGGATATGATCCAAAAAGATATAGAGGCGCAATTGAGAGAAAAAGGTCTTACACCTGAAGAAACTTAGAGACGAAGAATCCGGTGAAATACTTGAAGAAAAATTCCCAGAACTCACTTCCTAAGGTTATAATAGACACAAACACCCTTTTTTCCGCTCTTTATAATCCTGATGGAAACGAAGCTTTCCTGTTAGAACTAGCAGATGAAGGTAAGTGTTGCATCCTTATATTGGATTATGTGTTGGATGAGTTAAGGAATGTTTTTAATCGAAAGGAAATCGACTTTAAACTGGTTACCGATCTGTTGGTATGCAGTGATGAGAAGAAAAGAGTAGAGTTCGAGTCTAAGGTTTATAGTGAATATCTTGACATAAAATATTACCTGGATCAGTATAATGAGTTGAGGAGAAAGAGGATCTTAGCATGATAGATGAAGAGGCATTGGAAAAATCATTCGACGAGATCGTCGAGCCATTACGGAAAAAAGCTGATGAACTTGGGTTGAAAAAAGAGGATGTTGAGGGTATCGTGCATGAGTACAGAGAAGAGAAATTACCTGAAGGTTTTACACCTATAGATGAATTGGACTGAAATATTATAACGAGGATCGATAGGAAAATTATTTAAATTAAAAAAGAGGATTAGAATAACATGGATAAAGAACAACATGGGATAGTCAGCACGGAGGGCACGGTCAGCGGAAGCCCGAGGATAGCTGGAACCAGAGTTAGAGTTATCGATGTTGTCGAGAGTTATCAAGAATTGGGGTGGACCTTGGAGAAGATCGCTGAACAGTATGGTCTCGATATGGAACAGGTCATCGATGCTTTAAGATATTATTACAGGAATACAAAGCAGATCAGAGAAGAGATCAGGAATTCACGGAAATCTGACGAGCTTGCTCGGAGGGTATCTTGAGAACCGTTAGGTTTTCCAGTAAAGCGAGTGCTTGATTTTTTGGAAAATGGGTTATAATGTCCGATATAAAGTTATTAGCAGATGAACATATTCCAAAAGACGTGATTAACCGTCTTAAGATATGGGATATCGATATAAAATCTGTAAAAGAGACTGGATTGATGGGCTCTCCAGATATGGAAATTTTAGATTATGCTAAAGAAGATGGAAGGATTGTTTTAACCGCGGACCAAAAAGATTTTCCTAGGTTGGCTAAGAGTATAGATCATCCCGGTGTTATAGTTATAACTAAAAGGATGTCCATAAAAGAATTGTTGAGAGAGACTATGAAGGTTTTAGATACAATGGGGCCGGAAGATATTGAGGATACGGTCCAGTATATTCCCTGGTAGAAAATTGTATGAAGATCATCTGATTTTGAAGGTGAGAATATGGTGGCCGATATGAAGGATAAAAAAGAGAGGGACATCAGTCCTAAAACTAGAAAGGCGATCAAAAAAACCTTGAAGAAGAACAAAGAGGTTTACAAAGAGCTTGCGAAATATTGATTCACTTTTTGTAGAAATAGATATTATAACAGGCAGGCGGTGAAGATCACCGCTAACAGGTATATCCCCCTGTCTGTCTAGTTATTAACGTACTATTTACTACGAAACTAGAAAATAATCTTTGTGGTGGTATTACCGATATGATATCATCACATCTTGAACCTCCTATACTTTGAATTTTACAGAAATTTAGGGGCGAAAAGAGGTTTTCTACAGAGCCTCTAGATGCCAACTTCTAAATACCTCTACAATCCTAATCTGTATCGGGATTACTCCTAGACCAAGGGGTTTTCCCATGAACTCACATATATAAAGTGAAAGACACACCTTTTCGTATCCTTCACTATAACTTTTTTATCTCTCAGTAATTTTGAAGATGCCAGTATAAGAACAGTTTGGATCGTGATGTTTCATATGTTTTTTATCGATTTATTGATAGATTTATAAAAAAACACAACAAGAAGATAACGTGAGTTTGATATCAAATCTACAACGTTGATAAAAAAGGAGCTCTAAACCTTCCAAAATATTAATAAGAGTATATCGAGATCATTAAAAAGATGACCTTAAAAGAAGATATCGCCGATATGATTGAGGAATCCTCCGCCTCTCTTTTTTCCGTGGCTAGATCAGATGACCTTGAAGATGCACCCGAAGGGCATCGTCCTTCAGATATCATGAATGAAGCTAAATCTGTGATCGTGATAGGCCAAAAAATGCTAGATGCACAGATCGATCTTCAAAACACTGACGGAAGTTACTACACCGTCTCATCCCGGGAGAGCATGATAAAAGGCCATATCACCTTTGTATCCCGCGAACTCGACCGTACGGGATATGAAATTTCCAGATTTTTAGAAAAAAAAGGATATAAAGCTTACCATCAGATGGCCTCTGAAGGAGGTGTAGATGGTCGTGAACTGGTAGGATTTTTTTCCCTCAAACATGCTGCCGAAAAAGCGGGGATGGGCGTCATTGGTAAAAACAGCTTGATCATAACCTCTGAGTTCGGCCCGAGAGTTCGACTCACTGGTTTGATCACTGATGCTGAACTTTCACCCGACAACCAGTTAGATAAAGATTTTTGTCAGAACTGCGAGAATTTTTGTATCGATGCCTGTCCAGCCGACGCTCTTAAAAATCCTATCGATGGTTCATCCTATCAGATAGATAAGTTCAAATGCTGTAACAGTCTAGCCACTAGAGCGAAATGCAGAGGATGTTTGACCAAGTGCCCTGTCGGAAACAGAAGAGTCTGAAACGAGCGACAAAAAATCAAACTTCGATATCAATGAAGGGACAAGCCTTAACACAGCTGGAACAGCTGCCGCCGTTTTCGATCCAGAATCGATAGCATCTATCGTGATCCACAGCCCATCTTTTCACCCCTTCATTATTCGATTTGCTTTTTATCTCAAAGGAAGGTTCTTCCTTGAACTGGATAGCATCAACTTCACATGCACTAGCACATTTTTAGCGACTTTTTCCAACACTTCTACAAATTTTCACGGATCTTTTGGAAGAGGTTCCTGAATTTAAGGACGTATCTGATCATGTTTTGAAGTATTGGTCTAGTCCGGCCCGCCCTCGAACAGAACTTGCTTCTGCGATGTGGAGCAACAGTAGTTACTCCTTTCGCCACTTCATAGAAAGTGACGAGTAAGGGGAATTAACGGTGTTTTACAGGAGGACCGAACAGAGCGAGTTGGGTGAAAAGTTGGGTGAAAAGTTGGGTGAAAACGAAGAAAATATACTTTTAATGCTCTCAAAAGAACCAACGATGTCGATCACATCTCTGGCTGAGAAGATAGGAATAA
>CAZHUM010000072.1:6845-8322 GCA_964535805.1 uncultured Thermoplasmata archaeon
CTCTCAAAAGAACCAACGATGTCGATCACATCTCTGGCTGAGAAGATAGGAATAAGCACCACCGCTGTTGAAAACAATATCAATAAACTCAAGGACAAAGGATTATTAGAGAGGAAGGGGCCGGCGAAAGGTGGGTGCTGGATAGTTAAAATATGAGATCACGCTTTAGTTGTGGTCACAGCCCATACACTAAAATTATTAATACCAAAATCTTTGCTAAATAGATTATCCGATGACCTATCGGTTTGGATCGAGCTGTGATGGCGATGAGAATAGGATCGATGGGAGAGAATGAGGTATGTAAGAATTACTAATCAAAAAAAGTTGTTAGTAAGATGATCAAGAATTTAAGCAGGTTTAGAGATTTAAGATCGATAGAGAACTAAAGGATCTAAAAGATAAAATAAGCATAAATTACTAATACATGTATATACATATATATACAATTGGTGTTTAAAATGCCTACTATGACTGTAAGAGTACCTGAAGACCTAAAATCAGAGATAAATAAGCATGATGAGATAAATTGGAGTGAGGTCATAAGAAAATCTATGTGGAAATATATTCATAAATTGAAATTAGCTGACCAGATAGCATCTAAAAGTGAATTGACCGAGGAAGATGTTGAAGAGATGAGCGAAGAGCTTAAAAAGAAGATCGCAGAACATTATCAATGATAAATTTATAGAGTTTTGTTTACATAGATCGTGATTTAAAGTTAGCTATAGATACAACTAGTTTTCAAGAGAAGAGAGTCTAAGTTTAAATGATTTTTGAAATTGTGATCCAAAGAGTTTTGAAAGAGTGGTAGAGCGGCTAAGAAAAAAAGATACTGGAAAAAGTTTAGTGAGAGATGAACGATGATGAAAGATTCGATAATATTTACAAAACACGCTGAAGATATGCTGGTTGAAAGAAATTTTTCTAAAGATTTTATCGAAGAAATAGTCTTAGATCCAGATGAGAAAAGAGAAGGAGAGGGAGATGTCTGGTATGCTATCAAAGAAGAAGAGGGAAAATATCTTCGAGTGGTGTTGAATGGGAGGGAAAAACCTTATACTGTTGTGACTGCATAGTCTACAGGAATTCAGGGTGAATTCCTTCGATTCCAGGAACGAGTTCCTGGTAATATGATAGAAGACTAAGAAAGGAGGCAGAGAATGAGAGTTAAAGTTGACATGGAAAGTAACGCTCTTTACTTCAGATTATCCGAAGAGGAGATCGTAGAAAGTGAAGAAACATCTTCGGGGGTAATATTGGATTACGATAAAGATGGGAGAGTCGTAGGTATAGAGATATTAAATATCAAAAATCAATTTTCCATAGAAGACCTCTCAAACATGAAAGTTGAGTTACCCACGACTAAAGCTGGATGAAGGATAGATTTTGATTTTTGTGGAAACTTAGAGATGTTTAAGAATTGTTAGAAAGATGGTTTTAAGGAATCTAAGATTCCTCTTCTCTTCACCTTGTGAAG
>CAZHUM010000073.1:0-4008 GCA_964535805.1 uncultured Thermoplasmata archaeon
TTTGCTGGATAACAATAGAGGATGCCCCAAGGCTTCAGCCTTGGGGAGCACTCACTTTGTATGCTTGTGCTTATGAGTTTTGTATCGATCACCTTCGGTACTGAAAAAAACTCTGAACTAAAAAAACTCGATTCGGAAAGTCACCCCTTCCCTTTGGTTGCGGAAAGTGAGCAAACAGCGGTTGAATATTATGGCTTGGATGGAGATGTTAGACAGCTGACCTATACGATTCGTGGATTCGATACAGAGAAGATCGACATACGAGATGAAGAATATTATAAAATTGGTTTAGCAGGCGAATCGAATTTGATGGAAAAAGGAGAACCCGAACTACCTATGCTCGCTAGAAGCCTTATCATCCCCGATGACAAGATGATGGATATTACGGTATCGGGAGGAGAGTACGTCGAATATGATTCTATATCTATAGTTCCATCGAAGGGGAATCTTCTACGGAGTGAATATCCGGACCCTTCGAGGGTTCCATATGAGTTCGGAAAAGTGTATGGGGTGGACGGATGGTATCCAAAAGATATCGCCCGGCTGCGAGATCCTTACATCGTACGTGATTTTAGAGGGCAGGTAGTGGAGTTCTATCCGTTCCAGTATCATCCTACGGATAATAAATTGAGGGTGTACACCCAAGTGGATGTGGAAATATCTCCTGTCGGATATGGCGGCGAGAATGTTTTCCACCGTACACGCTCATTGGATACAGTGCAGAGGGATTTCGCACAATCGTATGAAAGGCGGTTCATCAACTATCAAGAGGAATTGAACCAATTACGATACACACCGGTTGAAGAAGAAGGAAACATGCTGGTTATAAGCGATGATGATTTTGAAAGTGAGATGACTTCATTTGTTGACTGGAAGAATTCTAGAGGGCTCCCCACCGAACTCGTTCCCTTATCAGAGGTCGGCTCTACCAGCACCGATATCGACAACTATATCGAAAATTATTATTACGACAACGGGTTGACATTTGTTTTGCTGGTCGGTGATGAGAACCGTATTCCTTCATTGACTTATAGCAGCGAATATTCAGATCCGAGTTACTCATTCATCGAAGGAGATGATTGTTACCCCGAGATCTTTATTGGGCGATTTTCGGCCGACACCATCGACCACGTTCAGACAATGGTTGATCGCTCGCTATATTATGAACAGAACTCAGGACAAGACTGGCGGACTAAAGCGACCGGCATAGCATCCGATGAAGGTTCTGACCCTGCAGACTGGGAACATATGAGGATGCTTCGTGATCGACTATATGATTATGACTATACATGGGTGGACGAGTTCTACGATGGTTCACATGGTGAAGATGATGCTGATGGAAACCCGACTTCTGCAATGGTCACCGACGCATTCAACGAAGGGCGTCATATCGCAAATTACTGTGGACATGGGTTGGAGACGTCCATAGCAACTAGCGGGTTTTCAACTACAGATATAAATGGTCTGACCAACCCATATATGCACGCGTTCTTTATCTTGGTAGCTTGCCAAGTCGGGAGTTTCGATTATGGTGAGTGTTTCGCTGAAGCTTGGATAAGAGCCACGGACGGTAATGGGGATCCAACAGGCGGGATAGCGGCTTTTGGTTCAACGAAGAACCAGGCATGGGTCCCTCCGATGACAGCCCAGGACGAGATGATGCATCTTTACACTGAATCTTATATGGATAACGTTAAAACCACCACCGGTGGAATCGCATTCAACGGGTGTATGCATATGAATGATGAACATGGGACTGACGGAGACGACGAAACAGCAACATGGCACCTTTTGGGCGATCCATCGTTGATTATCACCGGTGAAGTGATCCCACCCGGAGATCCACCGGAGATAACGGTAACAAGACCGGATGGCGGTGAAATCTTCGATGCTGATACATCTGAAGAAATAACATGGACTACAATAACAGGTGACGATCCGATCGATCATGTTGATCTTTGGTACAGCGTGAATGCTGGATCATCATGGAACTCCATCGCAGACGGACTCGCTGATACAGGAAGTTACACATGGACGGTACCCAACGAGGACAGCAGTGATTGTTTAGTTCGTGCACGCGTCTATGATACACAGGGTCGTTATGGAGAGAACACGAGCGACACGGTCTTTACGATAGCTGGCACACCCCCATCAACCCCTCAAAATCTTTTTGTAGAGCACTATGGCCAATCAGTTCAGACACTCTTCGATGACGATGTAGAAGGTGGCGATCTGGGTTATACGACGGAAGTATCACATGCTGAAGCTAGCGACTGGGCGATACGCAACAACGGTGCTTCATCAGGTACGAATTCATGGGATTGGGGTGACGGTGCATTCAACAAAGATAGCAACAACGGTATGTTGAGTTCTTTGATTTCACCTGAGATTTCTATCCCGTCAAATGCAGATGATGAATATGGTGTAAATCTTACATTCCAGCACTGGCGTGATTTTGGCGATACATATCAGTATGATGCAGGTAATGTGAAGATATCTACCAACGGTGTGGATTTTACTCTCATAACCCCAGAAGAGGGTTACGATGGAACAGTACCAACATCTTGGGATAATCCACTTGGCGGTGAAGAAGCCTGGGGTGGTTCCTCAGATTGGACCACCGCAACATTCAACCTTACAGCATATATCGGAGAAACCGTTTACATCCGATGGGATGCAGGCACTGAAGCCTATGACGGTTTCGAGGGTGCTGGCTGGAGGATAGATGATATCTATATAGAAGGGTTGATACTTGACGAAGAAGGAACAGATCACAACCTCGTGACATGGGATGCCAGCTCCGACGATCCGTCGGAAGTGAGCCATTACAATATCTATCGTTCAGAGTTCACCGATGGCCCTTGGGATGGAACAGCATTGATAGATAGTGTAACAGCCGACGGCTCAGTTAATTACAGTTATGTTGACGAGAACAAAGGTATGGCGGATGAAATATACTGGTGGTACGTGGTAAGGGCGGTTGGTACAAATGGTTTGGAAGAAGAAAATGTTAACTCTATGCAGGAGCCCGGTGCAGGCATGGATGTGTTCAATATCGACATATATCAAGGCGGTGACGCAAAAGGTTGGAATTTCGTGTCATTCAATATCGAGCCTAGCGATACAACATTGGAAACCATACTGTCTGGCATAGACGGCAGTTACGACAAAGTGATGTACTACAGTTCAAGGCGAATAGGTGATGAACGTATTTCTAAATGGCTTTCATACTCTACAGGTAGACAAGATCACTATAATGACCTTAGCCATTGGAACCATACCATGGGTTTATGGATACATGCAACTGCCGACGCCACGTTAACGGTGGAAGGTTATGCTCCGTCAACCACAGATATAACATTACACCCTGGCTGGAATATGGTGGGGTATCCATCTGATACGGGAGCTACAGCATCTTCGACCCTACCTAATCAGGTAACCAAGGTGGGTGTGTTCGATGCATTACAAGAATACAATATCAACTATGTTAGCGACCTGTCATCGGTTACAATGAATGCCGGAAATGGTTATTGGGTCTACAACGATGCGGATGAACCTGTGATATGGACAGTAACTTACTAAACCCCTTCTCTTTTAACTTTTATTATCTTTGAGCCTTAGTAAAACAGCTATCACTGTTAGGGCGATTACTACAAGTGCAGAAAGAACGAATGGTATGATGATCTAGTACGCTAGCCAGTTCAGGATAGCCTATCGGGGTTCAGTATTAACAGTTTATCACTGTAGTGGAGATGAGATTTATGGCACTCAATCTTCTAAAGTGTCCTCTGTTTCATCCACCCACGGTTCTTCTACATCTTCTTCTAAGGGTTCTTCTTCGAACATCTCTTCATCTTCCGGTTCCATCACGGTTTCTGTAGATTGTTTTTTCTTTGACACGAACATAGCTATGGCTACAACTATAACAACTACGATGATAATCGCAACTATAATGAACATCCAGTCGTTCATTCCACCTTCTTTTGCCGGTAGCTGCCCCGTTCCTGT
>CAZHUM010000073.1:4108-6920 GCA_964535805.1 uncultured Thermoplasmata archaeon
CTCGTGGTGAATGATCTGTTCATGGTTCCAGTTAGATAACCTCCGGAAATGCTTTGGAAGTCACCAGTTCCTAAGTCGACATAGTAAGTAGTTGAAGGTTTCAACTCATCATAAGAACCTTCTAACCATCTCCCGGCACTGTCCCATGACCAGCTCACATTCGGTAGGTTTGATTCAGGCGTTCCTTTTTTCTGCATGTCGACAGTGAACTCTATGGCATAAGTGTCTGCGTTGAGCCCGACGCTCGTTTCTTCATCATCGGGAATCGTGGATTCGATTTCAACTGTTTCAGTACTTTCCAGAAGTAAATAATCTTCCGATTCAACGAAATCCGGTCCATCAGGTACGGGTTCGTTGATGTATCCCATAGCTCTACAGTTCCAGTTGTATGTACCTGGTTCGGGCAGATCTGAGTCAGGTATCCATGTACCGTTGGCATTGTCATCAGTTCCCCACAGGGTCCAGGTAGTGCCTCCGTCATCTGTGTAGTATATCTCCACTGACGAAGCATCGGAAACCGAATATTTCACCTCTGGTCTTGGATCGTAAGACCCGTCAGAGAATGCCCATCCCCCGAGAGCCCAAGGCCCGCGTTCGGTATGGAACGTACGGTTCAGGGAATAATAATCTCCTTGCAATTCATTACCTACTAAATCTACGAAATCCCTCCGGGAGAGGTTAACGTAATAATACGTATTCCCATCTAGATCACCATATGTACTGTTCAACCATCTTCCCGTATCATCCCATTCCCATGAAATGTCAGGTAATGAGGAATTAATAGTTACCTCTTGATTTTCCATCTCTTCGCTGAATTCTATCGCGTAAGTTCCCGCTGACCTATTTACCCTACTCGCGTGGGTATCGGGTGATGTAGATACTATCGTGGGCGAATCCATGTCCAATACATATGCCCCGCCTTCGATATCATCGGGGTCGTTCGGGACTGGCTCATCATCTTCTGGTCCATCACCATGACCCGTTGCCCTTGCACTGAAGTGGTATGTTCCAGATCCCGGTAAACCACTCGTTTCATTAAGTACTACTACTCCGTCAGCCGGTTTGTCCCACACCTTTTGATCCCACGTTTCTCCTCCGTCAGTCGTGTACCATATTATCACTTCGAAGGGTTTGTTACCGTAATCGTAGGTCAGGATCGGCGTTCCATTGTTTGTCCCTTCAGACTCTGGACCTGTCATGGTAGCCCAAGGTGCTGCCGCAGTAAAATTCCTCGATCTTTCTTCGTACGGCAGATCATTGTAGGCAAAGTCTTCTATGTTTTTTAAAGTGATATAGTATTCTTTCCCCCCATTCAATTCGCCGTATGTTCCGTTAACCCATCTGCCGTCGGAGGAGAACGTCCAATTATCATTGGGTAAAGTAGAAGATACGTTGGCATGAGTTAGGTTGACAGGTTCACTGAAATGAACTGAGTACACACCGGCATCGGTTGATATGTCGGTGGCTTCATCTGCCGGAGCCGAAGTCACAGAGGGTGGTGTGTTGTCTACAGATACAGGAGTATCCGACATATTGTATCCGATATTGAAACCCTCGTCAACTGCTGCTACGAACCACGGATAATCTTCACTAGGCACGAGATGGTCCACCTCGAAAGAGACATCAGGTAGAGAATATTCATGCCCGTATTCTCCGTAATTTCCGCCCCCTACCGGAGAGACCAACTCACCATCGGATTTATTGAAACTGATGACATCTACTCTCGGTATGATCGACATCGAGCTATCGAAATTACCTGAATCTATCCATTCCTGCTGTCCACTCCCGTTGACCCATAACCCTTTTGGACTGCCGTCGGAGTGGAACTGAAGATTTGCCCCTTCTTTAGTCAATGTATTATTTGTGTAGTAAACGTTGAAACCGTAATTATATTCACTATTTGGATCATCCCACCATCTACTGATTTCCATGTAATCTTGATTAGCCCCATCTGTCAGATAACCTGCTGTAGTGTATGAGTCGTAACCCGAGGTGGCATTCCATGTAACGCTTAAATTATCAAGGTGAGGATAATGAGTTGCGACCAATGTTCCTGGCACTTCCTCTATAATGGTATAATTATCCAACGTTGAATTTCCACCGATATCTTTGAGGAATATAGCGAGACCCATCCCTAAGTGTGGTTCCTCTAGGGTAGCCTTGACTTCTATCTCATTGTAACGTGATACGTTTTCTAGAGGTGCGCCGGTTACGTTGGTTACTATTGGATCGCCGCCAACAACGGTGAAATTAAAGTTCGTGTCTCCTGTTACTGGGAAACCTTCTCCATCTTCTAAATCAGTAATATTTATCCAGTATGTCATATTCCCTTCCCATAGGACTGGAAAGCCGCTTGAAACCGTGAAATTGCACCAGGTACTTGTACTGTCCCATGACCATGAACCCTGAATCGGCGATGGTTCTATAGTCGGTTCCATACCGGTATTCATCTTTTTTGAGAATTCAAGCGAATATGGCTGATCTGCGGATACATTTTTCGTCCCATCATAGGGGAACTCGGTCGCCCCAGCATAATCTGTAGTAGGGTACATCAAGGGATATTCGTCTGTCGCCCCGACGCCGCCATCAATATTCGTGTAGGAAGTATCTCCGAATCCGTCGCTGAATGGCTGATCTTGATTCTGACCGCTGTAATTGTCGTCACCGGAATAATCGCTCCAGTAGTTCCCGCCAACCGGGTAGCTTGCGTTCCAGTAATTGTTACCGTCGTCGTACGCTTGGAAATTGTCATTACTGATAATGTAATTATGTTTGAATCTGTTGTAGTTTGAATTATAGAGATAAACGCCAT
>CAZHUM010000073.1:7020-8139 GCA_964535805.1 uncultured Thermoplasmata archaeon
CCATGAGATTCGTTGAGATAAATCCCATTAAAATCATTAGATGACGCGTTGTTATTTGCGATCGTGTTATTGTCAGAGAACCCGAGCACGATGCCGGCAGAACCGCTGCTGACATCTTGATCTATCACGGTTACCCGCGTACAGTTAGCTAGGATGACCTCCCCTGCACCTTCTGGTACAGTTTCGCTGCTCTTGTTCTTCCAATAATAAACTGGTTTGCTGTTTACAGTGTTATTCGTTCCTATGGAATGGGTGTTCCAATGATGTAGCCGATCTCCTGTGATAACCATTCCGTCCTCTTCCATAGTATTATTTTTTATAGTACTACTGCTAGACTCATGAAGGTATATGCCATTTCCACTGTTTGATGATATTGTGTTGTTCGTGATGTAGTTTCTGTTCGATTCGTAAAGATAGATGCCTTCACCGTTGGATGATACGGTGTTATTCGTCACAATGTTTTCATCTGATGCGTACCGGAGATAGATTCCGTAATCGTTAGATGATAAAGTGTTGTTTATGACATCATTACCTTGTGAAGATTCGATGTAGATGCCGTACCTATCGTTCGACGAAGCGGTATTATTATCTAAAGTACCGTTTTGGACATTCCACAAGTGTATTCCCGCTTCAACAAAATGCGGCCAATCATAAAGTCCGCTCGCATTGTGTAGATAACAGTCTCTCACAACAAAATGATCTGTAGTGTTTCCTATATAAATACAATCTCCAGAACCGCCTCCATCGATGGACCAATTCTCTATTATGTATGGATCAGCTTCGTCACCCGCCGCGCCAGGATTACTCACTCCGTTGGCAGAAATAAAATCTCCATCCCCATCGATCCTTATCGGGCCCCGGCTCGTGTACTGAGGCATCGGTTCAGGGTTTGAACTATTATCGGCATGATCTGTTTCTGCTGATACAAAAAATAATGTAGTACTGCTCATCAAAAGTAAAATAACCATTCCCATTCCAAACAACTTTTGGCATCTCATAATTTTCGCTCCAATATGTTCGATAATTCTAAAAAGGAATAAGGTTCAAGCGACTAATAGCTTTCGGTTTATGGGTAAGGGTACGTTCATCACCCGTATTCACCAGAAATTAATCGAAAGC
>CAZHUM010000074.1:0-7929 GCA_964535805.1 uncultured Thermoplasmata archaeon
CTGGAACTGCCAGATCAGGAAAAAGTATTTCATCTCTTTTTTGAAGAATATGGGGATAAAAACTACTATCTCTAGGATGATGAAAGGGAATATGAAATGGGGTAAATCGAACTGCATCACTCCAGGAAGTATGAGAAAGATAAACGATAGGATCTGCAGAGCGATCATCACATATTTTTTCTCTTCTTCTGAAATGCTGAACATCCACTTTCAGACATAGATATTTTTTATTTAGTTTTCATCAAAATAGAATAATATGACTAAATAGAGCTATTTAGAAGTATGTTTATAAAAATAATAAAAAGAAAGGGGTTTGTGGTGTTGTATCTAGTCGTATATGCTGATGTATCCAGCTTCTTCGCAGATCTTCTGGTTGACATCCGGGTTCAGTACAAAGTCTAGGTAGCTCTTGGCTGCGCCGGCATCCATCTTACCGTCTCCGTTGCTGTCTATTGTGATATAGTTCAATGGTCTCATCACATAGTAGTCACTTGAGCTTGGTGCGTATGCATCATCGCCGCCATCTTCTGCGTGTTCGATTACTTCTCCACTGAATCCGGAGTCAACGACACCCTTTGAACAGAAACCGAGAGCGTTTGGATCGGATTCTATCAATGTTTTGAGTTCCTGGTTTCCGTATCCACCGGTTGCGTCTATACCTGCAGAATCCAGCTGATCTCCACCGTGTTCTGATTTATCTAATCCGAGGGCGTTCAGGAAGAAAATAGCTTCTGTACCGGAATCGTCTTCTCTGTCGTAGAGAGTGATTTCTTCAGTTCCTGTGCACATAGTTGGTGTACCAGTCCAAGAAGGAGGTGTTGCAGCGTTGTCCCATGTGCCGCCATCCCATTCACCATCTTCACCAGCATATGCCGGTATGTCTGACCACAAAAATTTGCCACCAGTTCCAGATGGGGTTAACCAAGGGTCTACCGCAGTTGTATAAGCAGCCGCGTCATCACCCTCTCCGTTAACCATGTATATTGTTGATAAGACCGTCTGGTTTATACTAACTAAACCAACATCGGATCCGGTCAATACATCGACTTTGTCGTATGCGACTGTGGTGATCAGAAGTTCTCCGGTAAGATCCTTGTTTCCGTCTCTATCTAGATCGGGATAAGCATCGGTGTAGCTCGAATCTACAGCTTTCGAAGCGCTTCCGATATCTACTAATCCCATACCGGCGGCTTCGATACCTGAGCCACTTCCTCCACTCTTAAGATCTACTTTGATGGAGGGATTTTCGTTCTGATACAACTCTTTACCGACTATACTGAATTCGTACACTGTAGAGCTGCCTGCGATAGTTAAGGAGTTCTGATAATCTACATCTCCTACTTCGCCAGTTTGTGTGTTCTGCCAATCAGCCTGCCAAACATAGAATGCTGCAGTAGCACCAACGGCTACCAAGGTCAGCATCAATGTGGCGATGACCGGCGAAACAGCCCTGTCGTCCTTTTTGCTTAATATTCTTCTTTTTGTTTTCATTTTATATTCCCCTATTTTTTGTATTTGGCGAATAGTGGACCCTGTCCATCAATGGACTTCTAGGTCCAAAAAAATCTAATTGTCTTGAGGATATAAGGCTTTTACAAATAGAAAAAAAACGATAAGTGCCCCTATTTTGAAAAAATAGTTGAACGTTTCTATATGTAGATTATATAGCGAGTATTTTCTATATACATAATCGTTAAATCGATACTTCCAATGAAAATAACATGGTCAATGGAGCAGAGATATATTCTAAGATAAAACATGCTTTCCAGGGGGAAGACCAGGAAAAGTTACAGAAACAGAAAGATCTCAAAAAGAAAGCAAAAAAATTGGACAAATTATACTTGAAAAGCGATGAAGTCTCAGAGAAGGTGGTCCAGCAGGAAGCTTTGAATTTCATGAGAAATAAGATGAATGAGGAGAAGATGGCCATAGATATTACTTATCCCATCAACCCACCGTTCGCCTTCGTAAATATAATATTCAACGATGATGACGGGGAGTTTCATTATATTCTCCAGGAACCGAAGTTGACTGACCATGACGAAGAGAAATTAGAGGTGATCATAGACAAGATAGAAGATACCATGGATAAGGAGGAGATCCCGGAACCGGAAAACCCTGGATTCGGTAGGTCACATCAATTGAACGAGTATTTAGATAATGTTTACAATAAAGTAATCTACCTCTATGATATAGATGTTGAAAAGAAGAAAAAAAGGGTTCTGCATTACTACCTCAAAAGGAATCTATTGGGTCTCGGTAGAGCGGATCCTCTTGTAAGGGACCCTTTCATCGAAGATATAAGCTGCAACGGTCCCGATATTCCGCTGTATATCTACCATAGGATATTCGGTTCGATGAGGACCAACATCGAATATCCTCGAGAGATGGAATTGAATAAACACATCGTAAGATTAGCACAGATCGCCGGGAAACACATATCCGTTAATCAACCGATTCTAGACGCCATGCTCTCGGACGGCAGTAGGATCAATCTAACACTCGGTTCTGAGGTCACCAAAAAAGGTTCTACATTCACCATCAGGAAGTTCTCAATAGATCCCATATCTCCAATCGATCTTATACGATTCGGATCTGTATCACCACTGATGTTAGCTTATTTCTGGATCTTGATAGAGAACAAAAGATCCATGCTTATATCAGGTGGAACCGCAAGCGGTAAAACCACACTGTTAAACGCATTGTGCATGTTCATGAGACCCGAAGATAAGATAGTCAGTATCGAAGATACACCCGAGATTCACATAGATCACGAGAACTGGATACAGTCCGTTGCCAGGACCGGTTTTGGTGCAGTATCTGGTATGAGTGGAGCTTCGGGGGTATCCGGTATAAGCAATAGGGGCAGTGGACTTAGGCCTGGAGACATCTCATTATACGACCTCCTTGTCGCTGCTCTCAGACAGAGACCGGAGTACGTGATAGTGGGAGAAGTAAGAGGTAGTGAAGCTTTCACCCTTTTTCAAGCCATATCGGTGGGCCATTCATCCATGAGTACGATACACGCCGGCTCGGTATCCGAACTTCTACACAGGGTGGAGAACGAACCGATGAATATTCCACGGGTGCTGGTTCAGAGTCTGGATGCAGTAGCATTCCAGGCACAGGTTCTCACCGGTGGAAACAGGGTCCGTAGACTGCGGGGCATCACTGAGATCTTGGAGTTAGAAAAGAAGACGAACAACCTACTTACCAACGACGTATTCGACTGGGATCCAGAAGATGATTCTTTCGAATTCCACGGGCAGTCATATGTTTTTGAAGAGATCGCTAAAGAAACAGGTAAGAAAGTCCATGAGCTGATGGAGGAATTGAAGAGAAGAGAGAGATATATCGAATTGATGGATCTTAATAATATGACTCACTATGAAGATGTAAGTAAAGCCATAAACGAATACTATGTAGATCCGGAAAATGCCTACACGGACCTCGATATAACCACGATTTAATCAGAAGGGTATTATTAGATGAGTGAAGAAGAGAAGAAAGAGAAGCGGTCATCTGAGGCTTTACAAGCAATAAAAAATTATTCATATAAAACGGTTGGGAAAAAAATCGAAAATAGATTCAAAACCATAGATCTGGAAATGAGGTTACATCAAGCTAACATGGGGATGTCACCGGGTCTTTTCTTGGGCTTGACTTTTTTCACTGTGATGATAGTGATAACGGTTGTTTTTCCCGTATCTATCTTGATATTTTTCCTCGTATTCGACTTGAAGATGTGGCTGTTATGGAGTTTAGGATTGACGCCATTAGCAGCACTTATCACCTATGGTGTCTTTAAATTGTGGATAAGATACAGGATATCCAATCGAAAGATGAGATTGGAAAACGAGCTTCCATACACTTTAAGTGAATTATCCATCTTAGCCAGCACGGGGATACCTCCCGTGGAAACATTCAGAAGGATGTCCCAAAGAGATATAGACAAGGTTATGAAATCCGAGATCAAGAAGGTGGTTTACAAGGTGGATGTGGAGGGTCACGATATCATAACCGCCTTGGGTGAAACCGCAAAAGAGAGTCCCTCTTCTAAATTCAGAGAAACCCTTTGGGATATATCGAATATAATCCATCAAGGGGGTAGTATGGGGGAATACCTCCGTGATAAATCAGATGAAGTTTTAAAATTAAAAAGGACTATCCAGAAGGAATTCACTGAAACACTGATGACCTACACTGATATCTACATCAGTCTGGTTTTAATAGGCGTGTTGATGATAAGTATAGGAGCTTTTCTTATTGAATCTATGGGCGAAACCGCAATGGGACTGGATGCTAACACACTTCTGTTGTTGTTGACCTATATTTTGATACCGATAGCGGTGTTGATAATCGGATTCTTGATATCTTCAGCATATTCAAAAAAGAGTTGATATTATGAAAGGGAAATATATTCTTATAATCATCATGATAATCTTCTTTTCATTTGTTCCAACCTCAGTTAATGCTCAGGTAGACAACCAACCACCTCAGATACTAGAAGTAACTCCAGGCGAGGATGAAACGATATCCAATAATACACCTATGATCATCGTCCATTACAGAGATAACTATGACCTTGATGCCTCTACCGTGAGACTATTAGTCGATAACGTCGAGGTTACAGAATGGGAAGAAACCACGGTCAACGATACAACAACGATCCACAGAGTTCCAGAGGTATTCGAATGGACGGATAGAAATCACACAATAGAAATTAGCATATCCGATACCCAGGGGAATGAAATTGTTAAGAGATGGAATGTTACCTATGATCCAGAGATGAAAGGATCAGAGCAAAAGTTTTTGTCTTTTAGAATGATATTATTGATCATCTTAGGGGTTTTGATAGGAGGTGCTGCTGCGTTCTTCGGGTATTATATCTATTTGAGAAAAACGAAGAATTTTACATTCGAAAAACATTTCGAAAAAAATCCCGTCAAAATGGAGTACATCACTATATACCCTCCAATCGTTATTGTGGTTTTCATGGTTCCTATTTCCCTATTATTGATAAGTACGATTGGTACCTCTAATACCTATTTTATAGAGTACATCATAATCGCTGGGATCATGATAGGGATATCCCCTTATGCGCTGTACTATCAATACGATCGTATCAAGACGAAAAAATATGAAAAAGCTTTTTCCCAATTTCTCTTCGAGATGGCGGACGCCATAAGAAGTGGTTTGAATCCATCTAAAGTGATAGTAGAACTGTCGAAAACTGAAACTGGGATATTGAAAGACAAAGTAAAAATCGCTGCTGATAACATAAAGGTTGGAAGACCATTCGATGAAGTCATGGGGGCTTTCGCTTCTCAGATCGACAGCAGTTTGGTTAAAAGGTATGCAAATCTCATAGCGGAATCATCCAAAGTCGGCGGTGAGATCGGTTTGGTGCTGCACAGAGCCGCCAAGGACATGGATGAGATGATAAAGATTAATGAGGAGAGAAGCAGGCATCTGCTCTCTGGGATAGCTATAATATATGTAGCATTCGGAGTCCTTCTCGTAATAATATATCAACTGATATCGATATACCCACAGTTGGGAGATATAGACCTGTCTGTCCTGGGCATGACTAGTATGGATAATGGCCAAGAATTGGGAGGGGGTGTTAACAAGATGGGTCTGGTTACACTCAAAAAAAGGTTCTTTCATTTGATGGTCATAAGTTCTATTAGTTCAGGTATACTCATCGGATTGTTCAAAGAAGGTGATGTGAAAGAAGGACTGGTCCATATATTAGCCATGATCGCAGCATCTACCATAGTATTCGGAATAATGATATTCTAAAAAATATACGTTCTATCTTTTTCGCTTAATCCTTAATCTCTTATTTGATTTATCTTTCGATGATTTTTTACTTTTAGATTTCTTTTTCTTTGATTTAATACTGGATTTGCTCTTTGTTTGGGTGTTCTTCTTTTTAGAGGATGCCCTTTTCTTGTTTCTTTGTTTTCTCCCATTCTTCAATTTTTGCTTCCTCGTCTTTCTTTTCTCGCGTTCTATCTTAGCAACCGTCAAAATCATCTGTTTATCGATATTGATAGCTTTCTGGTCCGCTGCAAAATCCAGAACCTTGTCCGAAAATTTAAGAAGTTTACGTGGATTACCATTAACTCCTTTATTCAACTTATATATCGCTCCGTCAGTGAAAGGATAAATCGGGTTCAAGTCCTCGACCAACCTTTTCGCCAGCATCCTTTTCGCTAAAAGGAGTGATGCCTCGTCTTCATCAAGGGGTGGGATCTCATAAATATTGTTTATCCTCTGCTTTATCGATGGGAATTTTTTCGTTACCAAAGAATAAAACCTTAGATCAGATCCCATCATAATCATCACACCATCATCTATATTGTTGAAAATCACGTATAGAGATTCCATAAATTTCTTGATCTTCGACCTTTTAATATGGTGTAGGTCGTTCAACAGCAGAAAAGATGGTTTATTATCGTTCAAGGCTCCTGCGATGGCTTTTCCTGCATTATCTGGATGATATCCTTTCTTTTCTATACTTTTATTGATTTTAACCAGATCTTTATACCAACTAGGTCCAGATAATCCTCCTAAGACTCCTATATCGCTTTTCTCTATCAAAGAAGAGATTATCTCTTGTAGAACCCATTTTGTATCCGGAGTAACGCTGTTGTAAATAGAAAATATACCTTCTTTTTCCGCTCTGTTCAACGCTACCTGTAACCTCTCTGTTTTACCAGCACCCAATCCCCCTAGTACGAAAATCACTGAATGATTTTCCAGATCAATAACATCTTCTTGTATTGAATCTAGTTCGTAATCGATATCCTGCTGAACATGGAATATTTCGATATCATCAATGTTCTCACTTGCCAAATCGTGGAACGGATTTCCACTGAGCCCGTATCTTTCAAATCCTTTTACCATAGTAATCTATTCCTTTAAACTACTCTTCTTCTCGAGTCTATCTTTATCTTGTTGTTCTCATAGTTGTAATAAATATTATCATCGAAACTGCTTCCATTTATCCACTTTGGTATAATGATATACCTGACGATACCTTCCGAAGTATCTCTCAATTTGAATTTTATGATACCATCGCAAAGGTGGTAAGAAACCGACATGAATTTATCGTTCAGCATACCGGTATCGATCACAATAAAAGTTATACCCTTGTTCAATTTAGAATGGAACTGGAGGTCTTCGAACATCTTTTGATATTGAGTAAAATCCTTATCGATCGATAGATATGAAAATGAATCTAATATCAGTATCGAATTTTCTTCTATATAGTCCTCGATACCCCCGTAATCCAATGGTTTATTGATGTCTATTTTTGGAACTTCTCCGAACCTCTTCCTCATATCCTCTTCCACCCTCTCTCTACCGATTGTAGATAGGTAGGTTATCTTAAAATAATAACTAGCTGCGTTGTAAGCCAGCTCTTGAACAAATTTCGATTTAACATGATCCAAAGCACCACCTTCGATTAAAATAAGATTACCGTTTTCAATAGATGGTATGAAATCTTCCAATCCAGCAACTTCTACCTTAAGAGACACATTTCACCTATCCAAATGAATATTTTAAGCATTATGTATATAGAAGATAAAGACTCATTAGACTATATTGAACAATATAGACGCAATAATGTATGGACAACAATATTAAAAGTTATTTTTTAATGATTAAACAATATGAAAAGGCTATCGAAAGATGACAGTGGTGTATCGGAGATTATCGGTGCTTTACTCCTCGTTCTGATCGTTGTAAGTGCTGCATCTTCATTTTTCCTTTTCGTATCGTATAAACAAGAACAGATACAAGAACAAAGATTACTAGAGACACAGAGACAGAACGAGGATATCGAAATTCTAGGTATCAATCCGATCGATAGCAACGACGACCAGAGATGGGACGATTTCAATATCACCATAGCTA
>CAZHUM010000075.1:0-7885 GCA_964535805.1 uncultured Thermoplasmata archaeon
CGAACAACATCAATATTTTTATACACCTCCCTTTTTCCCACAGATATGATAGATGATATCAAGGTCACTCGAAATATTGTAGAAAGACATTTCAAGGAATTCTTGGATCGCCTGGAAACCGATGTTGCCATAGCAGGAGCGGGTCCAGCCGGACTCGTGGCAGCACGTTACCTGGCAGAGGCCGGGCACAAGGTCACCATCTACGAAAGGAAACTCTCACCGGGAGGAGGTATGTGGGGAGGGGGTATGGGATACCCGACCATAGTGGTACAGGAGGAATCAGTTAAAGAGCTGGAGAAGGTTGGTATAAAGACAACAAAAGCTAGTGAAGGATACTACACAGCGGATTCAATCGAATCCGTGGCTAAACTAACATCAGCAGCTATAGACGCAGGAGCACGTATCTTCAACTTACTGTCCGTAGAGGACATCCTGTACGAAGAAGAAAAAGTGAATGGTTTCGTGATCAACTCGTCGCCCATAGAGGTTGCTGGATTACACGTCGATCCCGTCACCATAAGGGCAAAACAGTGCATCGACGCAACGGGCCACGACGCCGAGGTCTGCAGGATCCTTCAACACAAAACTTCAGAACTAGACACACCCGAAGGAAAAGTATCGGGAGAGATGTCTATGTGCGCTGAGATAGGAGAGAAAACCGTTGTAGAAAACACTCGAAGGGTTTTCCCTGGACTGTGGGTAGCGGGTATGTGTGCAAACGCGGTGATGGGTGCACCTAGGATGGGTCCGATCTTCGGGGGCATGCTCCTATCTGGCAAAAAGGTAGCTACTCTTATCTCGAAAGAATTATGAATTAGGGAAAGTAATATATTGTACGATAATAGTATTTGATAAAAAGTGTAAGTATGACGAACGCTGATAAAGAATATCCAGAGGAAAATTTAGATGACTTTTCTAAGTTCAAGAGCATGCAACTCCCCAGGCTTGTAGTAGTCGGTAGAAATGCTCTAGAGAAAGTAGGGGAGACCTGCAGGAAACTTCAGTTATCAGATCATGGGCTTATAATATGTGATGAGATTACGAAAAAGGTCGCAGGAGACAGCGTTAAAGAGATATTGGAGAAAATGGATTACTCTATTGACGTTGAAGTTATATCCGAAGCGTCCCAGAATGTCGTCGATGAGATAGTCGATAAATCCAAAGATGAAGTCGACTTCTTTTTGGGCGTCGGAGGTGGTGTATCCATAGACATCGCCAAGTATTCATCACACCTTTTAGAGATACCCTTCGTCAGTGTTCCCACAGCGGCTTCACACGACGGCATCGCATCTGGAAGAGCTTCTATTAATAGGAACGGGAACAAGATATCTGTTCAAGCTCAATCACCTTTGGCACTCGTAGCAGACACTGGCATACTGGCTGAGAGCCCGTACAGGCTTTTAGCATCAGGGTGTGCCGATATAATCGCCAATGCAACGGCGGTCAAGGATTGGCTCCTCGCTAAGAAATTGAGAAATGAACCTTATTCGTCTTATGCCGCTAATCTCTCAGAGATGACGGCTTACACACTCATAGATAACGCTGACAGCATCAAATCAGGTCTCGAAGAAAGCGCATGGCTCGTGGTCAAAGCGCTTGTAAGTTCCAGCGTAGCCATGAGCATAGCGGGTTCATCCAGACCCGCCAGCGGAAGTGAACACAAGTTCAGTCATTCGCTGGATAAGCTGGTTGATAAACCCGCCCTGCACGGAGAACAATGCGGTGTCGGGACCGTAATAATGATGTATCTACACGGGGGAGATTGGAGGAAAATCAAGGAAGCGCTTGAAAAGGTCGGTGCACCCACCACTGCCAGGGGTTTGGATCTGTCCGAGGAGGACGTGATTGAAGCACTGGTTAGGGCACCGGAGATAAGACCCGAGCGCTACACCATCCTCGGGAACAAGAGGATGAACAGGAAGGCCGCTGAGTCGGCAGCCCGTGAGACGGGTGTAATATAAGGAGGTAAAAAATGACAGAAGTAACTCTAATCGGAGAAAATATAGCGAAAGAGGGACTCGAATTCGCCTTCGGAGGATGTCTTTCTAGGTGCCAAAGCTGTGAATTGAAAAATTCGTGCTGCGGTCTGAAGAAGAACAAGTGGTACAGGATAATAGGGGTAAGAGAGAATCTACACGACTGCAAAGTTCATAACGGTAAAGTCAAAGTCGTTGAAGTGGAAGAGATACCTTTGAAGACCACTCTAGAAGGACGGACCAGCATAGAAGGATCGGTTGTAACATTGGATAAAAAGGACTGCAGCAACCTTGAGTGTGAGCAATATGCATTGTGTCATCCACCAGGTATAGAATTCGGCGGTAAGTACACCCTCGAAAAAGTAGGTAAAAAGATAGATTGTCCAAAAGGATATAATCTAAAAGAAGTGGAGCTTGTCTGATCATCCCTTGCGGAATCTATCGAACCAACCCTTTTCCTTCTCATTTTCTATTTTTTCGAATTCCTCGAGCAACTGTTTCTGTTCTTTGGTGAGCTTTTCAGGTATCTTTACATCTATGATGACGATCTGATCACCCCTCCTTCCTCTACCGTCTGGAAGTCCCTTTCCATTCAAACGTAAGTGCTGCCCGGGTTGTGTGCCAGGTGGGACCTTCATCTGAACCTTTTCTTCCAACGTCGGCACCTTGATCTTGTCCCCCAAGGCAGCCTGTGTTATCGATATCGGCATCTCCATCAACAGATTGCTTCCCCTACGGACGAAGGTATCGTGATCTTTTACTCTTAGATAGATATAGAGATCTCCCGGCTGCCCGCCTCGAGGCGCGGCTTCTCCTTTCCCTCTTATCCTCAACCTAGAACCGTTCTCCGCTCCAGCAGGTATCTTGACGGTGATGGTCTCCTTTTTTTCCTGGATACCGGTTCCACCGCATCCTTTGCACGGATTCTTTACGTATTCACCGGTTCCACCGCATTTCGGGCATGCGCTTATCCGGATGAACTGCTGGAAGCCCTGTCTTTGAACGTTCTGGACTTCACCGGCGCCCTCGCACTGAGGGCAGGTAACGGTCTCTCCGTCTTGGCTCCCTGTTCCACCGCACGAATCACACGCTGCTTTCCGCCTTAACTTGATGGTCTTCTCAGTACCGTGGAGCACGTCTTCAAGAGAGATATCTATGGCCATCCTGAGATCGTTCCCCCTCCTCGTCCTCTGCCTTGCGTACCCTCTTCTACCGCCGAAAAGACTTCCGAAAAGATCTTCAAAACCGCCTGCACCGAAGAAATCCGAGAAGAGGTCCTCTACATCGTTTCGATGTGAGAAATCCGACCATTGGAATCCACCGCCGCCGAAGTACCTGTCCTGGACGCCGGCTTCACCATATCTATCGTACATCTGCCTTTTTTCTTCGTCGGCCAGCACCTCGTATGCCTCGGACACCTTTTTGAATTTCTCTCTCGCCCATTCTTGGTTATCCGGGTTCTTGTCCGGATGAAATTTCTTGGCCTTTTTACGATAAGCTTTCTTGATCTCATCTTTGGAGGCATCTTCGTCTACACCTAATATCTCATAGTAATCCTTGGCCATGCAACACACATCGATTTAATAAGGGAAAGAGAAGGGGGTTTTAATCTTCTTCGTCCTCGTCGACCACTTCGTAATCCGCATCAACGTACTCTTCTTCCGAACCTTCAGTTGACCCCTGACCGGCGTCCTGTCCTGCTTGGGCACCCTGCTGTGCCGCCTGTTGAGCTGCCTGCTGCTGTTGCTGGGCTTGATAGATTTTCTCACCGATCTTGGAGATCGCTTTGGTCAGCTCTTCTTTCTTCTTCTTGATCTTACTCAGGTTATCTTCTTCCAAGGCATCCTTCAGTTCCTGTATCTTTTCTTCGATCTCCCTCTTGATTTCATCGTCCACCTGGTCGCTGAACTCTTCTAGTGTCCTCTCAGCCTGCCCGACGAGGGTTTCAGCTTCGTTCTTCTCCTGGATCTCTTTCCTTCTTCTCTCGTCTTCCTCAGCGTGTTTTTCCGCTTCTCTCTTCATGCGTTCGATCTCTTCCTCCGTCATCTGGCCGGTTGATACGACTGTTATGCTGTTCTTCTTGCCCGTGCCCTTGTCCTCGGCTTCTACATTCAATATACCGTTCTCGTCCATCTCGAAGGTGACCTCGATCTGGGGTACGCCTTTGGGCGCCGGAGCTATGCCGGTGAGCTGGAATCTGCCCAGACTGTGATTGTCCTTCGCCATTGCTCTTTCTCCCTGTAGAACGTGTATATCCACACTTGGTTGATTGTCCTGTGCAGTGGTGAAGACCTTACTTGCTTCCGTCGGTATGGTGGTGTTCTTGTCTATAAGCGGGGTCATGACTCCTCCCAGCGTTTCCACGCCCAAGGTGAGCGGCGTTACGTCCAAAAGGACGATATCATCCTTTACGTCTCCCGATATCACACCGGCTTGGATAGCCGCTCCTACGGCTACACATTCGTCCGGGTTGATCTTCATGTGAGGATCTTTCTTGAAATAATCTTTTACCAGATCTTTAACCGCTGATAATCTAGTCGAACCGCCTACCAAGATCACTTCGTCGATTTCCTTTGGATCTAAACCCGCGTCGGATAGAGCGGTCTCCATGGGTCCCTTGGTCTTGTCCACCAGATCTCTGGTCATGTTCTGGAACTTCCCTTTCGTCAGCTCCATATCCAGATGTTTTGGCTCTCCGTCCTCCACCACGATATAGGGTAGATTGATCTCCGTTTTCTCCCTTGTCGACAGCTCTTTCTTCGCTTTTTCAGATGCCTCGAATATCCTCTGCATGGCTTCCAGGTTATCTCTGAGGTCGATGCCGTTTTCTTTCTTGAACACCTCCACACACCAGTCCACTATCTTATCGGTCCAGTCGTCACCTCCGAGTTGTGTGTTTCCCGATGTGGCAAGAACTTCGTAAACACCGTCGCCCACTTCAAGTATGGACACGTCGAAGGTTCCACCGCCCAGGTCGTAGACCAGGATGGTCTCTCCCCTTTCTTCTTCCATCTTGTATGCCATAGCGGAAGCGGTGGGTTCGTTGAATATACGTTCTACATCGAACCCGGCGATCTCACCAGCAGCTTTTGTGGATTCCCTTTGTGATTCGTTGAAATATGCCGGTACCGTGATCACCGCCTTTTGTATATCTTCTCCGAGATATTCCTCCGCATCCCTCTTCAATTTCTGGAGTATCATGGCGGATATCTCCTCCGGAGTGTAGTCTTTATTACCGATCTTCACCTTGTGGTCGGTGCCCATCTTCCTCTTGATGGACGTGACCGTCCTTCCCGGATTCTTCACCGCCTGTCTTTTAGCCAATTCTCCGACCAATCTCTCTCCGTCCTCTTTGAACGCAACGACGGAAGGCGTCGTCCTTCCGCCTTCGGAGTTGGGGATTATTACCGGTTCTCCACCTTCCATCACCGCCATAGCGGAGTTCGTAGTTCCTAGATCTATACCTAATATCTTGTTACTCATCTTCTTTCACCTCTTGATCTTCATCTTCATTTTTCTCTTCATCATCTACATCTTCGCAATACTCACCGACCTTGACTTTCGCCGGTCGGATCACTTTAGAATTCAATTTATATCCTTTTTTGATCTCTTCTAAGACCACATTTTCTTTATCTTCGTCTTCCACTTCTTCAGCCACGAGACATTCGTGGTAAAGTGGGTCGAATTCTTTTCCTTCAGAATCGATTTCTTTTAATCCATGGGAAGTCAAAATGTTGTAGAACTTCCTTTTTATCATCTCGATGCCGTCTGGTTCGGGATCGCCGTCGGAGGACAGTGCCCTGTCGAAGTCGTCCATAACATCGAGCAGGTCGAACATGAGGCTCTCCGAAGCCCTTTCCATGACGGCTCTTCTCTCCTTTGCCATCCTCTTACGGTAGTTGTCGAAATCCGCCATCACCCTTTTCAGTTGAGATTCTAACTCTTCGACTTCCTCTTGTAAACGTTCCCGGATCTCTTCATCGGATTCCTCTTCCCGACGGTCTTCGGTTTCGTTTTGTTCTTCTTCCGTCATGTACTTCACTCTATCTTTATCGATTCTCCTTTCTTCTCTTCGGATTTCTTCAATTTGACCTCGAGTACTCCGTTCTTGTAGGAAGCATCGGCATCTTCGGTTTTTACGGATGACGGGAGTTTGACCTCTGTTTTATATTTTCTGGCCCCGTCCACGTTTATAACGAGTTTGTTGTCCATAACCTGTAAGTCGATGTCTTCCTTTTCCACGCCGGGTATGTCAACGGTGACCGTTACTCCGTCCGGGTCTTCCTGCACATCGGTGAGTGGAGTCCATTCCGTCCCTTCGTCCCCTCGGGTAAAATAACCCTTTGCATTTCCGAATTCCTGTACATGGGGCTTACCGTTGGAACCTTTTTTGACGGAGAAACCGTAAACCAAGGGCTTGCTCATATTCGGAAATCCACCCTTCAACATCTCGTCCATCAACTTCTGCATCCTTTCGAATTCTTTGTCTATATCTCCGAATCCGAATATGCTTCCGAAGGGGTACTCTCTTCTCTTTTTTCTTTCTCTATATTCCTCATCTTCTTCTTCGTCTTCAGCCATTAATATCACCATATGTTTGTTTTTTCTTTCATATCTTCCATAAGTTTTCTAACTTCATCCTCCCGAGCTCCCAAGTCGCTTGCGATCTTTTCTGGATCCACGGTTCCGCTGTTGATTATATAATACAGCAGGTTTCTATGACGATAGTCTTGGAAATTGTTGTAGATGTACTTGTATGCTCGCTCCAAAGTTTTTTCCTTCAGCTTCATCAAGTGGCATCTTTTTCTCTCCAGTTTGTTGATCTCTTCGTCTATCTCTTGGACTATCTGTCTCTGCCTTTCAAGGAATTCCTCTTTGTCCTTGTTATCCACCTTCTGCTCTAATCCTTCGTATCCCTCGACCTGTTCGTCGTCCAAATTTTCGATCTCGGTTTCGAAAAGCGAAGGTCCCAGGTCGATCCGAACGGAGAACTCGCTGTTCAGGGTGTACGTTTTCGTCGGTGGCCCACCCCTTTCACTTTTGGACACTCTAGATACAACTATACCCTGCCGTTCCATGGTCTTGAGATGCTTGGAAACGGACTGCTGGCTCGTGTTGAGTGCTCTGGATATCTGAAGTGGGTAATGTTCTTCCTTCGTGAGTATCTCTAGTATCCTCCGGCGGGTAGGGTTCTGCAAGAGACTCAGGATCTTGTTAACTTCTTCTCGGTTCATAAATATATAAAAAATGAAGGAAGCGTGTTTACTTCACTTCTATCTTCTTGCCTCCTTTCTTCTCTTTTTCCGTCTTCGGGAGCATTATCTTCAAGATCCCGCCTTTCATCTCTGCCGTCGTCTTATCGCTGATGACACCGCTCGGCATGGGTATCTCCCTGTAGAAGGACCTGTATCCTCTCTCATGTCTAACGTATCCCTCTTTTTCTTCTTTTTTCTCTTCTTTTCTTTCACCTTTTACGGTGAGTTTGTCTTCCGTGACTTCGATATCTACGTCCTCTTTGCGGATCCCTGGAAGTTCAGCCTCGAGCAGGTAATGATCTCCCTCGTCCTTGATGTCCATGACCGGCGTTCTGAATTCCGTTATACCGTACCTTCTCCTAGGTCTGCCGACCATCCTGTCGAATGCCCTGTCGATCTCTTCGAAGGCTTTATCCATCTCCGTAAGAGACCTGTCCAATATGTCCCTCGGGAACCAATCCGAAGACATCCACTCTCTCGGTCTTACCATGATGTCCTTTCTCTTCTTCTTTTCTTCTCCCCTTTTTCCTTCCTTCTCTTCTTTCTCTTCTTCTGCCATTTATATCACCTCTATTTGTCAACTTCATGTTGTAATGTTAGTGTTTATTAATTAGTAAGAGGTTCTATATATAATTTACGTTCCGGAGCCCTGCT
>CAZHUM010000076.1:0-7471 GCA_964535805.1 uncultured Thermoplasmata archaeon
CGTACATGAGGAGAGGGGATTACGACTCCGCAAGCGGACTGTTGAAACAGGCGCTGGAGATCGCTGAGGACTTCGAGGATGATAAAGAGATAGCCGAGATAGAACACAATCTGGGGACGGTCGAGTGGTACAGGGGAGATTACGAAGATGCTATTGGACACCTGGAAAGGGCTAGAGAGATAAGGAAAGAGATCGGAGATGAGAGGGGGGTGGCGAAATCTCTGACCAACATAGGTATAGTGTACTATTCGAAGGGGGCATATTCATTGGCTCTGGAATACTACAAGAAGGGGGCAGAAGCTTTTGAAAAGATTGGAGATAAGCTGAATTTGGGTAACACCTACATCAATATCGGGATGATCTATTTCAATAAAGGAGATTTCGATAATGCACTAGATTTCTTTTATAAGAGTTTGGATCTCTTCGAGAAGGTCGGTGATAAATCGAGTATCGCGACAGCGTTGAACAACATCGGATTAGTATGTCAGGACAAAGGTGAATTGGATAAGGCACTCAAATTTCATAAAAGGAGTTTGAAGATAAGAAAATATCTCAAAGATAAATATGGATTAGCCATGTCATACAATAATATGGGGGTCGTGAGTAGACTGTTAGGGGAAAACGATGACTCTGAAAATTATCATCTAAAAGCTCTCAAGATATCCGAAGAGATCGGCAACAGAAATTTAACCTGTGAGATATACTGTGAATTGGTTAGATGCATGGTTAAAAAGAACGATATCGATAAAGCTCATAAATACGCGGATAAAGCTTTACATCTAGCTAGAGAAATTGGATCTGAGACATTGGAAGCAAGGAGTCGCGAAGTGATGGGGTTGGTGTATAAGAACCAAGAGGAATATGAAAAGGCTGAAAAAAAATTCATCGAGGGAAAAAATATCTTCAAGAAGATAGACGAGCAGGGCGCATTAGGGTCTGTTCTGTATATGTATGGAACGATGATGTTGGATATCGGGAAGGAAGAAAAAGGAAGGGAGATACTCGAGGATTGCATGGACGTGTATGAGGATTTAGGAAGAGATGAAAAGGTTAATGAGATAAAAAAGAAGATCGAAGGGGATTGAACTGTTTTTTTACAGCTTATAATCTATGGTCCATTCAACAGCATAGCCTGCACTGTTGTATATCCAGTATGCTTTGTTTGGAGCAAAAGTGTACGTTCCGGGGTCGTAGTTATAATTGATATTGTATTCCTGTGTTTCATCAAAATATCCAATCTTGGTGATCTCTGAGGGTAGACCGTTGTTACCGGTTATCTGGCTAGGATAGCCCACTAGATTCCAACCTGGATGAAGGAAGACCGTTGTATTGACGGGTTCTATTCCTTTGACGGTCAAAGTATCATCGTCTGTCATGTGTATCCATAGACCCATACTTCTGTCCCAATGGGTGAGTGAGTTGTATTTATCTGCTCTCCCGGGAACATAAGTATTCCAAATACCGATGTTATCTCCTTCTCCATAAAGGGTTACATCATCGATGTGCCAGAAATCGAAATCGGATCCTGATCCGTATATCTGATAGAATTTGATCTGGAAGTCTGGATGTAGTGCATCAGCGGGTAAAATATATTCTCTTTCCATGATCTCGCCAGGGGTTCCACCGCCCTCGAATTCTTCGAGTTCCACCCAGGTATAACCATCGTTGAGATACATCAGTCTTAGGTCATCAGAGGATTCTGGATTCTCACTGAACGTATCGGATCCTCTCCTTACCCACACTGTGAGTTTGCTGGAGTCCAAAGAAGAGATATCTATGGTCTTGGAGGTCACGTTCACTTCACTTTCCCCGACCCTTAAAGAATAACTACCAGAATTATGTGTGTCGTCGGTCACACTTCCAGATCCAGTACCCTCGACTGTCCAATCACCGGATAGCGTCCGGTCGTCGAAGCTGTCGTAGAATATAACTTCACCCTGGAAGTACATCACTTTATCGTAGTTACCAGGTATACCGTAAGTACTGTTATCCAGGATACTTGTAATTTCTGTATCATCTGGTACGACACTTGTGGATACGAAATTCCATCCATCGGATTGTCCAGTTGAGGTCAGAGAGGTCGAAGTGGTTGCATAGGGTGTGCCCGATACCTCGGTACTTTGTGTACCTTCCCCGACACCATTGACCGCTGTCATATAGTAATAATACGTCGATCCGTCGGGATCTACGGTCGTGTCATTGTATGCTGTGGAGGCACTCCCTACATTGTCAAGATAACTTTCTCCGCTGGGGCTAGTTCCTCTGTGTATATAGTAATCTGTGATAGTCGACCCTCCATCGTCCGAGGGGGGGTCCCAATCCAGGTATACGTAACTATCGCCCTCTGTAGCAGTTGGGTTTAGAGGTTCGGTGGGTGTGGTCTGAGGTGTTGCTGATACTTCACCGCTAGCGGAGCCCTCGCCAACACCGTTAATGGCAGTGACGTAATAGAAATATTGTTGACCGTTAGTTACGGAGGTGTCGTTATAGTTCGTAGCTGTACTTCCTACATTGTCGTGATAGCTTTCACCACCGGATGTGGTTCCCCTGTAGATATAGTAATCCGTTATAGACGACCCGCCGTCGTCTGAAGGTGGGTCCCAATCTAGGTAAACGTAACTATCACCTGGTGACGCTGCCAGGTTAAGTGGTGCCGAAGGAACACCCTGTGGAAGAGCTGAATCCTCGTTGCTCTGGGTGCCTGTACCCGCGGAGTTCCTCGCCGCCACTTTGTAATAATAAGTGACACCGTTTGTCACCGATGTGTCTGTATACGATGTCGTCGCACTTCCCACATTGTCGTAATAACTCTCTCCTCCAGACGTTGTTCCTCTGTAGATATAATAATCAGTTATGGTGTCCCCTCCGTTATCCGACGGAGCGTCCCAATCTAGATCCACATAGTTGTCGTAACCTGTGGCCACTAGGTTCTGTGGTGCAGACGGTGGATCTGCGTCGTCTGTGGGACAAACTCCTCCGCTGCCACTGCTCGAGAAAGGTGTGATACTACCTCCCTCAGGGGCTCTACTCCCAAAAGAACTGGTTGATTTTGATTTGCCTCCGAGTCCTCCCATATACCCCCAAACGGGTCCCAGTGTGGGTTCATCGATGGTTCGGAAATTTGGTCTCACTATGAAATAATATCCTGTTCCTGGATCTAATCCAGTAACGTTGAAACAGTCCGCACCGGTATCCACTTCTTTTGGATTCGTTTGGTCTCTGTAGGCCCATATCGGTTGATCGACGGGTTTCTGTTCTGGATCCTGTCTTGAATTACCCATATACCTCCACTTCGGATCGCCTTTTTCTCTCATGAAGACTGCGTAACTCTGGAAAAGATGGTAATTACCTATCCCATAAGGTTCTTTATTAACTTCGCTGTAATCCGTATATTTGAAGTGTGAAATAGAAAGATTGACCCATGTAGTACCTACCGGGTCTGCCATGACGGGATTGGGTTCCGGTTTAGGGATGGGTTCATACCTCATGAATTGGTCTTCCATTATATCTGGTGTATAATAACTATCGGCGTGCCAGTTAGATGCCCATGTGTAATTGGTTTTCTTACCTGTTTCCCTGTCTACATACTGGTATTCCGCTAAGAAAAATAAATTTTCACCTGGTTCATTGGGCTCGTCGTACCATTCCCATTCGTACTTCTCACCACTGGGTTCTGCATTCCAATTGAAAATGTCTGGGTCGCCGTCGTATTTCTGAGCAAATCTATCGTTTATCGCGTCGTCGGCTCCCCTTGGACTCTTATCTAGATCGTTTACTTCGATAGTAGTTATGTTACCGTTTATCTCTCCACTCGTATCGTTGTACCAATAAGCATTACCATCATAGCTCGGGACCGCGAGCCCCTGTAATTCAACTCCAACTGGTTCCGCTTTAACAGGCTGAATATTCAATGTAACTATTGCCAATATAAATACTACCATCAGTACGGGTATTTTTTTCATTAGACAACCCCTTTTACTATAAAAGAGAATTAAGTTATTTAACACTTGTGTATAAAAACTACTCTATAATATACTCGCCTTTCCCCATTATCTGCTTATCGTCGAACCAGATGTTTGAATCCCTAACTATCATATCAAGATGTGTCGGGCAGGACCATCCCGCAAATGTCATGTTGTTGAGCGGGTCTCCGAAGGCGATATGGATGCCAGGGTGCTTTTCATCCAGCAGCATGTTTCCTATGAGTTCGTCAACGAGAAGATTGGTACCTATCCCGAGTTCACCTATAAAACGCGAACATTCATGTCTGTCCAAGTAACTTCGTACCTCTTGTTCCAGTTCTTCATTTTCACATTCAACCTTTGTAGCCCTCGGTATCTCGCCGTTGGTGATCTCTATGTAGAGCGGATCTTCCAATGTCGTATCCAGGGGATATTTACTGTCGAAGTAATCTCCCAAGGTACCATCGACGACCAATGTGCCCTCCATCTCGTAAGGTGTGGTGAATATCTCACCGTCCGGAAGGTTGTGCCATTTACCTATCTGCTGTATTATACCGGTGGAGGCTATCCATTTGTATCTTCCGACCTTGGCGGTCAGGTCCGTCCCTTTTTCAGAGGTCATACGGACTTCCTTGGAATCAACTGCCATAGAATGTATTTTATCGGTGAATCTCTCTATCTCCCTATAGTCACCGCTTAGACCTTTTTCTACTATCTCCTCGGTGATATTGAGCATGTGTGCATGCCTTCCCTTATCTACCGCAGCTTGGAAAAAGGGCATCCTTACGGACTCGAGTTCCCCGTCTATAGACTGTGCGGTCCAGAATGTCGCAGTTGAAGCTCTTGCCTCGCTTTCGATCTGAGGGGGCAGTTTCTTTAGAGGTCTGTCACCGTATATATCGAGGTTGAAAAATCGTATCTGGGGGGTTATTTCCAAAATGATATCTTTTAACTTTTGCCCGATCTTCAGTGTTTTTCTATCCGATACTATCAGGACTTTATCATCTGGGATGATGTTCATACACGTATTGACCGCTGTTTTACATCCATTTTCCAAAGACATTGTTATCCACCGATTTAAACTAAAATATCAATCTAAAATATCTAGGGTTCTATCAATTACCATATTGAAGTCTTTATCGTCGCATACACCTTTCACGCGCTGAAGACACTGTATAAAATACTTCTCTTGAATTGACGGCCCGAGAGAGCCCTCGGTCTGTTCTGAGACCGTATCATGGTCCAGCATTATACATCCCCATTATTTGCTTCTTTGTACACTTGTATATAGATGCACACATACATAAAGGTTTTGGTCATCATATATTAATGTTGCGGTAAATATTAAATAAAACGATAGTAAGATATATTTCTCATACCGTAGATACCATGGATATCATGGTTATAGTACGTCCCTTTAGGCCAGATGATCTAGACGGTGTCGTATACATATCCAACCTGTCCCTAAAGGAAGAATACGAAATGAACATATTTTTATCCATATACAAAGCATGGAATTCTTGTTTTTTGGTGGCGGTTTTCCAGGGAAAAATAATAGGTTTCATAAACGGTATCACTGACTCCGACCAGGGTGGTAGGATATTGATGATAGCCGTCCACCCAAACTTTAGGAACATCGGTGTCGGGGGAAATCTCCTAGAACAGTTCATAAACGTAGCGGTGATGAACGGTGTAGATAACATACAACTCGAGGTTCGGGAATCTAATCTGGATGCTATTGAATTCTATAGGAAAAGAGGATTCGAAGTGATCTCTCAGATGGAGGATTTTTACACCGATGGTGAGAAAGGTATCAAGATGATGAAACGTATTTGAGATAGATTCCTCATCTATAAATAACACCTCGATTTTTGAAGCACCATGGAAGAGCGGAAGGCAATCCTCTATTACTGCTCGACGAACCACGCCTTGATCCACGCCGTGATACTTTCCTTGGGCGTTCTCATACCCGCCATTCAAAAATCATTCAATATATCACTTACGAGGACGCTCGCATACGGTGCAGTAAGCGTGTTCGTTTACGGAACCGCCGGGATACCGGCGGGATATTTCTCGGATAAGTTCGGCTCTCTCAAGATGATCATCACCGGGGCCGGTATAGCTCTGGTCTCTTGTTTCATACTTTTTCTCTCTCCCAACTCAACTGTATTCATCATAGGTATGGTGGGCCTGGGCTTCGGTTCCGGTTTCTACCATCCGTCCGGTGTTTCGATTCTATCCAAGTACTTCAGTGAAAAGGAAAGGGGATGGGCTATGGGAAGACACGGGTTCTACGGTAATTTTGGACAGTTCTCAGCTCCACTTTTAGCTGCTGTCCTCCTGATAACACTCGGTGGTTGGAGGGGTGTCTATCTATTCTGGGGATGCATACTTTCTCTTCTCATAGTCTGGGGTTTATACCTGGAATCCCGAGGATACGAACCAAAGGTCACCGGAGAGCACACCGGTTTGGACAGATTGAACAAGAAATTCTTACTCCAGGGCACTATCATCATCCTTTTAGCTGTGACCATACTGCGTGGATGGTACTATCGGGGGACGGTAAAGTTCATCCCGACCTACGTAGAAAATCAGATCGGCGCAACCGCTTTGGGAGCCGGTGTTTACGGTACACTGCTGTTACTCGGAGGCAGTATCAGTCAGCTCATCGGTGGGAAGATGAGGGATACCATGGGATCAAAGAAACCGATTTATCTGTTCGCTGGACTGTCCACCGTGTCCCTTCTCCTACTTAGCACACACAATATCTATCCGGGATTCGAGGGGCCCTTGGGCATCATGTTCGGCCCCTTCTTGATAGGAGTCGTTCTTTTCGGATTCGCGTTCTTCGGTGCTCAACCAGCTGTGAATTCTATCATCGCTGAGTACACGCCGGAGAGGATACGCGGTGCATTCTACGGGATCACTTTCTTCACTCGTTTTGGACTCTCCTCCCTCGCCATGATTATGGCGGGTTTCACCGCGGAGAACGTGGGTATGTCCGTTCCGTTCATAGTGATGGCGATCTTCGCCTTCGTGTCCATACCGTTAGCGATGATGCTGAAAGAGATCAAAAGGTAAGAGTGAGAAAGTTAACTACCCGTTGATGTTTTTTCACTTTTCTTTTTCTAGATTTTCAGATTCACCAGCTAACAATTCCTCTTCTCCCCTTTCCCTAGTATCTACAGATTCTTCGACCTCCTCGATAGATGCTGAAGTTTCCTTTCTCATAAAACCAATTGCCGCCATTATTCCAAATATTATTGCCGCTATCAAAGCGATCCAGGCCCAAAACGGTGTTTCGATCTTTGTCTCTGTTGTTGTATCATCCGAACCGGCTTCCATGAAATCTGCTGTGCCGTCCCCATCCGTGTCTAAGGGCATATCATTTTCATCCAAAGGATCCGTTCCAGCGACTATCTCGATGGCATCGCTCCAGCCATCACTATCTGAATCTGCATCTGAAACTGCTACTGTTACATTATTAGTCATATTATTGTACACCGTCT
>CAZHUM010000077.1:0-7464 GCA_964535805.1 uncultured Thermoplasmata archaeon
CGTCGCGTCCGCTATATTTTCACAGAAAATTAGCGGGCTGTTGGAAAGCGTCAGCTTTCCGACCGGTCTGTCCGCTATATCATCTTTGATGATTAGAGTACAAGGAGAATGTGTTAACATTCTTCGGCATCCGCTACATTTTCACAGAAAATTAGCGGGAAGGGAGAATACGTTAGTATTCTGCTGTGTCCGTTCAACTTGTTTGAACGGGCTACGAAAAATCTGCTAAGATTTTTGGTATAGTTTGTCCGTCACATTCTAGATGGATTCGGCACAAATTTAATTATTATCTGTCACTATAATACAACTTGAAAGTATGGACTCACAAAAAGTAGAACTCAGCCCCCCACTTATCGGGAGAGAAGATGAATTAGAAACCCTAGATTCAATCTTGAATTACTGTGAACAAGGGAGCGGTGCAACAGTCTTCGTTTCGGGAGAGGCTGGAATCGGGAAGACTATGTTCGTCGAAGAGTTCCTAAGCAAAGCCAGATCCCAGGGGATCAACATTATCAGAGGCAGATGTATTGCTGAGAGTTTAGAACCCTTTTCTCCAATCAAAGAAGCCCTCCGTGGATCCGACCTATTCCATATTATCTCAGATAAACCGCCGCCAAAAGTTCTGTCAGCCTACCTGACCGACAAGGCGGATATCTTGATAGCTAAAGCAGAGAGGAAGGAGACCGAATTGGATGCTGACATATTTGCGGGGATGATAAAAAGTGTATCTAATTTCGTGTCCGATTCGTTAAGCATGATGGGAGAGGGTGAGAATGAGGGTGTAAGTGGGATCACATACAAGGGCTATCAAATACTGATGGATACAAAGGACGATCTCTCACTCATACTTGTCATCGAAGGAGATGAGAGTGAATTTCTCATAGACGATATGCACGAGAAATTGAATGAACTCTATGAGATGAGTGAATCTATCGGCTCCAAAGATTACAACATTTCAGAGTTGAATCGGGAGATATCCTGGTTCATAGAATCGGGAAAGTACGAGGGAAAATACCTCGTCGATGATTCAAAGTTGAAAAGGGATAACCTTTTCGATCACGTTCTGTTGGGTCTGAGAAGGGAGGCGTCAAAAACACCAATTGTCATGTTCATCGATGACCTACAATGGGCGGACCCATCAACGCTTTCATTGATCCACTATATCTCTAGGAATATTATCAACGACCCGATTATTCTGTTTGGTGCATATAGACCTGAAGACCTTGTACGGAAATGGAATGGGGAAGTCCATCAATTAAAATCTATGCTTCGAAATATGGATCATGAGGGACTTTTTGTACCAGTAGAACTCAACAGATTGAAAAAAACGGACGTAATTACTTTATTAAAGAATATCTTTGGAGAAATAGACCAACCTGCAAAATTCTACGATAGAGCGTTTCGAGAATGTGATGGTAATCCATTTTTTCTGATGGAATTTTTAATGCACATGATAGAAGATGGCCATATAGTAAAAACAGCTGATGGATGGACTGTAGAGAGGTCTTTTGAAGATGTAAAGGTACCATCAAAGATTTACAACCTGGTGGAGAGAAGACTGGATAACCTAATGGAGGTGCAACGAAATATTCTGGAGTTCGCTAGCGTTATGGGTGATGAATTCAGGAGTTCGATTATCGGAAGTGTGCTGAGATATGAAAGAAATGACCTTCTAAAAGAATTGGATGATATTGAAAAAATCCATGGATTGATAAAATCATCTAAAATTGGTTATAAATTTGATCATAAAAAAGTTAGAGAAACACTATACACGAGTCTGAACCACGAGCTCAAAGAAGAATATCACCTTATGTTGGCTGAATTTTACGAAAAAAGGTACCAAGAAGGTGAAGAAGACTCTTTCGGAAAGATAGTTCACCACTACTACAAAGCAAAGAATGAGAAGGGGGTGAATTTTTTAGTCGAAGCGGGCTGCTCTGCTCAGGAACGGCATGCTAATGAAGAAGCTGATAGATTTTTTACCAATGCCTTAGAGCTTATTCCTGATTCTGATGAAGATGGTGTCCGGTATATTCATGATAAACTCGGAGATGTCCATAAATTGAAAGGGGATTATGAATCCGCATTGGATCATTATAAAATGGCTATTGATGGCGAGAGTGAGAAAGACAAGATCGCTTCTATATATGGTAAGATATCAGAATTGTATGCGAATATGGGCGACTACGAAGAAGCGTTAGACTCTGTTGAATCGGGTATGAAACTCCAACCTTCTGATGTATGTAGTTTATTAAAAACAAAGGGGTGGGTTCTTCTGAGAAAGGGTGATTATTATGATGCTGAACAGGTATTTATGGAAGAACGCCGGAGAGCGGGAAAAAAAGGTGATGATGGAGATTTGGCACAATCACTCCACGATTTGGGAGCCCTGTACTTCCGTAAAGGCGATCTGGAAGAGGCTTTACATCACTTTAAAAGTGCGGAAAAATTGTGGAAAAAAATCGGGGATCTCAGAGGGCTCAGCACATCTTTCAACAACATCGGCATTATCTATTATTATCGTTCGGATTTCGAAAAATCATTGGAATATCACAAGAACAGTTTGGACATCAAAGAGAGAATAGAAGATAAACGGGGGATAGCGATATCTTTGAACAACATCGGTGCGATTTACAAAAATAAAGGTGAATTCCAGAAAGCCGTGAGATGTTATGAACAAAGCCTTGAAATATTGGAAAAGGTCGGTGATAGGCGGGGTGTAGCGACATCGCTGAAAAATATTGGAAACATCCACTATTATATGAGGGATTATACGAATGCACTAGAATTTTATAGAAGAGCTTTAAGGGTAGGCGAAAGTCTAGATGATGAGAAATTGACTCTCCACGTACGTTGTGCTATAAACGAGGTTTTGTTAGCCAAAGGAGATGTTAAAACCGCTCTTGAACACGGAAAACAAGTCCAGAAACGTTCTCAAGAGATTGGATCTGCTGGAGAAGAGGGGATGGCCAGACGTATACTCGGTGCTGTTTATCGCAAGGACGGTGAGTTGGATAGTGCGGAAAGGGAGCTTCTCAAAGCTCGTGAACTGCTGGATATATCGGGAAACCAGATGGAGTTCACAAAAGTTCTTTACGAATTGGGGTTGCTTTATTATGAAAGGGGTGAAATGGAAAAATTCCAAGGACATATCAAAGGTGCGTTGAACAATTTTAAAGATTTGGGCGTGGTCTGGTGGGCTGATATGGTTAAGAAGACTATGCTGGAGATGCAGTAGTGTTAATAACCGATTACTTATGTTTTATGTATAGCTGAAGCGACTCTCGATTGGACGAGTATATCTCCCGTCCTTCTGAAATAGAAGAATATCAACCCAAGTTCTAGCAAACCGAGAGCTAAGCCTAACAGAGGGATTCTGAGGAAATATTTCGTAGAATTTCTGAGGAACGAATCCTTAAGAGAGAGTTTGCATCCCTTTTCATCGATAACCCTGAGTCCAAGAAGATATTTTCCAGGTGTCCTCCCCCATACATTTTTTGATTCGAACACGGTAAAATATCCTATGAAGAGGCCGCTCAGTAAAACATGTACAGTGAGATCCCTAAGGGTCATGAAGTTTTCGGGATATTCGTACAAGTTGGTACGATAGAACGCGAGTGAGAACAATTCTTCGGGTTCTATAACCATCTGATACATGAGGAATACAAGAATGATAAAGGCTATGGCCTTGTAGATGAGCATATCGATAAAAAATGCTAACAAACGTTGGAAAAAGTTCGCATCGATTATGGACACATAACCTTTACTGGAGGGTATCTTTTTCCACACGCTCTCTTTTTTTCCTTCCTTTTTGGCTTTTGACATCTTCTTGAGGGGGACCAATAATTTCATCCTTATAAGTTTTGCATCGAAATCGTGTACCATCCAAAAAATTCATAATGCAAATATCTTATAAAAATCATATGTGTGGAAATAAGGTACATGAAACCTTGATATATGGTATGCAGCCATCTCAACTTTACATCAATCAAAAGAAATTAGAGAAGGTAGAAAAACAGCTCGAAAGGGGAGGGATTTACTCTTTGGAACCGATTTCGATAAAGATTTTTTTCCTCAACTATGCGTCGGAGGGGCCTTTACTTCTCGACGGACATTCTAGAGCGCTTGCTCTCCTGCGCAGAGGGTATGAAAAGTGCAGGACGGTTTATGAAACTGAGGTGATTGACTGGGAAGCATACAAGATGTGTGTAAGATGGTGTAGAAAAGAGGGTATCAGGAGACCTAGAGACCTTCTAGATAGGATTGTCGATGAGGAGACGTATCAAGAACTGTGGCTGGATAGATGCCACAAGATGAAAAAGAGATTGAAAAGGGGGAGGGCGGTCCATCCAAATATAACACCGTGTTAAGCTCTTTCATGGAGACATGTGGGCTTATTACTCCTCCAAATAAATGCTTAACTACATCTCAGCGAAATCTTCTTCGAACACGATGCCTTCGCCTTCCAACTTTTCCAGTATATGTTCGTAAATCTTGGGTTCTATCGGGATCGTAACTCCTGTATCGTCAACTTTTCCCTTTAAAACCATCTCGACCGCTATAGCGGCGGGAAGACCGACCGTCCTAGCCATAGATGTTTCTCCGTTCGGTATTCCATAATCGATCATCGTCGAAGTTATCTTTTGATTTTCATCTGGGAACTCAGCTTTGAATATGTGATGCATCACGAGCATATCTTTTTCCCCAGGCTTGTAGTCCATCTTTTCCAGCATGAGTTCTACCAGGGCGTCTATGTATCCACCCTTTTCTATAGGGATGGGTTCGTCGTCGAAGAGACCCAGCCACTCCAATCTGTAGATAGGGTCGGAATCTACCGATATATCGAGGTACTCCGCAACTTTTTCCTTTGTCGCTCCTGCAAGTTCTTCCATCATATCTCTGTAGGTCATACCAGATAGGTCTCTTTCTTCCTCGTCGAGCAGCCCTAGGTCCACGATACACCTCATGGTCTTACACCAGCCTGGGTATCTCAAAGTACCTCGGAAAACCGTTTCTGCGTCATCGAGTCCGTATTTGTCTTTGTACGGCATGGAGTTCCTGTTGGGATACGCTTCCAGACCCTCTTCAAAACCCGGGATGTCCATGGGCCAGTGGTTCTCGAACAGTTCTTCGGAAGGGATCTCCACAACTTCTCCGTCCTTCAAATATTTGGCCGAGTTCTTACCGGCTAAAAGAACTCCTTTGGGGCTCCAAGAGAATTTGTATCCGTATGGATTATCGTTGTCCTCGGGAGCGGGTAGACCGCCGCAGTACGATTCGAAGCTGGTCACCTTACCTCCTTTGTTTTCAACTTCGTGTATCACCCGCATAGCGCTCATGTGGTCCGTGCCAGGGTCCACACCGGTCTCCATCATAATCAGGATTCCTGCATCTTTAGCTTGTCCGTCGAGTGCCTTTATCTCTTCGGAAACGTAGGACGTGGTCACCATGTGGGTTTTGTTTCTGATGCAGGATTTTGCAACCTTAGCGTGGAATACATAAGGAAGTAAACTGACCGCTACATCGTGCTTTGCGATCAACTCGTCCAGCATCTCGCCATCATTAATATCGAATTCTACAGCTTTTCCCTTCTCGAAACCGTCTACTTTCTCTTCCGCCTTCCATAAGGTCCGGGAAGCGACGGTCACTTCGAAGCCGCTTTCTAAAAGATACCTTACGTGGGGTCCGGCAACATGTCCAGCTCCAAAAACTACTGCTTTATTCATCCTTTTCACCTTCTAGATATTCTTCTATATATTCATAATCCGGAGTTAGTTCTCCGTTGTAAACTATCACTGCTTTTTTGATCTCTAGCGGTAGATCCAATTCTTCGAATGGTTTGGTATAATCCGCCTCGGCTATATCTTTAACGAATGGGATTAAAAGGTTGCTGAACTCCTCTGTGGATTCTCTCGGGAGTTCGCAGGGAAGGTTGTCCACTGCTAAAACAACGACGCCTTCACCTTCGTATCCGTCCCTTGTTTCCTCGGTGAGCGGTTCGTAGAGGTAAACCGGATCTCCTGGGTTTGTGGCGTGGGTATTGAATTCTATGCCTCCTTCCATATCACATGAGATATCGCCCACGACCTTTAATTTCATCTCTTCGTTGACGTACAACTGCCTTAGATTTTCTCTTTTAACGAAACGCGGATATTTCTTGTCCCAGTAGATGCAGTTCATCAGAACGGTCAGGTAGGGCAGATATCTAGAGAAAATCGAGTGATAACGTGCGGGGTTGTCATAGTAATCTTGGAGTTCGAAATCCCAATTAGGCGAGTTCGGCTCCACCATGTCTTTTTCCTTGAAAACCACCTTGTAGATAACGTCTTTTTCTTTATCTAGATCGTATATCTCATCTGGAGAGACTTCCTCGGAGGGCAGGTCATCCACTAATTTCTGAGCGGTTTGGGACACGTGACCGTACCCGGCGAATCCTATTACGATCGGTTTGACTTCATCCGGTATACCACCGTTCTTTATTTTCTCTGCCACCTTTTCAAGGGCTTCTTCCGCATCGTCCAGTCCGTCGTATTCGACCATGGTGTGTAGGTCTGCAAATGGTGTGTCGATGCCCTCCGACTCATATCTTCTTCCCAACGCCCATAATGAATCCATCATACCTGCGTAACCGGCGTAGTGCCCGAAGAAAACAAGCCGTATTTCTGCTTCGTCCGCTATCCTTTCGTAATCTATGAGCTGGCAGTTGTTGTCTAAAAGCTTCTGGAGCATATGCATATTTTCTTCTTGGCCTTTGATTGTGTGAGAAAAGAAGATAAATGTTTTACCGTTTTTGAAATAATAGGGTGGCATCTCTTTAACACCGAAGATTATAGGCACGTCATCAAGGTTTTCTACTACCGTTGCCCCAGCTTCTTCGTATTCTCGATCGGAAAAGGCTCTGATATCGGAGGATTCGACGTAAACGTCTATCCCATATTCCTCCACTATCTTCTTCACATGTTCCGGCGTCAAGGGTGCCCTTCTCTCCCAGATATTCTTATCCTCCAGACGTATACCGATAGCTGCCATATATCTCACTAATTGGTGTATATAGAGGTCTTATTTAACTGATTTGTCAAGAAAACCTTGAGAGCTCTGCTCGATAGGTGTCTGGAAAGGCGGTAGGCTTTCCTGTAAATATTATGAACGAAAATGCTTGCGAACGAATATCAGATAAACGAGGGCTATCACACCTAGAAGTACGGCGAACATCAATCCCTGGATCAAGTCTATCAGCATGCCTATGGATAGGATTATAAAAGCGCCCTTCCATGCCTTTCGCTTCAGTTTGAGTACACCGATGGCTATGAAGAACCGAGAAATCACTATGAAAAGATAGATCAGTCCGACGCACATCACCCCGACTCCGAAGATCGCGCCGAATGGATTACTGTCTGAGATAAGATCCCCGCCGTATCCAAGTAGTGATAGAGCGATAAGGAGACCTACCAGGGAATATATCAA
>CAZHUM010000078.1:0-4576 GCA_964535805.1 uncultured Thermoplasmata archaeon
TACTGAAGCGGTTCTATTAACGAAAGATCTCGATTTTTCTTCACATAAAAGTGTGATATCCCATTTTGGTAAATACTTCGTCAAGGAAGGGATATTCCCACCCAAGATGGGGAGAGATCTAAACAGAGTATTTGAGAAAAGATTGGCTGGTGATTATAGTTTCACACCACAGATAGGAGAAAAAGAGGCGGAGAAGACTTTAAAGAGTGCCAGGGATTTTATAGATAACATAAGTGATTATATCGAGAATCGTTTTTAATAAGAGTTTTACTTTAAAAACTTCTCACTATCTGTTAAGTCTAGAGTCAACCTGATATCCGTGTTTTGAGATAATATGGAAGTATACCTTAAGTCTAGCTTCCAGCCGGTTGCAACATCTTTGAATCTAATCTTATCTTCAAAGAATATCTCGTTTTCTCCCCACATCTCTTCTTTGATATCCATCATCAATGCATCGATCTTTTCCTGATCCATTTTCTTTAACAATGTAAAGTCTAGATCGTCTGAGAAACGATAATTCTGGATGAAGGCTTTGCGTATCGAAGTCCCACCTTTAAATACCAGCGAATCTGATCTTGAATACAGTGATTTTAAGAAGCAGTTCTGAACGTAATCTCTCTCGATTGTTGTCGGGGGGACACCGTTTTCTCTAGCGATCTTTTTTATCTTGGCGGGTCTGATCATTTCACTTCCTCCATTTCCTCTTTTCCCAGATTTATTGTCAATCTCCATCTGCTGCTTTTATCTCCACGTTCTGGCATTATCGGGTCAAGGAGTAGATAGTTCCTTATGCCTTTATTCAAATGTGGGACTTCGATATCTAACTCATAGTAATCGCTCAAGAATCCGAGCCGCCTTATCACCCCTGTGTTACCTATCTTTTCTGCATACTCGATCAATCGGTTGGGGTCGTAATCCTTCTCTACAAGTCCCTTTATGACCTCGATCAGACCACCACAGTACTGAGGTTTGTCGAGACAGTCAACTATGGTCTTCTCCTTGTCAGTGATGTTAACAATTTTATTATCGAACCGTTCTATTATCGTTCCAAAAAATTTCTCTGGAACCAGTCTTATGATCCTGTAATTGATTCCGAAGACTTCCACACGCCTGTGCTTTTTTCTAGATGTGGTCTGTAAGAACACGGTAGAAGGTATCTGTTCTGTAAATCCGTAGTGGTGCAAAGCACTCCAGTATGCAATAGAGTGTGGTTCAACCAGCATGGAACCTATTACGAATTCGTTGACCGTGTATTCACCTTCTTCAGCCCCAAGTGGTAGCTGCATATATTTTCCTCTCTCGATCTGCTCTATCCACCCCTGTTTTTTCAGTCGGTAAAGAAATTTCTTTAAAGCATCATCGCTCATGTCGGTCTTTTCCCTGATATCCTCTATGGTGAAGACCTCTTCGAGCCCCGACAGCCTTTCGACTAGTTTTGATTTTCTCATCTATATACACTTTAGTTCCCTTTATTGTCTACTTTAGTGTATGTTATCAAGAAATATAAATGTTTCGATGTATCTTGATGGTTTGGATGTTTTTTCAATAATGATCTATAATATAGATCGGATTATTTTTCCGTCGTTGTAGTCGTCCTTCGGGTCGGTGCCGTAGATGTTTTCCTCCTCATCATCGGTCAAGCCGTCGTCATCCGTCTCACTTTCACTGCCGCTTTCCCTCACTTTATCCTGACGAGATTAATCTATGCGTATTAAATATTTTTGAGAGACAAAAATTATAAATCGTTTCATATGTATCTGTATATTAGATAAAAAAAGTCTGGTGAAGAGATTGAAAAAGAAGATAAAGGATATCGAGGACACTTTAGAACGACATAAACCTATGCTCAAAGAGAAATATAGTGTAAAAGAGATAGGTGTATTCGGTTCTTATGTTCGTGGAGAAGAAAAAGAGGGAAGTGATGTAGATATACTCGTCGATTTCCATGAAACCATAAGTTTATTTGATTTTGTGGCGTTAGAGGAATACTTAAGTGACCTTCTCGGCGTTAAAGTAGACCTGGTTATGAAAAGCGCTTTAAAACCTAGGATCGGTAGGAACATCAAAAGGGAAGTTGTTTACGTATGACACGTGAATATGGCGATTATCTGGAGGATATAATAGATGCTGTAGATTCTATAGAAGAATTTACTCATGGTAAGGACTACGAAGACTTTTTGGAGGATAAGAAAACCATATATGCTGTCGTTAGAGCATTCGAGATAATAGGCGAAGCGGTGAAGAATATTCCTCCAGAGATTAGAAATGAATATCCCGAAATACCATGGAAAAGTATGGCAGGAATGAGAGATAAAGTGATCCACGGATACTTCGGTGTAGATAATAAAGTACTCTGGAAGACATCTAAAGAAGATATCCCTGAATTAAGACCCAATGTGAAATCAATCCTAGATGATCTAGATGAAAAATAACTGATCATCACATTGAAACGAGTTTCCTGTTTTTGAATGATTAATGGTTTCAATTAACAAAAAACTCATCATTCTACAACGTCTGAATCGTTGTCTTCGTCATATCTCTTTTTCTTCTCCTTGACCATGTACACGGCTAGGAGTAAACCTCCGACCAGTAAGATGACGGATAGTATCCACCAGGGAAAGGGGTCGGACTTCTTTTCTGGATCCAACGGGTGCTCGTCCTCGCCGTCTTGGATCCCGTCGTCGTCGGAATCTGCGTCAGTGGGGTCGGTTTTGTTGTACTCCTGTATATTCGTTAGACCGTCGTTGTCGTCTTTTGATTTCAAACATTTCTTATTGAAATATATCACCTCTTCTTATCTAAAAACTCCGTGTATCTTTCTCTGAGAATTTCATAGGAATCAGTAAACTTTATTAATGGGTCCTAGAACCTTGGTTCGATAACCATGTCCGAAACAGGTCATAACTATGATTATGAGAAGGTAAGGGAAGGATTCGAATGGAACGTACCAGAGTATTACAACTTCGGGTTCGACGAGGTGGATAAGAGGGCGGAGGAAGGACCCGAAAACACGGCTCTTCTGTCCATCGATAACTCGGGGAAAAACGTGCAGGAACACACATTCCAAGATCTAAGGGAGCTGTCGAATAGATTCGCCAACTCGCTGCTGGAGAAGGGTATCAAGAAGGGGGACAAAGCCATGGTCTTCATGCACCGGATCCCGGAATGGTACGTCGCCATCATAGGGATGATAAAACTCGGAGTGATACCGATCCCGACGCCGAACCTTTCCGTCGCCAAAGACATCAACTACAGGATAAACAAGTCCGAGGCGAGCATCATAATATCGGATGTCCACAACGCGGATACGGTGGACGAAGTGAGGAGCGAACTGCCTTCTTTGGATCACTACATCTTGGTGGGAGGTGAGAAGGAAGGGTGGACTTCCTACGGCGATCTGATCGAAGATGGAGATAAGGAGCTGGACCAGAACGATATCGAGAAAACCAAAAGTGACGACCCGATGATGATCTACTTCACATCTGGAACTACATCTATGCCCAAGATGGTGCTTCACACGCATTCGTATCCGATAGGACACACGGTTACCGCCAAGTTCGTTCAAGACCTTGACTCCGACGATACCATCTGGGCGATAGCGGACAACGGCTGGGCAAAGACCGCTTGGGGTAAACTCTTCGGTCAGTGGATCATCGGTGCAACCGTGGTGCAGCAGAACATAACCGGCAGGTTCGACCCGAAGAAGACACTTCAGATACTACAGGACTACGATATCACCGTTTTCTGCTCGCCTCCGACGATATACAAGATGCTGATAAATGAAGACATGGCGTCTTACGACCTCGGATCACTCAGACACTGCTTGAGTGCCGGGGAACCGCTCAATCCAGACGTGATAAACAAATTCGAAGAATTCACCGGGATACACATCTACGATTACTACGGTCAAACGGAGAGCGTAGCTCTAGTAGCTAATTATCCGTTCATGAAGATCAAACAGGGCTCCATGGGTAAACCGACTCCCGGTCACTTCGTGGAGATCATCGACGATGAGTGCAACTTTAAACCTGCTGGAGAAGAGGGGCACATAGCCGTCAAGGTGAAACCCGAAAGACCTCCTGGAATCTTCAAGGAGTACTGGAAGGACGAAGAGAAAACCGAAGAAGTGTTCCAGGGAGAATGGTACTTTACAGGGGACAAGGCGTACAAGGACGAGGACGGCTACTTCTGGTTCGTTGGAAGAGCCGATGACGTAATCAAAGCATCGGGATACAGGATAGGTCCCTTCGAGGTGGAGAGCGCCCTACAGGAACATCCAGCCGTTCAGGAGAACGCTGTCATCGGAGCGCCGGACGATATACGTGGGAAGATCGTGAAGGCTTACATCATACTCAACAAAGACTACGAAGCCAGTGACGAACTGGTCAAGGAACTCCAGGACCACGTCAAGAAGGTCACCGCACCATACAAGTATCCCAGACAGATAGAGTTCGTGGACGAACTGCCGAAGACGATCAGCGGTAAGATCAGGAGGACGGAACTCAGGGATCGTGCCGAGGATGAATACGTTGAAGAACACGGAGATCTACCTTACTAAATATTAAATAAAATCACC
>CAZHUM010000078.1:4676-7396 GCA_964535805.1 uncultured Thermoplasmata archaeon
TGAATACGTTGAAGAACACGGAGATCTACCTTACTAAATATTAAATAAAATCACCGTGCTGTAGCGGAAAGATATGAACTTCCTGACATCGGAGCTTTGGTCGCCATACGTTGTAGGATTCGGCATAGGAGTGTTAGTTTGGCTCAGTTTCTTACTGTCCAACAAGGCGATCGGTTGTTCAACAGCTTACGCTAGAACTTCAGGCATGACCGAGAAGTTGTTCAGAGGTAAGAAGGTCGAAAAAAAAGCGTACTATGAAAAGTTCGCACCCGAGATCGATTGGGAGTGGATGCTGGTGTTGGGTGTGGTAGTCGGTGCCTTTCTATCTTCCTGGATATCGGGAAGTTTTAGGATCGAGACGGTACCCTCTGTATGGGCGAACTCGTTCGGCTCCAGTGCCGTACTCAGATTCATCGGGGCGTTCTTGGGAGGATTACTCCTCGGTTTCGGTGCACGCATGGCGGGGGGATGCACCAGCGGACACGGGATAAGCGGTACGGCTCAGTTGTCTCTTGGCAGTTGGCTGGCTTTCATCTTCTTCTTCATCGGTGGGATACTGACCGCATTTCTTCTGTATGGAGGTATCTAAGATGCTGGAGGAGTTACACAAAGATAAAAAAAAGCAGCTGGTCCTCGGTTTCTTGATCGGTGTTGCTTTCGGGTTCCTTCTGGACAGGGGCGGTGCTACGGATTTCAACATAATCGTCAACCAGCTCTTATTGAAGGATTTCACCGTGCTGAAGATCATATTCACAGCCGTAGTGACCGGTATGATCGGTGTGCATATCATAGTGAAGTACCTGCCTCCGGACCTTCAACCGAAACCGTGCAGATGGAAAGCCATAGTGATCGGAGGGACGATATTCGGCGTAGGATTCGCACTTCTGGGTCTCTGTCCGGGGACGGCTACAGGAGCAGTCGGAACAGGTTCGGTTCACGCAGTTTTTGGTGCGGCGGGCATGCTGTTGGGGGCCGGTATATTCTCCTCAGTTTATCCAAAATTGGTCGGTTTTATGGAGAGGTGCGACATGGGAGAACTAACCATCCCAGAAGTTCTAGATGTTAACCCGTGGTGGATCATCTTGGCTCTCTCTTCCTTGTTGATTGGTGTGATGTATCTTATAGAGATGTATGGATTATGAAAAGGTGAAAAGATGGTAGAGAAATATGATGTAGTGGTTATAGGTAACGGTGTTGGCGGACATGTGGCTATGAAAGCTGCTGAAGAAGGTTTCAAAACCGCCCTGGTGGATAGACCTCCAGTAGGTGGAACGTGCCAGAACTACGGGTGCAAACCGTCAAAAACACTCATCCATATAGCTGACAAGCTGGTAGAGTCTAAAAGTTTGAGAGATGATGGTATAGAACTGCATATCGATAACATAGATTTTCCAGCTATAATGAGTGACCTCAGAGCTAGGATCAAGGGATGGCAGGATAAACAAAGAGAAGTCATATCGTCAAAAGAAGATCTGGATTATTTCGAAACCGAGTGTAGGTTCATAGACGATTATACAATAAAGACTGGTGATCGGGTTCTTAAAGGTGAAAAGATATTCATCGCGGCAGGTGCTCGACCGTTCATACCTCCTATAGATGGAATGGAGGATGTAGATTACCTAACCAACGAATCGATATTGGAATTGGATGAACTGCCTGAAAAGTTGGTCATCATCGGAGGTGGGTATATAGGTGTTGAATACGCGCATTTCATGTCTCAGATCGGGTGTGATGTTACGGTCATACAGAGGGGGGGAAAACTGGTAAAGAATCAGGATGTGGATGTATCTGAGTACTTGAAAGAGAGGCTTTCCGAGCGCATGGATATAGCCATCGATACCGAAGCTAGAAGTGTGAAAGTTAGGGGTGACGGTTACGTTGTCGAAGGTGTAACTAAAGAAGGGGAGAAGGTTGAATTCCCCTGCGACGAAGTGATGGTAGCCGTAGGTAGAAGATCGAATGCCGACAGATTAGATCTGGATAACACGGGTGTAGAAGTTGGTGACCATGGTTATGTTGAGGTGAACGATCACCTCGAAACATCGAAGGAGAATATCTGGGCACTGGGAGATATCACGGGCCGTGCGATGTTCAAACATGCCGCAAATCTGGAAGCTGAGATAGCTTGGTACAATTCAAAGGGAAAAGATAAAAAGAGTTTGGATTACGGAAGCGTTCCCAGTGCTGTTTTCACCGACCCGAAGATAGGGTCTGTCGGGTTGACGGAAGAAGAAGCGGCAGGGGAATACGATATTTTGGTAGGGAAAGCGGAATACCGTGACACTGTAAAGGGAAGGATCACGAAAAGCAGGGGTTTTGCGAAAGCTGTAGTCGAGGAAGAAAGCGGTAAACTGCTGGGATTCCATATCATCGGTCCGGAAGCACACCTTCTTCTTCAGGAGACCGTGAACGTTATCGCTATGGGTGGGACTATAGATGATATCACTGGAGCTATACACACTTTTCCGACTTTGAGTAGGTTGATACCTGCAGTATTGGATGATCTAAAACCCGTCGGATGAACGTTTTATCATTCAGATGGGCACCATGTTGTGATCTAGTTCCACAGATATCGGGTCGTTCTCTTCGATGTATCTTTTCATGGCATCGATGGCTCTGACTTCTAGTTCTTTTCGATCGGTACCGTATTTTTTTGGCACACCTTGAGAAGTGATGAAAGCCGCATCGTATTCCTTATCCGGCTCGGCTTTCTCTTCACC
>CAZHUM010000079.1:0-7210 GCA_964535805.1 uncultured Thermoplasmata archaeon
CCTGTATCAAAACTCCATTTAATTGAACCATCAGGATTTATCGCATAAAAATTATTATCATACGACCCAACGTAGATAGTATTATTTTTATCGATAGCCGGAATCGTTTCAATACCCCAATTGGATGAGATTTGAATTTTCCATTTCAATGTTCCATTACCGTTTATTGCATATAAACTACCATCTTGATTCAAAGTACCCACGGTAAGATATATCGTTCCATCTTCCCATATGATTGGCTGAGAGGATATTATGGATTCTGTTTCAAAAGTCCAATCGTTCGAACTACCAGTTTCGTTGATCTCATATGGACTTCTACCATCGTGTTTTGGATTGCACTGGAACACCCAATTCGAGCTTGTTCCATTTGATATGTTTATTGTTGAAATAAACAATAAAGTGCATATTACGAAAAAGGTAATTATAGAAATTTTAACATTGTTTCTATCTTTCATATATTACACCTTTTATGGTACAATTGGAGTAGGCTGAGTTGTATCTTCAATTATATCTTGAAAACTATAATCAATATCTAAATTACATGATATATAATTAATTCTTGTTAAAACATAATCTACAATAACTGTTAGACCGTTACCAAAGTAACCACATAAGCAAAATGGTAAAGCACCTGCTCCAATTGCAAGTAAACAACCTGCAATGACATCTGGACTTCCAGCAGCAGCACATGCACTAGCAGCATCTTGAAAATAATTACACCACCTTATTGCTTTTGGACCACTCCATGTAAATTTAATAAGCGTACCCATTGTCTCATATTCTGGGAATTCTTCAAAGAGGTCTATTTTATAATAAGATTTTTCTGCTTCTTCTTCCATCCACTTCCTTATGGCTTTTTTCCTCTGTCTTAATTTCAATTCTTCATCTGTTACCACTTGTTTTTCTCCATCATCCGTGTATTCCCATCTCTGGCCATCCATGTCAATCCCATAACCCCCACTACAACCACCACCGTCGACCTTATTTAACATGTCAGTCCAATCCATACCGCTCGGGTCCCTGTGATTGATCGGATCACGTAGGAAAATCTCTGATTTTCCTCCTGTTTCTGGAATTTGATTCCAGATAATATTCCCACAGTACGCATACATGTTCGCCCCTGCTTGATTGCCTGATGGGTCTACTGGAATTGCCGTGCAATTCCATCGGTATTTGGAATTCCTATGGAATTCCGAAACATCCTGACTCATGAATCTTCCCTGCTCCGCAGAGTATATCCTCGCTCGGTTATAATATTTTCCGCTCTCGTCGTCGAGTCTTCTTCCCGCATACTCATACGGGTTCTCTACGGTCTCTATCTTGACTCTACCCTCGCCGAACGGCGTGTATCGGTACTGGTTGACGACGTTTGCGTCAGCATCAATTAAAAATTACCTATTTTTCATTTGTCATAAGAGTTTTTTTCCGATTCTTCAACAAGTTTTTTCATTGAATTAAGGTATAATGTTGGATAATATATTGTATATAATATTATAAATATCACGAAGGCAAAGCCATTTTTAACGTAGAATAAAATTAAAAAGCTACCAATGATACCAACAATAAAATGAAGGATAATTGTTATTCTATAATATCCTTTGGATTTGACAATTTTTAACGCCCAACTTTTTGGTTCTTTTATTGCAAATTTGGGTTCAATCATATTTACATCTCCTGGCCATATTTATTTGCGTCTTATATATGATACCTTTTAACTAAGAACAATACCCTATGTTAGTAGCGTTGTAATAGAAATAATATTCTAACCCCAAATCTAATAATGAACATAAGCTTAGAACCAAGCTAACAGCCCCCAATACTTTTGAAATTGGTTCAGGGCCAGTTGATAAAGATGCAAGTCCTAAACCAAGTGCTAAAGCACCTGTTGCTTTTGGACTTAATGATAGGTGCCAACCTACTTGCATACCATAGACATATATAAATCCAAAATTATATTCTCCTGACAAATCTATGTCTATGCTATTTACATTACTCTTCTCATCTTCAAATGTCTGGCTTCCAACACAGCTGCCATAACAATCATCATAGCAATCTACATCTCCGTTGCACATGTCAATACAATTTTCCCTGCACCATGTTGACCATTCCTCCATGGACATCCCTCCACCTCCTCCATAATCCATATAATTATTTAGATCTCCCTCTCCGCCTGTATTATCTACAGTCCCATCTGTTGTATCTGTATTACTAGTAGTTCCACCACCAGTACCTCCACCTGTACCACCACTGGTCTGTGAACTACCACTGCTAGAACTACCTCCCGAATAGCCACCGCCTCCACCGTTGTACATAGCCAGTTCCCAGTCATGCAGCATACCGCTCGGATCCCTATTGTTTATCGGATCACGTAGGAAAATCTCTGATTTTCCTCCTGTTTCTGGAATTTGATTCCAGATAATATTCCCACAGTACGTATACATGTTCGCCCCTGCCGTATTACCCATCGGATCAGCGCTCATGAATCTTCCCTGCTCCGCAGAGTATATCCTCGCTCGGTTATAATATTTTCCGCTCTCGGTTTTGTGTATCATGTTTGGGAGTGCGCTCATATTTCTTTTTACAGTCGAAAACGAATATACAAAATATCATCGAAAAAAGGAAAACACACGATGTAAAACCAGGTATCTCATCCCCATCTTTTTCTTTCTCACCGTATGCATAGGCCGTTCCATCTTCTGATACAATGTATAAGATACCATCTTCATCGATCGTTGGTAATGATGCATAACTTATGTTTTCTGAAGTATGATCCCATCTGAGCTCTCCATCGGGTGTGAAGGAATATAAATCCATGTATCCTCTATAGGGATATGAATTCTCCTTTGCACCTATATATAGGTGTCCGTTATCGCCGCGAACTGGTCCGGATGGTAATCCTTGAGATATCCGATATTCCCACCTTACATTTCCTTCATGGTCTAATGAGAGTAAATAAAATATCATATCTTCTGAACATATAAAATATATATTACCTTCTAAATCTCCCTTAATCGTGCTACCATGGGTGATGCCCTTATCTAATGTTTTAGAAAATTTAATATTTCCTTTTAAATCAAAACCATATACTATGGACCGATAGTCACCTGATTTGTTGATAAATCCTGTATAAATAGTAGAATCTGGCGCTATAAGGAAATCAGTTAACTGATAATCTCCCTGCAAAGGAATTGATCTATTCCATAATATAGTTCCATCTAAATTAACAGCTATTAATTCATTATCGCGTTTATTAGATATAATATATATGACATTGTTATCACCTACTGTTGGATGACTAGTCGCAGATGCTATACGATTATTATAGATTATATTCCCCTTCTCATCGAATTTATACAGATTTCCAAGTTCTGATGCGAAATATAAATAATCGTCAAATAATTCTATTTTTGGATCGAAGATGTGATTTCCTAATTTTGTTTTCCAAATCAATTGACCGTCATTATCGATGGAATACAGGTAGGATTCAACCTCATTCGTGCCTATTCCACTCATGGTTAGAAAATAAAGTTGACCTTCATCTCCAAATTGTATATTGTATACACTTTCATCTACAAAAGTGCGGTTCCATCTTTGTTTCCCATTTTTATCTAATGAATGGAGGGTACTACTTCGGTAATAATGGGATCTGATAAATATATTTCCTAGTGGGCCAATCTGAGGAGATGAAAATTTATCTCCTTCTTTTTTTCCAGTGAGATTGAATTCCCAAAGAGGAGGGGTGTTTAATGGACTATCTTTGTTTATTGTTTGTGAATTACCTTCCATACTTAGTTTGTCTGGAATCTGAGCTTCTATGGTATTCTCTGAGAGGGTATGATCTTCGATGTTAGTCTTATTTGGTAGGGGGAGTAGAACCGTAAGAAATATAAATAACACAATCAAAAATTTTGTTATTTCTAAGTCAGGTTTTACCATATTTATACCACCCTTTAAATTGGTACCAATGGTCCGGGAAGATGGCGTCTTGCACAAGAAGCGAGGCAAACAGAATATAAATGACTACACAGTGCCCCTAAATTACATGCTAAATCATACCATTTGCACACGGTATTTCCATCCCATTCATTATCTAATATGCACCCGAAATAATTTTCTTGACAATCTCCTATACAAAGAATATATCCGTACCATCCCTTACCACTTGGATCTCTACCATATTCTATTTTTGGTTCAGACTCTACTTGTTGAGCAACAGTTTCCTCTTCAGTATTCACATCAACTGTCCCACCTGTTGTATCGACATCATCATCTGAATCTACAATTTGATTATCTACAATTTTATTTTTCTTAACCGTATCAGAATCATCGGTGCCACCATCATCGTCGCTCCCAAAGAACAATTCACCAACTGATCCACCGTACCCACCACCATCGATCTTAGCCAGTTCCCAGTCATGCAGCATACCGCTCGGGTCCCTATGATTGATCGGATTATTCCCACAATACGCGTACCTGTTCGCACCTGCCATATTACCCATCGGATCAGCGCTCATGAATCTTCCCTGCTCCGCAGAGTATATCCTCGCTCGGTTATAATATTTTCCGCTCTCGTCGTCTAGTCTTCTTCCCGCATACTCGTACGGGTTCTCGACTGTTTCTATCTTGACTCTGGATTCACCGAACGGCGTGTAGCGGTACTGGTTGACCACGTTTCCGCTGGAGTCAACGAGCTCGGTCACACTTCCCTGTCCATCGTATAGATAATAGTACTTCTGACCGTCTCTTTCCATAGATATAGGATGGTCGGTGAACACATTCGAAGCACCACCGCATCCTCCCGAACATCCAGCGGAAGCGATGGGATGCGTGTACTTCACCTTTGAACCGTCCTCGTAGAGCTCGTAGTTGACGTTATCACCGTCGTATAGGTACTTGACCTTTACCGAGCCGTTCTTCCCTATACGTCTTCCGTCGAGTGTATATCCGTAGGAAACTACAGGATCGGAGGAAAGTGTGTTGTCGGTCGATGTTGTTGTCGTTCCTCCACCACCATCCGGCTGTCCGATCGAGTAAAGCAGGTTGATCTTCCTGCCACTCAGATAAGTGGATAGATATCTGTAAACAGTGTCTTCGATTATTTGGTTGCCGTTGTCGTCGTACAAGTACTCCTCCCCGTTCATATCTACAAGCTGGTTCTCGATGTTGTACTGGTAGTTTATCGTGTTTTGCGAGTTATCCCACTGAGTCGTTGTTTTATCTTCTAGATTGTTTCTCATGTCGTAATTGTAACTAACAGATGAAGGTCCCGCAATCATCTCTCCAAAACCTTGATCTGTGTCATAATCTGCGTAAGTAAGCCTATTCTCCATATCATATGAATAATCAATACCATTGTAAAATGGGGCTACTATTGATGAACCACCAGGTACAGCCTCCCATTCATTCACCGATACAATATTTGCATTATAGTCGTGTTCATACGAAAAGCTGGATAATACATCATAGTTAGAATCATAATTAATTATGCTTTTTAATCTTCCAGCTTCGTCATAGTTTCTATCGATTTCTATGCCGATTGGGTAAACTGTCTTAGTGAGTTGACCCATTGCATCATAATCATATGTTGTAGTTAATTCATCTGTATCTGTAAGGCTTGACAACCGATTCATCTCGTCATAGGTGTATTGGGTAATCTCTCCAAACTGGTCATTAGTGCTCTTCACGTTCCCTGCTTCATCGTATTCATAGGAAATTACATAGGTTGGATCAGGATATTTGATAGTAAAAGGAGAGTCATTTGTATCCATACCCGAAAGGACATTATCATCGTGAACGGTAGCTCTAACATAGCAGTTAATGCTATCATCGTTAGGTACTGTCCATGTGTACATTCCGTCGTCCGGAGTACCTGAAACGATATTGTTCCATGAAACACCTCCATCAAAACTGTATTCTAAGTCCACTCCCGTTATTATTCCGTCACCTGCTGTAGTGGCCCATGTGATATCATGATTTGTGCCTACAACCAAAATCTCTCCTCCGTTAGGATCTGTGACAATAATGCTGGGAGGAGAAAGGGAGGATATCTCAAATGTTGTATCACTTTCATCAAAATCGGATAGACCTTGGTTGTCGAAAACAGTGGCTTTTACTATGCAGGACGTGCTCGGTTCGTTTGGTATGGTCCACGTGTAACTACCATCGTCAGGTGTACTGGTGGTTATAATTGTCCAACTTGATCCTCCATCGGTGGAATATACTAAGTTTATGTTATCTATTGCATTATCACCTGCAGTAGTTGACCATGTGATAGCATGGTTCGTACCTGGTTTCCAAGTTTCACCACCATTCGGGGATGCGATGACTATACTTGGTGGAATAACTGATGTTATTTGATTAGGTGTATATTCCTGGTTTGAGGTTGAATCCTTTACGAAATTCCATGTCTCCTTTTCCAATCTACCCAGCAGATCAAACTGCTTTTCCAATCTTGTTAATCTAGGTGGATCAGGAAGTTCTTGAGCAGGTGGGTAAATCTGTATTTGATATGTAGAGGGGTATGAATAACTCTGTTTTTCCATCTCATTTATTTTGTAATCTACACTGATCCATTGTTCATATCCAGAATAAATATTCGTCAACCTGTTCAGATGATCGTACTTATAAGATGTATTAGTACCTCTGGCATCTATATACTCCTTTACATTACCCATCGAATCGTAGTAAAACTCATATTCATGACCTAATGGGCTTATCTCTTTGGTCTTTCTACCCAATAAGTCATATTCATAAGACCAAGTAGAAGTTATTCCATTTACTGAATCAATTTGGCTGATAGATAAAATATTACCTACTTCATCATAGGTGTATCTGGTATCCGTTCCTTCGGGACCTAGTTCTCTTGTTTTCCTTCCGAATTCATCATATTCGTATATTGTAACATGAGTCGGGTCTTGTGATTCATCACCAGGTACATATCCATTTCTATCTATCTTTTTTATCATATTTCCTTCAGCATCATATTCGTATTGAATAGGAATATTAAACGGACAATATTCAGCGATTAACCGACCTAGTTCATCGTATTCGTTCGTCCAAACATTACCGTTTTTGTCAGTCCTAGTCTCGATGTTGTTGAATTCGTCGTAAGTATAGCTTTCGGAATTGCCTAAGGCATCTTCGACTTCAATCAACCTATTCATTTCATCGTATGTGTAATGTGTCGGGTTTCCTCTTTTATCGATCTTTG
>CAZHUM010000080.1:0-7128 GCA_964535805.1 uncultured Thermoplasmata archaeon
TTACCAGGGGTATTTACATCTACGTCGGTTCTGCTCAAAACGGTGTAGAAGCTCGAGTGAGCCGCCATCTGAGAGACGATAAGAAAAAGCACTGGCACATCGATCATCTATTGGAACATGCTGAGGTCACAAGAGTGTACTGCTTGGAAGGCAGTAAAAGGGATGAATGTGCAACCGCCGGGTACGTAAACTACATCGCCACGCCAGTTCCCGAATTCGGTGCTAGTGACTGCAGCTGTGACTCTCACCTTTTCAGATATGAGGGCAAGAGAAAGTATCTCCTTGAAGGTATAGAGAATCTACCGGGTGTAGAGGAGATGGAATTAGAATCCCTTCAATAACATTTTTATCTTATATCTTCTTGGTGAACCAATCTCAAGGGCCCGTGGGGTAGCTTGGTCCATCCTTCGGCGTTCGGGACGCCGGTACCCGAATTCAAATTTCGGCGGGCCCACCATATCTTTTTCCAAAGCCAAAGCTCTTCGTAGAAAATTTTACCATCTTTAGTTCTATTATTCCACACCGATCCTAGAAGACCAAACACCGTCTGGAACATCGTCGTAAACGCTGGTTTCGTTCTTGTTGCCGTCCTCTTTTTTCGGCTCCATCTGAACCAGTGTCATTATCTTATCTTTCTGGAAGAGCCAATAATGGATCCTCCACTCCCTACCATCGTAGAGGGTGGTTTCCTCTCTTTCCGTGGTTAGCAGTCCTGCATCTTCCAGCATGTAGAAAACGTCCCGGTCCTCCTGCTCCAATATGTTATCGATGATCCTTTCGTTGTATCCAAAAAAGTTGAGAACATGTTCAGCCATAGATCTAGCAGCAGCCTTCAGCATACCCTGTCCGTCGACGCTGTTTTGGATGGCACTGGTGAGATGCTCTACGGTGAGTACATTTGGATTTTGATTCGTGTTAGATGGCATGATTATTCCTTTCGTCCCTGTTCTACTATATTATTTTGTTTTCCGACCTATAAAAACCTTTTGTCACATTCTTCTAATAAAGACCCTCAAATCATCGAGTCTCTGGTCTTTTCCCATGAACTAGTGATCCGGTTGATAGGTAGGTTTTCGTAGTTGTTGACCTTCTGGAAGAATTGATTGTCGTAGTTACTGCACAGCAGCTGCCAGTTCTCCCAATGCCCCATGTTCTTCCACTGCCAGCCCGAATCCAATTCCAAGTAGTGTAGTCTACCGTGCTCTTTCCAAGAGATCTCTATCATACCGAATTCCACAGCTATTTCATACAATATCCTCGCGAGGAGTATGGTATCTCCTTTGAGCTGATGCAGGTCGTATCCGCTTCTCAACATCTTGGGATGCTGTACCCTTATGGCGTTTAGCCCTTCAGCTCTACCCAGGGATGCGTTGGTTTTGTCCATGGTCAGGAAATAAGTTCCTTTCCTGACATCCATTTCCCTGATAAAATTTCTGAATTGATCTCGTATCAGCGAATCAGCGTTCTCTAATCTCGAACTTTCGTCGTCAGTGTACCTTAGCTGTTGTGGATTGGTCGTTCCGATGACCAATACCGTATGACCGGTGTTACCTTTGTTCTCCTGTAGTACCATCATCTCTTGGAGCGCTCTGAAACCAAGCCTCCCGATATGAGTGAGTCTACCTTTTTTCTTGTGATTCGCAGCGTTCTCGATCTCCTTCATCACAACGCCTGGTACGGCCAACAGAAGCCATTTCGGCATGGATGAGTAAGAGTATGGATTCATCCTCTCCAATGAGTTCAAGAGATGCTCTGATATGACACAGTTGTACAGCATGTTCGTATCCAAACCGAGAATCAAGTCCTCAGTGCCCATCAGCTTCTTAGAAACCCCGTCTATGTTGTACGGTCTAAGCAGTCCACTCCTGCACATCGCAGCCGTCAAATTGTTCAATATATCGTTCTTATCCGCTATTATGTTTATATCATAATTCGAAGGGGTGCTCCCTATCGAGATCAATTTATCTACTGGGCCTTCTCCTCCATCTTCAGGTTTTGACTTTACAATAAGATGACCCACGTTGTTTTTTATCGATGTGATCAACATCTGAAGGGCGGGAAAGTCAATTAAACGCCCTTTACTGATATGTTTCTTCCAATTCAGTTTATCACTCTCCAAATAATCTTTCCGTCATCCATTTTGGATCGAATTCTTCTAGTTTTTCGTAAGCCTCGCCGGTTCCGACAAATATGATAGGTTTTCCCACGGCGTGTCCTATTGATAAAGCACTTCCGCCCTTGGCATCGGCGTCGATTTTAGTCAGAACGGCTACGTCGATACCGACACTTTCGTCGAATTTCTCGGCTTGGTCCACCGCATCGTTCCCGGCCAAGGCATCTCCCACGAACACTATCATGTCGGGTTCCACGACCCGCTTGATCTTTTCCATCTCGTCCATGAGGTTCTTGTTGGTCTGCATCCTGCCGGCGGTGTCGATCAAGACGACGTCCTTGTGTCTCGCTCGTGCGTGTTCAACCGCATCGTATCCAACAGCAGCAGGGTCGCTTCCTTTGGAGTGTTTGATCACTTTTACTCCCAACCGATCCCCGTGTTTTTGGAGCTGTTCTTGGGCTCCTGCTCTGAATGTATCCGCAGCCGCCAGCACACACTTGTATCCTTTCTTCTGTAATCTGTGTGCGATCTTAGCTATGGTGGTCGTTTTACCCGTGCCGTTCACTCCTACGAACATGACCTTAACCGGTTTTTCAGTTTTCTTTACGAAATCGTCGAAATCTACAGGTTCTACTTCAAGAGCGGACTTTACAGCTTCTCTTAAGCTGGATTCGATAACGTCCTCTATATCGTAACCCCTTTCGATCTTTTTTCCGACTAGATGTTTTCTCACGTTGTCGACGATCTCTTCCGCTATGGGTAAAGCAACGTCACCCTCTAGAAGAGCTACTTTGAGTTCCCAAAGTATATCGTCTAGCTTACTGTCTTTAATCTTTGACCCCCACCCTTCGGTGAATACCTCCTCTGGAGATCCTTCGATCTCCTTTTTTCTAGACTTTGCAATATTTGCAATCTTCTCTTTTAATTTCTCGAACATAGTACTTTCACATCCACCCTAAAAAGCATCAGCCCTGCACGGCTTGGCTCTGTAATTCTTGGTACTCCTCCCTTACCTCGCTTTCGAGTTTCTGATATTCCGTGTTCAGCTTGGTGAGGTTGTTCTCCATCTCGGATCTGTTCGAGGTCAGCTCCTTCTTTCTTTTCTCCAAGACCTCGGTAGCTTTTTCTACATCAGTTTCCGCTGAGATATCCGCTCCTAGTCCGATCAACACTTTATCTGTGTTACCGACTGTGCAGTATATGCGTGAATTAGCTCCGACGGGGACGATCATCTCTGACCCCTCTTCCTCTTGGGAGTATTTCTCGAAGGTCTCCATTGCTTCATTATGGTCCTTTATCAGCTGATTTATGTACCCTATCTGCTCCTCGATCACTTCTATCTGTGATTCTATCACTTCTAGTCTTCCCACTTTCTCTCTTAGTTCTTGTTCGCTGGTCATATCTTATTCCTCCTCTTCCAAGATACCCTGTAAGACCATGTCTTCTACGTCCTCTTCTGGTATCTCTTCGATGTTATTGATCTTGATATTAGTCCTTTTGACTCTATGCTTACTACCGAAGATGGAGAGCACTTTTTCTTTGACCGCATCTTCATCTTCTCCGGTCACTTCTTTGGAAAAGCTCTGCCATCTCCTACCCATCTTAAATGTGCCAGTCGCTCTGAATACTTTCATTATTTACACCTTTTAATGTGATTCTGTTGTGTGTTCATGATTAGGGGGGTATTAAAAATTAACCCTTTAAAAATTTTTGAACCATAGCGGCATCAGTCCAAAACAAATATATACACCACGCTTTTAAACAAGAATCAAGGAGCGGGATATAATACCCGCAGGATGTGTGCCCGAGTGGGTGAATCCAAAAACAAATGGAAGTGTCACAATGGCAGACGAAGAAACGGAAGATAAGGAAGAAAAAGAAGAACTCGAGGAGAAGGTCGAGGAAGAAGTAGAAGAAGCAGATTTAGAGTTCGAGGAAGAGGGTTCTGAAGAAGGGTTCAAAGAAAAGCGCAGTATGTACAAGTACATAGAGGACGCTTGGAAGAAACCCGACGAAGGCTATGTCAGGGAGCTCAGGCAGGAAAGACTCAAGGAATGGAGAAGGGACGATAATTTCAAACGGATCGAAAGACCCACCAGATTAGATAAAGCTCGAAAGCTGGGTTACAAAGCCAAGCAGGGCTACGTCATGGTCAGGAGTAAGATCCGAAGGGGTGGAAGACGAAGTTCCAGACCCAAAGGTGGACGTGGACCGACAAGGATGGGATTCAAAAAACTTACACCTAGGAAGAACCTCCAGAGGATAGCTGAAGAGAGGACCTCTAAGAAATATCCCAATTTGAGGGTGCTGAACTCATACTGGGTAGCAGAAGACGGTCGACACAAATACTTCGAGATCATCATGGTAGATCCTCATCATCCAGTGATCAAGAACGATGATAAGATAAACTGGATCTGCGAATCGAACAAGAAAGGAAGAGCGTTCAGAGGTCTTACATCATCCGGTAAGAAATCCAGAGGATTGAGGAAGAAGGGAAAGGGAGCGGAACGGTCCAGGCCATCTAAAAGGAAGACAGAGAGATGAGGGGTCGGTTGAATGACCGACATCTTGTTTTTGGATACCCAGATCTATATCCTCTTATTTCTCGTCGGTGCATTCACCGTAAAAACACTTTCCGAGATGATGAACTGGTCCAGCAGGAGTGACATGTCACTTCTTTGGATCCTGTTTCTTTTGGTTCTTTTTGTACACGATGCAGCTTACCAGCCCTATAGTATCATGGAGATGGTACTCAAATGGGGGCTGGTCGGCGTCGCAGCGTCATGTTGTTACATGTCCTATTTTGACTTCATGGTGAAGGATGATAAGATAGCATTATTGGTGTCTATCTCGATATTGAGTTTTCTATTGGTGATCCTAGTTATGTTACTTTTCTTGGCTATGGTACTTTTCTTCAGGAAAAAATTGGAGTACCTCTACCAGCAGGCGGGTTCGGAGAAGATACCGACTATGCCGATAATAACATCTAGTTTGATAGCCTCTGTGATGCTTTACATACTGATCATGATCATCTTATAGAAGGGAGTAAAAAATGCCTGAGAGCCCAAAGGGGTCCTCTGTTATGTCCGTTGACTCTAACTTTCATTCCCGGTATCTTGAATTCTATGCCAGAGTTCTCACCGTCGAATCTTTCGATGTCGTTTATTTTATCTATCGGTAGGCAGTACCATCTGTCACCGTCGGACACTAAAACACTGTCGTCTGCGAGGTATAACTTACCCTTGCCAGACCCTACGATAAAATCTGAGTTACTGTTCGAAAGGTTGAACGTGAACGATATATAGTCCACCAATTTAACGAACATCAGTTATAGAATTCTTGGACTTATATATAAGTTTTATTTCTTTTCCCAGCAGGTCTTCCAGGGCATCCAGGTTGTTTTCTTCGAGCGCAGAGATATATAAACCCTCCTTTTGCTCTTCGATCAAGTCCAATTTATTGTGAACAACGATGATCTTGACGTTTGAAAATGTTTCTTTGATCTCCCTGTGCAAGTTCACCTGTTTTTCCATGGGATAACCGCATGTCCCTGTGGGGTCGTACAAGAAGATTATCAGATCGGCCAGGCTCTCCAGCGCCTTCACAGCCTGCATCTCTATCTCGTTCCTCTCCTCCGTCGGTCTGTCCAGTAGTCCAGGGGTGTCGATCAGCTGGCATTTGATACCGTCTACGAAGAAGTGGCCTATCCCGACTTCCTGGGTGGTGAACGGGTATCTAGCGATTTTGGGCTTGCCGCTGGATATCTTTGAGACCAGAAGGGATTTACCCACATTGGGATAACCAGCGACGACAGCGGTCGGTATATCGGTCCTGATGTCAGGCAGAGAGTTAAGTTTCTTCCTGGCATCTTCTAAAAATTCTAGTTCTTCGGATATCTGATTCATGAAAGAAGAAGCCCGGCCGTAGGCGTGCTTCCTCTCTTTGGTGATCTCCTGTGGGTCGCTCATCTTGGCGACTTTTCTTACGGACTCCATGAAGTTCCTCTTTGTGTTCCGCCTGGCCCAATTCATAGCGCCCAAGCTGTGCTTTAGTTTGTCGATATCCAGAGTTATGTCGATGATCTCCCTGTAGAACTCCGGTAGATGCTCGAAGGATGGGAACTCCCTTTCGTACCTTTTAAGTGTGGATTCGATCACTTTGGAACAGGTCTTCAGCTTGACCATCGTGGTTTTTTTGACCGTTTCCAACCTGTTCTTACCGGTCTTCTCCTTTTTTGCTGCTCTCCTGAACGCTTTGTCGATTATCTTGTTGGAGTCCAGTATAGGTGTGATCTTGAAATCCATCCTTTCCTGCTAGAATGTTCTCACGGATAAGTTTAACGGATGAAACCATACAAAACGCTTAATAAGGACCTACATTTTTCAAGCTTTGGTGCCCTAAATGGAAGAAGGAGACCTTGTGTACGTAGAATACGATGTATGGATATTGCCCGACGAAGAGGATGGAGAGGAGATAATATTCAATACAACGGATGAAGAGAAAGCCAAAGAACACGAAATCTTTGATGAAGACGGTTTTTACGGTCCAAGACCCGTGATAATCGGCAGCGGTGAGCTCATGGAGGGTTTCGAGAACTCTCTGAAGGAAGCCGAGATCGGGGAAGAAAATACCGTGGAAGTACCCCCCGAAGAAGGCGTAGGCCAGAGAGACATGGAGAAGATGGAGCTCTTCGGTAAGAGAGAGCTTCAGAGGAAGGACATCGACCCCGTGGTCGGAAACGAAGTCAAGATGGACAACAGGAGGGGAACGATAATCAGGGTCACTTCCGGAAGGGTAAGGGTAGATTTCAATCATCCACTAGCCGGTAAGACTCTGAGATACGATTACAAGATAACTGAAAAACCGGAGAGTCCGGAGGAGAAGGTGCAATTTATACTCCTGAAGGATTACAGAGACGCTGATTTCAAGGTAGACGTAGATGATGACAAGGTGGAAATCTTACTATCAGACGAATGCAAGTACGATCAGGGATGGTTCATAGCCAAATACAGGGT
>CAZHUM010000081.1:0-6541 GCA_964535805.1 uncultured Thermoplasmata archaeon
GCCAGTCTAAGCTAAGTCGGGTGCATGTTTATTGGGAAGAGGGTTTTCACAGTTCTTTGTCCAGACGTATGTACTGAACGAGTACCTCGAAATCGAAGTTGTTATTTATCATTTTCGTTTCTTAAAATAAAGTTCTATGGCTAATGATAACACCAAGTAAGATATTTATATTGCCATCCAATTTATCAAATAGAATTTTAAAAAAGTGGTCAAATGCCTAATAAAGTGTTTCAAACCGTGGTCGAGGAATTGGACTTTGTAGGGGATATCCTATCCATCGGGATCACAAAAAAAGCAGTCTATCAGCAGGGAGCTACTCCCGACGATGTTACTGTAAACCAGATGAGAAAGGCTCTGGATAATCACATAGTTCCGTCTCTTTACGATTTTATCTCTAAGAAGAAGGCGAGAAAATGGAGAAAAGAGACTATGGATAAGTTGAAGAGAGTGGAGGGGCATTGATGCGAAAAGATCTATTAAACATCAAAATGGATGACCTAGTGTCTTCCCATGCCATAGAGAACATGTATGTATTTTTGGCTGCTCTTTTTTTGATATCATTCGCTCTTATACCCTTCCTAGGATACGCTGACCTCATCGATCATGTGATAGCTGCGGTAGCTATATTCGTGGCTATAGCTTCTTTTTTACATACGTATCAATTGTACGGATTGAAAAGTAAAGAAGGATGGGCATGGCTGCTTCTTTCGGTGTCGGTGATCTTAATATTGCTTGCGAGTTTGTTGGATGCTTTTGACTACGGTTTTTTGTACTTTATATTTAGATTTGTTTCGATACCCATAATGACAGCGGGTCTCGGTGTTAAATTATGGTTCACCGGTATGGACCTCACCCTCAGCCAAAAAACTGTTTCCGCTATAACCTTCGTGGGATGGATACTTCTCATCTTCGTTTCATCCGTATTACCTGTTTTGGACGGTGAATTTGATTATGTCACGGATGCCTACGCTTTTTACGCACTAGCGGAGATAATCGCTCTGATGGTATCTATCTTTATAATTCAAACCATACGAGCCAAGGGTTGGTACTTTATCTCCATCGGATTGATCCTTATCAGCATGGGTGATATCTTCCATCCTCTGGCAGAGAACTTCGGTTTGATATATCCCGGCTCGCCTATCAGATTGTTCTGGTATCTGGGATTGTTAGTGGCGGCTTTCGGAGCCTTCTACCAGAGGAAGGAACATCTGAAGTATATAGCCATATAAGATTAAATAGGGGTAAAATGAACACGGAAACACACGACCTGGAAAAAGAGGAAAAAGTAGGATTTCTATTTCCTATTTCAGCAGTGCTCATCATCCTGCTTTTTTCATTGGTTCCGTTCGTAGGTTACGGTGGATTGATCGATTCCGTTAGTGGTGCCCTCTCGATATCTATCGCGATAATTTTCTTTGTTATCAACGCTAGATTTTACGGTGTACACAGTGATGAAGGTAGGGTTTGGACTATCATATCGATCGGGCTAATAACAGTGCTAGCTGCTAATATACTTGCCTCGCTACATTATACCGCCATATATTTTATACTTCGATTCGCATCCATACCGATAATAATTTATGGACTATGGATCAAGCTTTCTTTTGCCGGTATCGATTTGGATACTGCCGAGAAAACTGTTACATCCATATGCATCTTGAGTTTCATACTCCTAGTCCTCGTTTCGGCAGTGAAACCCGCCGTCGAGTCCGGATTCACTCTGGATGATAACGCTTCAGTCGTTTTTTCCGTGACAGAGATTCTTTTCCTATTGATGGGCTTACTCATAATACAGACCGTACAATCCAAGGGTTGGTACATAATCTCAGTGGGATTGGTCCTGATCAGTATGGGTGATATATTCAATCCTCTCGCCAGGCAGTACGGGATGACATACGATGGGACTCCGTTGAGATTATTTTGGTACATGGGGTTGATAGCAATCGCCTATGGGGCTTACTACCAGAGAAGAAAACACCAGGAGTTAATGCTCAGTATCTAGTTGTTCAGATGAAATCTCTTTCGCCATCTGGATCCTTTTCTTTGGAGCTGGGTGAGAGTAAAACATAACCTCTATCAATTTACTCGGAGAAACTTCTGAAAGGGCTATATCGGATAATCTTTTGAACGTAGATATCATGGCTGTTCGATCCTTGACCACAGCCAGTGCGAATTTATCTGCCTCTCTCTCGCGGTGTCTGCTGTACGCTAACATCAGAGGATCTATCAAACTGTAAAGACCGAACAAGACGAGTATGAAAATAGGGAGATTGGCGATGCTGTTGAACCCGCCCCAGAATTCCAACGCCCACCCTGAGAAGTAAAATATCGGGAAGATCAACAGGGCTTGTAGAACTATATATCTCAATACGTCTTTGTTCACGTAGTGACCCATCTCGTGGGCTACCACGCCTTTGATCTCATCTTTATGGAACTTGTTCAGTAGATTGTCGAAAAGGTAGATCCTTTTTGTCTTCCCCATGCCGGCGAAGGCTGCGTTCGCTTTTTCCGTCTTCTCACCGGCTTTCACCTCGATTACTTTCTCTACCTCGGGTACCCCGTTCTCCTCGGCGATATGGATAAGCTCCTCCGTTAGCCCTTCGTCCTCCAATTCCTCGGTTTCGAAGAACAACGGCAGCAGTATCAGGTGGGATATATTGGATAGTACACCTAATAGAACGAAAGCTATTATCCCTGCGTAGAGCCACCACATCTCTGGATAAGTACTACCGAGATAGAAAACACCTGTGATGATGGGCGTGGATATCAGTACAGATATCAAAAATGATTTCAGCTGATCTTTCAACCACTGGAATAAGGTTTGATTGCTGAGCTCGTAGCGGTGCTCTAGGATATATCCTGAGTAGTAAGATACGGGGAATCCGACTAGGAAAACTATGCTGATGAACAGAGCGACGAACAAGGCGACTCCGAGCCAATAGTGGTCTAGAGCCGTTCCAGATATTGAGTCAAAAATAAATGCTTCCAACCAGTGTGATACTCTAAGGTAATATATCAACAACAAAGCTATGAGAGGGAGAATTATCCCCTGGAGTACGCCGGTATAAAGCTTCTGTTTGGAGTATATCTTCGCCAATTTTCTCTTCTCTGGATCGAATTTGTACGGATAACGTATTTCCGATTCTTTATTCATCTGATCAGTCCAAAAAGGCTCTCTCGAATTTTTCATCTTCGAAGGGTTTTGTGGCATCTAAGCCGTATTTCATCGTTATACAGTTTTCGTCGGCACTGGGGTCTAACGAGCTTCCCTTTTCTTCCCTAGTGACCATGTCTTTATCTTCTTGGAATCTTGTCGCCACGGCCCACTCTACCTGCCTGTCATCGTGGATGTCGATATCTGAGTCGACGATTATGACCCTTTTCATGGATCTATGTGCGTTAAGTGCGATGTTTATTGCCTTCTTTCCATCGTCGGGGTTCTTCTTGTTGATGGATGCCACTCCGTGAAGCCAACAGCATCCTCCTTCCGTCAATCTGACATCTTTCACGTCCAAGTCTTTTCCAAGGTTCCTCTTGATTATAGCTTCTCGCGGTAGGCCCATCAAAAGATAATGTTCATAACCACCTGGCAGGAGTGCATGGAATATGGGGTCGTCTTTGTGATAGACCTTGTCTACCTCGAACACGGGCTGCTGCCTAACGTGGTCGTACGTACCCGTGATATCCACGAAGGGAGCTTCGTTTACCATCTCTCCCGTGATCCTCCCCTGAAGCAAGTACTCGGAATGTGCGGGTACGAGCTGGCCGTTATCTAATTTTGCAGCCTCTACGGCATCTCCACTCGCTTTTTGCCTTATCGCACTCGCTATCTCCAGCTCGTCGCGATCGAATTCAACCGATGTAGAACCCGCTAAGAGAAGAGGGGGGCACAAGCCAACCGCCATAACGACCGGTAGATCCTCACCTTTATTCATAGCCCTCGTGTACATCTTGAATAGGTCTCTTTTAACTATCCTTATAGCAAAACGATCTTTGCCTATGAGCATGGAACGGTGATAGGACATGTTCCTCGCCCCACCGTACTCGGAAAAAACAATCCCGGATGTGATGTATCTCCCGCCGTCCCCCGGATAGTATTTTGGGATGGGTAGTTCCCTGAGGTCGAAATCATCCAGCCTGTTTTTAAGTGCAGGAGGATCGTCTATTATCCTCGGTTCGACCGGGTCATCGGTTGCATCTGCTAAGACATCTATTATCTCGTCCTTCTCCACCCCTAATGCTCTACCCAGCCTCTCTCTAGTGGACCATAGGTTGACTATCAATTTACCTCCTGGGAAGTGGGTGAAATAGACCGGTTCTTCAGGATGTCTTTTAGCCTCCTCGGTCACCCTGTAATCCACGGATACTTTTTCGTCTATTACTATTTTATCAAAATTATCGACGAAAAATCTCATTGACATCTTCATTCCTCCAGTTTCTTGAAATCGACCTTCATGGTGGTGGTATTGACCTCTACATAGTTGCCTTCAGTAAAGGGACCGGGATTTATGGCGACCGTGTCGTCTATTATCTTCATGCCACTTGCGGGGTCTATCATACCGTAGAAAACTATCTTTGGGTTGACCATCTCTATTATCTGGTTTACATAAGGTGAACCCTCTTTAGGTTCCTCTGTTCCTGGGTAAACCGGTGGGTTGTGGAAAAGGAGGATTTTCTCCTGGCGGAATGTTCTCAGGTTCTTCATCCTCTGTATCACGTCTTCTTTGTAGATCTCCAATTCAAAGAAATCTTCGTTCCTGTCTCCGATCCTCCCCCCGCACCCGCTGAATATCAGTCCGCCTAGTTTTACGAATTTAAGATGGATGGGATGTAGGAAAGGATAGTCCTCATATTCTTCTAAAACGAGTTGGTACATGCGAAAGGGGATATCGTTCTTACCCGGGACCAACATGACCGGGATATCCAGATCGATCAGAAAGTTCAGGAAATTCTCTAGCTCCCTTTTCTTCTCTTTTCTTTCCAGATCCAGTACTTCTTTGTTCTTTTGTGGTTCTCTCCCTTCTTTCTCTGCACTTTGGAGTTCTTCGAGGTGTTTCTCTCCTTTTGTTAGCCCTCCAGTGAAAACGAAGACGTCGTAGTCGCCTGCATCGACGACATCCCTTAGTGCTTCGAGGTATTCGGAGCTTCCCAAGTAGTCGTTAATCCCGATTATGTTCATCTAGGCTTACATAAAGAAGGGACATATTAGAAAATTGTGATTGAAACATCTCAAAATTAATAAATAACTGACCTCTATCTCTTGATATGGAAGGTTTAAGCTATAAGGATGCTGGCGTCGACATCGATAAAGAGGAGGAAGCCATCACAGCTCTCAAGGATATCGTTTCTTTTGCAAGGAAAGGGTTCGGTGCACCGTTGAAAAGTGATTTTACTGGATTGGTTGATTTCGGTGAGTATGCTTTGACCCTGTGCACCGACGGCGTGGGAACGAAGCTCTTGGTGGCAGATGAGATGAAAAAATGGGACACCGTGGGTATCGACTGCATCGCCATGAACGTGAACGATACCATATGTCACGGAGCGGAACCGCTTGCCTTCGTCGATTATCTGGCGGTTGACGAGCCAGATCCAGAACTGATGAAAGAGATCGCAAAGGGTTTGGAAAAGGGGGCTGAGTTGTCCAACATGACGCTTATCGGTGGAGAAACTGCCACTTTGGGAGATATAGTCAAAGGCTTTGATCTAGCTGGAACGGCATTGGGTTTCATAAAGAAAAAGGACATAATCGACGGGAGCGAAGTGAAAGAAGGCGACAAGATCATCGGTCTGCCCAGTTCAGGTGTCCATTCCAACGGCTTTACCCTTGCTCGAAAGGTAGTAGAAATCTCCGGATACGATTATCAGGATGAATTGGATTTCGGAGTGCTGGGAGAAGCACTCCTTGAGCCTACGACGATATATGTCAAAACGGTCTTGGAAGCGGTAAAAAAATTCCACATCAAGGGGATGGCGAATATCACTGGAGGTGGACTCAGGAACATCAAGAGGATCAATGGAGATCACGGATATTTTCTTGATGATCCGTTGAAGCCGCAGCCCATATTCGACTTCCTCCAAAAAGAAGGAAATATATCCGATAGGGAGATGTACCAGACCTTCAACATGGGGATGGGGTACTGCATGGTGGTCTCGGGGGAAGAAGCGGATGAGATAGCGGAGTTCTGCGGTGGGAAGACAGTGGGGTCCGTGGTCGATGGAGAGGGAGTCAAACTGCTGGATAGAGATCTAGTTTATTGATCGAACAGGCTCTTCAACTTTAGAGTTGCAGTAATCCTATCCCGTTTTGCAGTTATCAATTATTATATTCAATTATTTATAAATACATCCCTTCCTGTTGGTATATCAGTGATAAGATGAAAAGAAACCCGCGAAACTCATACGACGTGTCCCCGTCCCGAGCCTTCTACGGTCTTTGGGGTTAAACAAGGGGGAAGAAACTTCCTAAAACCTTTTCCACTTTTTACCAATTTTCTTAAATATTAGATTGTTGAAAGGAATCTTAAATCGTGGTAAAGATGAA
>CAZHUM010000082.1:0-3089 GCA_964535805.1 uncultured Thermoplasmata archaeon
TATCGGCTTCAGGTAGGTATGGAAAACTGACCCCGGAGATCGAAAAGATGGCCGGCCAGATATATTGGGGTGTACCAGCTTCACAAGCGCTGGGGAACTTCACCGAGCGTGTAGACACGCCGCTGGTGAACAGGGTTGTAGCTATCATCGTCAAAGCCAACGATGCAGGAGGCAACGTGGCTGACGTTCTCGCCATGGTTTCTCACGATACGAAGGAAGTTCACCTGTCGGAGGACGAGCAGAAGATCGCTATGACCTCGTATCTTGCGGTTATTTACATATCATTCGCGGTTTTCATCGTTGTAATTATTATTCTTAACACCCAGTTCTTAGCCCAGATGGCTGAAGCGGGTGCTCAGATGGAAGAGAGTGCCATCGAAACAACCGGTGGTGCCGGCGGAGCAGAGATCAAAGCTGAGAATATACCGACGATCAAATTCATATTCACTCTTTCTGTTTTCGCCCACAGCGTGGGTGATGGGATCGTAGCTGGTGTCCTTCAAACGGGGAAGATAGCCAGCGGTATGAGGCACAGCTTCATATTGACGCTCATGGGATTTGTTGCTTTGAGGATCCTGTTCGGCGGTATGTCGCTTATGGGGTGAATAAAAATGGCATCGATAAGTGAAAAGATAAAAGGAAAAATTCTTGCACCAGGCGATAAGGTACCAAAAAAAGTCTATATGTCTTCTTCGAAAAAGAAAGGAAGCGATGATATCACCAAGATACCTAAGATAGTCGAGGAAGGGGTAAAAGAGATCGAGATCAATCCCGTCAATGAGCCTTACTCTTATGTGAGGATCAGGTACGACAACAAAACAAATGAATACACTTACGAAGTTATAGAGCCGGACCTTGACGAGGATGAAGAAGTCATACTAGAAACGGTAAAAACTAAGCTGGTTGAATCCGTAGAACTCGTAGATATAGAGGTGGAAGAGAAAAAAGAAGAATATCTACAACACAAAGTCCGTGAGATCTTGAGTGATATGGAAGTCCGACTGAGACCGGCATCTGAAAAGAGGATCCAATACTACGTTAAAAGAGACTTTTTAGGCTTCGGACCCATAGAAGTTATCATGAAGGACGTGGATCCAGAAGATATCTCGTGTGACGGCGTTGGTGTACCAATCTACGTTTTCCACAGAAAGTACGGCTCTATGAAGTCCAACGTCGTATTCAACAAGGAAGAAGAGTTGGATAATTTCGTGGTTTGGATCGCCCAGAGGAGCGGTAAACACATATCGATTGCAGACCCCATGCTTGATGCTACAATGCCTGACGGGTCGAGGCTTCAGGAAACATTGGGCACACACGTAACACAGAGAGGATCCTCATTCACCATCAGAAAATTCGAGGAAGAACCCTACACACCTATCAATCTGATACATTTCAAGACCTTCAATCCAGAGATGATGGCATACGCATGGATAGCCATAGAAAACGGACAGTCCATGCTCATATGCGGTGGTACAGCATCTGGAAAGACCACCACACTCAACGCCATACTGCTTTTCATACCTCCACAGATGAAGATCGTGAGTATCGAAGATACACGAGAGTTGAATCTGCCCCACGATAATTGGGTTCCACTTCTTACACGCAGTGGTTTCGGGGAAACTGATGATACAGGTAAGAAAGCAGGGGAGATAGACATGTTCCAGCTTCTTCAAGCCGCCTTAAGACAAAGACCTCAGTACATGATGGTCGGTGAGGTAAGAGGTGAAGAGGCTTTCGTCGTTTTCCAAGCCATGGCAACCGGGAAGGCAGCATACACTACTTTCCACGCAGAGAATGTACAAACCATGGTGAACAGGATGGAAAACGACCCGATCAATCTACCAAGGGCGTTGGTAAGTGCTTTGGATATTGTATTACTTCAAGCCAAAGTTAAAGTCGGGACCAAGATGACCAGGAGGATCAAAGCTATAACGGAGATCGTTGGAGTGGACCCAGATACTAACGAACTCATCACTAACAACGCATACAAATGGAATCCTGCGGACGATTCTTTCAACTACTCCGGCCACAGTTATGTATATTCCAAAGTGGCACAATCCAAGAATTGGACTTCGAGAGAGATGGAGAGAGAAGTAAAAAGAAGAAAGATGGTGTTGGATTACATGGATAAGAAGGAGATAACTAACTACAAAGATTTCGCTGATATAACTTCATCCTATTACAGAGACAAGGATTCCGTAATGGACACGGTAAGAGAATATTTAGAAGAAGAGGGAGGTAGATAGTATTAAAAGAAATACCCTACTAAAAAAGATGCGGGCACGTAGAAGGATAAACGATTCTGACGAAGGAGTAGCTACCACAGTAGGTACTATTATGGCCCTATTGATCTTTTTGAGCTTACTCTCCATGATATCTCAGCAGTACGTACCCGTGTGGATGGAAGACAAAGAAGCCTACCACATGGATGAATCTCTGTCTCAATTCTCATATCTCAAAGGTAACATAGATAACTTGATAATGAACGACCACACGGATTACCCGCTCTTCTCCACAGTGAAACTCGGTTCCGAAGGTGTTCCACTTTTCGCTAGTCAAACAACGGGACTCCTCAGTGTTAAACCTAATTTCGGTGGGCTACAGCTAGATTTCTTCCAAAATTACTCCGATAATTCTACAAGGAACGATGTTGATTGGTCCCTCTCAGGTCAAGGTAACATATCTTTAGACGTAAATAACCGCTATTTCGAACCTCAGACCGTCATATACGAGAACGGCGCGATAATCTTGGAACAGGATGCCGGTTCTATAATCAGAGGCGCCCCACCCCTAAGAATCGAAAAGCATTCAGATGGTAAATACTCTGTTTCCCTTACCATCATAGATATGATAGCGGATGAGAGAAGGGTGATGGGAGCCGGCTCTGTCGGCGTGTCTACTGAGCTTTGGAGCAATACTAGAAGGACCTTCCAGAACAGTACAGAGTACGAGATAGAAGATTTCAGTATAACGATATCCACAAAGTACACCAAGGCATGGTCAGGATGGCTCAGGAATGAAACGGATATAAGAAGTTCCGATATGACCATAACCAATAATCGTGTGATTATCAATCTAGGAGATAGAAC
>CAZHUM010000082.1:3189-6440 GCA_964535805.1 uncultured Thermoplasmata archaeon
CTCTTCTTTCTCTTCTTTCTCTTCTTCCTCTGCTTCTTGATTTCGCAATGTTCTCTGTACCGGTCTTTCTACTTTGATGAGTGAAGTACCACATTTCTGACAGATCGCTGCATCAGCACTGTTCAACGTTCCACACTCAAGACACTCGATGCCGCCTTCTCTTCGTTTCGCTTCTTCCTTTTCCAACCATTGGTCGTATGTCATATAGGAAGGTTGTCTTCTCCACCAGTCGATGAACTTGTCTTCTGTGAAGTTTTCGCCCCATTTCGATTTGGCTCTATTTCTAAATTTATCCACGTATTTCTCGTATTGTTTCTCCATGGCCTCTCCGTACTGTTGAATCTCTTTTCCCGTGGTTATGAATTCTGCACCGCAGTGTGGACATTCCTTGGACTCCATGGATATCCATTCACCGCATTCGCTACATTTGACGGTGTTCATCTCGAATTCAGTACCGCACTTGGGGCACACCTTTGAATCCGCTTGTATCGTCGCGCCGCACTCGCCGCACTCGACCCACTCGCCGGCTCCTTTCCACTTGAGATAGAAGATTACTCCGCCTACGGCACCGACGGCACCAAGAATCGCGATCAATATCAACCACCACGGCAAACCAGTAGTAGTTCCTTCAACGTCAAATGACTGTGAAGTCGTTTGTGTAGCACCGCTCGCATGCTCCGCTTCCAATGTAACACGATAAGTTCCCGCTTCTTCGGGTGTTACCAACTGCAGTTGGAATTCGCCATCTGCATTGGTGGTAGCTGTTTCTTGATCCGCCGTTACCGGGTTTCCGTCCTCATCAACGATATAAGCGGTGACACTCATGCCCTGTATTGGCTTGTTATCAATACCTCTCAAGAGATAACCGGTCACGTAGATGAATTCACCTGATTGTTGTTTGCCCGTTGGGATATTAACACCAGTAAAGCGTGGTGTCATCTGTTCTACTTCTATTTGAGATGATATATTTTCCGAATATTCTGGATCCTCAGCGGATGAATTGAACCATATAGATATGGGTAGTGTACCGGTTTCGTCTGCTAACCATTCATACGTGTAGTTGATAGTTTTATCCAACGGCAAGTCTACTGTTCTTCTGTTGATTACCTCGCCATCTATGATCAGGGTGATCGATGCGTTGTTAACGTAAGTACCTCCGGTATTCATCATATTGATGCTGATCGATGCCTCGTCCATCTCCATCACAGTATTGTTAACTACTGTCTTTCCAGACATCCATACTCTTATATCTTCGGATAAAAATTCTAATTTAGGTGGTGATTTCACTATGAAATTTGTTTTCGCATCATTATTAGCTACATTAGCATCATTGAGGGGTTGGATATCCGGGTCCACTATTACCATGACTGTTTTATTTTCTTCCTTGAGTGTATCGTCATCCATAGTAGATATCCATGCAAATTCAACCGTTCGATTATCCAAAGAGGGTATCATTGATTGGGTAGAGGTGCCCAACAGTAAATCCTCACCCTCTTGTACAAGATAGAAGTACACGTTTATATCTTCAGCGTTAACCTGCCCCTCGTTCATTATATTTGCAGTGATAGTGATTGAGTCACCCATGGTCACTTCACTTATATCGGTGGAAACATCGGAATCCGTGATCGATAGATCGGGTATCCACAGATCTTCGAATCTCATGGTCATGGACTGTTCATAGGTAGTAGATGGATAATTGGGTGCGGCATAGGATTCGGGGTTCGCTGAATAATTATCAGTTTCCTCTTCGTAAAATGCTTTTATCTCGTAATTACCTACGAAAGTACTTTCCGTGCTTGTTAACACATCAGTTAATAACCGAAGATAAGCCGTTCCGTGTGAATTTGTGTCACGCCATACACTGTAGTCAGTGCTCGTAGACGATGCGCCTACTTTAGCACCGCTTAATGGTATGGAACCGTTGCTGACTGTTGTGATCCTCAACCACCGGTATATCTCGATTTCGGATGTGCCGGTCATGCTGATTGAGTTAGTAGACGTTGCTGTCAATGAACCCTTTGTATCGTGGAAGTCATCTAGATTGGCTGCGAAGCTTACGTTCACACATTCTATGTAGGATGGGGAGATATACAAGTCCGTTGATGTATATTGGCTTTCTGATGAATAGAAATTCTCACCCATTATATGCACTGGGCCCTCTGCCGATGTTTCATCTATTGTAACAGTAGAATTACCCATGGATTCTATGGAGATCATATCGTAAACCATGCTTTGATTTCTGATTACCAATTCACCTTCATCCATCACAATCACATTGAAATAGTAACCCGAATACAACATAGAATAATCTATGAATAATGTTCCCTGGTCCTTCACGATGATACTGTATTTATTATCTTTATCTTGTATCATCTCAAATTGAGCTCTGCTCTCGCTTCCACCAATGTTCAAGACTCCGCCCTCTTCTACAAGCACGAATCCTGAAGATTTGTAGGTGCCTATGGATTGAGGTGTGTTAGCATCGTTGACTATGAGATCGAATCTGTAATCCGTGCTGAATATTGCTTTTTGAACTGTTGCAAAGTTGTTGATTAAATAGGTTTCATAGTTATCTTCGTAATAGTCAACATAAACAGTTATCTCGTGATTACCCCTTGATTCAGGTGTCCACGAGATGTTGGCTTGAGTGCTGTCCCCTGCTGTTACACTTATCGAATCTTCTCCGATTATATTGGCAGCAGACATCTCTCCAGCAAAGAACGTAACTGTAGTGTTCACGTTCTCACCGCCGTTGTTGTAAACGAGAGCGGTTATCTCGACCTCTTCATTTATCTGTGATTTTTCAGTAGAGAATTCTATATCGTTAGAGTCGATGGATAGGTCCGCGGGATTCTTGATTTCCAGCGTGCGGTTATCATCGTTATTGCCGGTTATTATCTCTGATGTCACCGTATAGGGCTCGTTAACGACCACGGTAATATTTCTGTCCTCTGACATGCCTGGTGTAACCATCTCTGATTTCCAGGTAGTAGAGTAGTATGAACTCGTGCTGCCTGGAGTGAGTCCTGGAACGTAAATTGTGCCGATCGCTTCTTCGTTTGCTTCTCCCCGGTCTACATAGAATGTAACCGGTATAGTAGATGTAGAAGCACCGCCTTGATTCCTCACCCGTGTTTCGAGGGTGACGGTTTCTCCATCGTATACACTACTGACAATAGATCCCGTGCTGTTCAATATCCGGAATCCATCGGGTATCAGATCGGGTTCTGACAATACAGACAACTGTGCTG
>CAZHUM010000083.1:0-6333 GCA_964535805.1 uncultured Thermoplasmata archaeon
TTGATGATGATGCAGTAGAACCAGACAACTACAACATGTACTCACGGGTGGCTACTGCAAGGGATGATCGGATTGTGGTGCAGTACTGGTTCTTTTACCTGTATAATGATCATATCTTTGACCACGAAGGAGATTGGGAGATGATACAGATCATACTAGATAAAGATGAAACACCGTTGAAGGCAGGATACTCACAGCATTACGGAGGCGATAAGAAGAGCTGGAGCGACGTTAACAAAGTAGATGGAACCCATCCGAAGGTGTACGTGGCTGAATGCGGGCACGCAAGCTACTTCGAGAGTGGCTCAACTCCAATAAATTACCCGGATTTCAATTTGGAAGGTTGGGATAACCAAAGCTGGGAGTCCGTTCAGTACCTTTATGACGGTCAGAACGTCGTTTATGAATTCGGTAACATGTTTCGGAATTCCGTAGGAATTCCAAAGATAGGCGGAATTGTTCTACAATTCCAGCACAACCACCCGACCGTCAGGTACACGCACCCGATCGCCAGTGGAGCTCTGAGCTGTAGTGGATGCGGTCCTGCGGGCAGTATTTTCGTTGACCATCCGATATCTATTACGGTTGACGGCGTAAAATATTTCTACCTCTACGACGGTTTAGGAAGTGTTACAGAGGTGATAGATAGGAACGAAACCGTTGTTAACACGTACAGGTATAGCCCGTTCGGTGAGAGTTTGGTGAAGAACGAGAGCGTGTTCAATCCGTATCAGTTCACTGGACGCAGGTTTGACGAGGAGAGTGGCTTATACTACTACAGAGCGAGGATGTACTCTGCATTGCAGTCAAGGTTCATGAGCAACGACCCCGCGAGAGATGGGGCTAATCTGTATGCGTACGTGGGGAATAATCCAACGAATGCAAGGGATCCGAGTGGTGACTTGTTTGTACCTGTTGCAGCTTATAATGGAGGTGGTGGTAGGAGAAGAAAAAAATCTACTTTCAAAGTGAAAAGGTGGGTAGCACGTAAAATAGGTTCCCCGACTACTGAATTAGAAGGTAGAGCTGGTATTAAGACAATATTAACACGTGCTTTGATTAAAGCAGGATCAAAAGGATGTATAGGATTATGTCAAAATAGGTATCCTCCTACATGGTGGCAACAGTTAATTGGTTATTCTTATAATCCAAAAAAGGGAAATAAATATTATAACTGTATTATAGATTGTGTTGAAGCAAGGTCATCTTCTGAAAGCTCAGCTGGAGGATCTAGGTATACTCATATGCAATAACATATCTTATATATCATCAAAAAATTAAAGATGTTTAAATGAACAAGAAATACTTAACATCTATGATATGCCTTATTATTACCCTGTCTATAATATTAGTTTTGCCTTTAGAAAAATCTAATTTAATTATACATGATCCGTTACATTATACATCATTTACCGGATATGATACTTCCAACAATCATGGCGGAATAACATGGACATATGATACTAATGATGAGATTTGGTTTTCATCTCCTGCTATTAGTAAAAATGGTACGATTTATTTTGGAACAACCGGAAAATATCTATATGCCATAAATCCAGACGGAAGTCTTAAATGGAGTTATAACGTAGGTTCTGAGATAACATCTACACCAGTATTAGACTCGAACGGAATCATTTATATAGGTTGTGGAGATTGGGCTTTATCTTCTAAAAAAGGTAATGGAAAGTTAATAGCAATAAATAAAAATGGAGATGAACTATGGAGCTATAATAATAATGATGATGTTTTCTCTTCTCCTGCCATTGATAAAAATTCTACGGTTTATACTATCTCAAACTCAGGAAATCTTTATTCTATTGATGAAAATGGAACAGAAAAATGGAGTTTTTTTGCTGGAGCTTCAATTTTATCCCCTCCTATAGTTGACAACAATGGTATTATTTATGTTAGTTCTGAAGATTATGGATTATATGCAATAAATTCTGATGGAACTGAAAGATGGAGATTTGAAACTGGAGATAGCATCTATTCAAGCCCTGCTATCACTAACAATGGTAGTATATTTATTGGAACTTCAGACGGAACTCTTTATTCAATCGACAGATATGGAAAGGAAAAATGGTCTATTCCTTTAGATGGTGAATTGTATTCATCACCTTCCATAGGCCCTGATGGATATATTTACATTACTTGCAAAAACGGTAATATATATTCTTTAAATACTAATGGAGCTATTATTTGGAAAAATACCTTAGAGATGAGTAGTATTGGTGATCATTCATTTACAATCGATTCCAATGGTTTTTTATATACAAGTGCTTCTAATGGAAAAGTATATTCTTTTTATTCCGATGGAACTATTAGATGGACTTCCGAAACTGGAAGATGGGCTTTAAAACATCCCCAAACCCTCGCACTAACCAAACCTGTCATTGGACCTGATGGAACAATATATACACTTTCTAGAAATGGAATTTTATATGCAATATCAGGAGAAAAAAATTTACTACAACAGTCCGGAAAGGAAATAGCATTTATATCAAGTGTATTAATTCTTGTTTTATCCATTGCAATCGTTACATTCAAGCTAAAAGATAAAAGTGAAAACAGGTTAGATGTACAAATAAAAAAGACAGTTCCTTTAATTTTTTCTACGATATTTATTTTTATAGGATTTTTTTTAACCTATTTTCTTTTTAACTTTCTACAATATTTTATTTTCATGTATGTCCTTGAGACAATTTTGTGGATAATAATGTTATTTACTATAAGCTTATTCATTTTTTTAAGTTTTAAGTTAAAAGAAATATGGACATGGAAAATTATTACCATTTTATCAATAATTGCATTGTCCACAGGAGTTATATTTCTTATAATTAGCAGTTATCCGGTGTCCTTTTTTGTTATCATACCCAACCTCTTTTTAATATCATATATATATAATAAACGTGACAAAATATTAAAAAGGGATAACCATTAATTTAATTCCTTTCTAATTTGAAATATCAATTACAATACTTACCCGAACCAGTTCGTGATAAATGGCTATAACGTTAACTACGAGATATGGGAAAGCGGTCGTAAAGTGAGGTACACGCACCCGATCGCCAGTGGTGCATTGAGCTGTAGTGGATGCGGTCCTGCGGGCAGTATTTTCGTTGACCATCCGATATCTATTACGGTTGACGGAGTAAAGTATTTCTACCTCTATGTCGATATGGATGCAAAGCATTCATTCGAGTTCTGGAACCCGTTCCGGATAAACGGTTTAGGAAGTGTTACAGAGGTGATAGATAGGAACGAAACCGTTGTAAATACCTACAGATACAGTCCGTTCGGTGAATCTTTAGTGAAGAATGAAACGGTGTTCAATCCGTATCAGTTCTCTGGACGCAGGTTTGACGAGGAGAGCGGCTTGTACTACTACAGAGCGAGGATGTACTCTGCATTGCAGTCCAGGTTCATGAGCAACGATCCAGCGAGAGACGGGGCGAATCTGTATGCGTATGTTGGGAACAATCCTACGGGGAGAAGGGATCCGAGTGGAAAATGGTTGGGGAAAGATGCATGGTGCATAAAAAAAGCATATGATTGGAGTGGTAAAGCCAAAATGCAAGCCAAGAAAAGAGGTTATAAAGATAGATATATGCATTGCTGGATGGGGTGTAAATTAGGTAAAAGAGGATGTAGTAAACCTGTTGTTAAATTCTTGGCTGGATCGAAGGAATTTGCAGCGGTACTACAAAGATTAATTGGCGTTCCTGGTAAAAAATGGGAGTGGGATGACTACCACGCAACTATGTGGGGTTGGAGAAAACGTAATAGACGACAGGGTTGTGGTTATATATGTATATCATGTCCATATCTGAGACCGCTAAAAAGAAAAGGTGGTGTTGGAGCCGGAGCGAGGTTTATATATCTTTATTACTATTAGAGAATATGTACAAGAGAATATGTACATTATTAGTACATAGGTGATGGTATGAAAATTAATAGACGCATATATAGTAAACAGAGTATTATTATTGTACTTTTAATTTTAACGCTCTTTTTATCTCCACAAATAAATGCGAGTAAAAAAGAATGGAATATCCAAATAGTAGACAGTGATTTTGATAATGGTATGCAAACTGGTATCGAAATTGACAATGATGGTAATCCTCGTATTTTCTATGATTATGATGATGACATAGATACTTACAATGGGAACCTATCATACGCTAAACTAACTAATAATTCATGGGAAATAGAAACAGTCGATGAAGTTGGAAATGTATGGTGTAATTTTGTATTGGACAAACAGGGATTCCCACACATAAGTTATCCAACATCATCTAATGTAGAATATTCTTATTTAAAATATACAAGATGGGATGGCATAGATTGGAAAACTGAAATCGTTGATCAAGGTAAGGGGGTCGGAGTTTATTCTTCTATTGACCTGGATAGTAACTCTATGCCCCATATAGTTTATACTGAAGATATGGAAAAAAGTTATTTAGTTTATGCATATAAAAGTGGATCAGAATGGCTAATTGAAAAGGTAGATAACGAAACCAGTTTCGGTGAAACCAGCTTGAAAATTGATTCAGAAGGAAATCCACACGTTTCCTATCTTGCAGGAGATAATGATTTAAAATATGCCTATAAAATAAATGACCAATGGAATGTAGAAACAGTTGATTCAGAAGGGAGCGTTGGATGGGATTCATCTCTAGAATTAGATAGTATGGATAGACCTCATGTGAGTTATAGTGATTATACAAATCATAACCTTAAATATACGAAGATAACTGAAAAAGGATGGGAAATCGAGGTTGCAGATGACAGTAAACATGCTGGTTACTATACTTCTTTAGCATTAGATAGTGAAGACAAACCCCACATATCCCATATTACACAGAATATTTTTTCTTTATCTGAATCCAGTGTCAAATATGCTAGAAAAACAAGTAAGGGATGGGATAATCAAATTATTGAAAAAGATGAGAAGAGTACATTTTATTATTCTTCGATCGATTTAGATAAAGATAACAATCCTCACATAAGTTACAGACATATGGTAGAGAATAATGAATATCTAAAATATGCTACTAGAAATATCTCTAATGAAGAATTTAACGAGGATCATGATACAGTGGGATTTACCTTTTATACATTTTTAACTGCTTCTTTAATAACTTATTCAATAAGAAATAAAATAAAGAAAAAAGGATAAATTTCTGAATATGACAAATCCAGTTACTCATTTACTTTGGGGATATACGATATCTAGAAACATCTCAAAAAAGAAGGATTATATTATTTTTGGTATAATCATGTCTGCTGTACTGGACTTAGATGCTATCTCTTTTTTTGGTGTAAAGCATCACGGAATTGTACATACACCTGTTTTTATTATCGCTATTTGTAGTATAATTTTCCTATGTTCTTTCTCTAAAACTTTATTTATAATTTCAATAGTAAATTTATTTTTCCACCTCATTTTGGATACGTTTGGAACTTCTGTTCCAATAATGTGGTTTTATCCGGTCTCGGATTTTTCATATGCTATCGGTGAAGGATTATCGCTATTTCATCTAATCATAATCAAAATCATATGGTTTACAATTCCTACAATTTATCTTACATATCTTTATCTAAATAAAAAAGAAGACCCATTTGAATTGATACAATATATAGAGGAAAAGATTGGTAAATCAATGACTTATATTTTACTGACAATTATTGTTATGATAATTACATACATCCTGTTAACACAATATATAATGCGGTTATTATCATAAAATTATTTTATTGAATTACGTTTTAATCAAAGTATTTTCAAATAAGTTTAAAAACTGGATTAATAGTATAATCTATTTCTTGACTTCACATATCCTTGTTATCGATCACCATAGACTGGTCACAAGCTGAGTGGACGGTGAACTATGCGGACTGAAATGAACGCCGACTAGACCGAAGGCGAGACGCTGAAGGTCGAGGACTTCGAGAACTGGGTCTAGGTGTACAACTCGGCCGATTACTCTGTTGTGTGGTCTGGGAGTTATTTTGATTGAAAAAAGAAAAAAGGGTAGGGAGTTTTATCATTATTCTAGATCCTTATGAGATTCTACGATGCTCAGCACTCTATCGACGCAGAATACCAGGTCTTCATATCGGTTTCTTGGATCAACTCATGTAAAATAATAAATAATGTCATCACCATTAAGGTAATTAGAGGCGTGGAAGATGGTATATCTTCCTTTTTTCAATCACCGCGACCACGCCTCTACGGGCACTAGTCATGCAGTGGTCATGTATATTTCCGTCATTCATGTCGGTGCCCTTCTCCCCGTCGGGACAGGAGCTATAGGCCGTAACATACCCGGC
>CAZHUM010000084.1:0-6217 GCA_964535805.1 uncultured Thermoplasmata archaeon
CGTGGCTGCCGGAAGCTTGGATAGTGACGTGTACGTTTGGGAATTGAGGGATGAGTGAAAGAAGAAGTTTTTATTAATCTCTTCGTTTTATCAAAAACTACATGCAGGAAGACAAGCGCATCATGTTGTTCAAATTCTCAACTTACGGTTTCCTGAAGAACCTCAGATTCTTCGAGCCGTTCCTTTATCTTTTCTTCCTAGCCAACGGGCTCAGCTTCTTCCAGATCGGGCTGCTCATCTCGATAAGAGAGATATCCACCTTCGTATTGGAGATACCCACCGGGATAATAGCCGACGTGACCGGCAGGAGAAGAGCCATGGCCGGCGCCTTCGCATCCTACATGGTATCCTTTACGATCTTCTACCTCTTCAGCGGATTCATCGTCTTCATACCCGCCATGCTCCTCTTCGCCCTGGGTGAGACCTTCAGGTCCGGGACACACAAGTCCATGATCATGGAGCACCTGGATGAAGAAGACATGCAGGACAAGAAGGTAGAGTACTACGGCAAAACAAGGTCCGCCTCCCGCCTCGGTTCCGCTCTCTCCGCCCTTCTAGCAGGCGTGATCGTATACTTCTGGCAGAGCTACAACATCGTTTTTCTCTTCACCCTGATCCCGTACACCTTCGGCTTCTTCCTGATGCTGACCTATCCAGCCGAGCTGGACGGTAAGATATCCGGGGGGACCAAGTTATCAGACCTATGGTCCCACACCAAGGAGAGCTTCCACCAGTTGAAGCAGCATCCGTCTCTTGGCAAGATGCTGGTGAACGCGTCGATATACGATTCGTTCTTCAAGATATCCAAGGACTATCTGTCACCGATAGTGAAGACCTTCGCCGTGGGACTACCATTACTGCTCTTCATCGGTAACGTGGAGCAGAGGACAGCCCTACTGGTCGGCATCGTTTACTTCTTCGTTTACATGAATTCCTTCGTATCATCCAGGAAGTCCGCTTCCCTGATGAAGAAAGTAGGAAGTATGGGCAGGGCACTGAACGCACTGTATTTAATCATGGCATTTGCCTTCATGGGAGTTGCTTTTTTCCTCGAAGTAGGTATCGTCTGGATCTCGATAATCTCTTTCTTCTTCTTTTTCACCCTTTATAACCTGAGGAAGCCCATGGTGGTAGGATACCTGGGTGACCGCATCGAGCCCAAGACAAGGGCGACACTGCTCAGCGGGCACAACCAGATGCGCTCTGTCGTGGGCATCGTGATAGCCCCGATCCTCGGTTACTTCGCCGATAATTACGGTATCAGCTACGCTTTTGGATTTGGAGCGGTGGTGCTTCTGATATCCGGTTTACTGCTTCTGGTCAAGGATGCTGATCAGTGAAGTAAAATTAATTATACATCGACCCCCATTCATCTAATCAAAAAGAATATTGGACGCATTAGATTTCATCGGAAAACCTATCTGGAGAAAAATGATGAAAAAAGAACCCGTGATGAAGATAAGAGGTCTGACCAAATACTACGGAGACGTTGTCGGTATCGAGAACCTTGATCTGGACCTATACAGGGGTGAGATACTCGGATACCTGGGTCCCAACGGTGCGGGTAAGACAACTACCATCAGGACCTGTCTTGCTTTCTTGAACAAGACCGCCGGCGATGTGAAGATATACGGCATGGACTCGCATGTTGATTCGGTGAAGATAAAGAAAAGAGTGGGTTACCTGCCCGGGGATTTTACCTTGTATCCAGACTTGAGGTCGAAGACCGTATTGAAGTACCTGCTCTCTCTGAGCGACGTGAAATCGGATAAAAAGATGAGAGAGCTCAGCGACAGACTGGACCTGGAATTGAACAAGAAGATCAAGGAGTTGTCCAAGGGCAACAGGCAGAAAGTGGGTCTGGTACAGGCGCTCATGGCCGATCAAGACCTGATAATACTTGACGAACCCACTTCCGGATTGGACCCGCTTATGCAGCAGGTCACTTATGACATACTCAGAGAGGAGAAAGCAAAAGGGAAAGCCATCTTCATGTCTTCTCATATCTTGGCGGAGGTGGAAGAGGTCTGCGACAGGGTCGCTATCATCAGGAGGGGAAAGCTCCAGGTGACCGAGGATATCGAATCACTCCGTGAGAAGATGGGTAAGAAGTTGACCGTTGAATTCACTGAGAAAGTCGATCCGGAAAAATTCAAGATGAACGGGGTGAACCAGATCGAAGTGGACGGTAAAAAGATATCTATGGTGATAACCGCGAACCTGGATGAAGTGATCAAAGAGGTATCTAGACACAAGATAATCACCATGAACCTCGAGACGTTCAGCCTTGAGCAGATGTTCCTGAGGTATTACTCCAAGAGGCGGAGGGATGAAAGATGATAGGCAGTACACTTCTGATGGAGTACAGGATGAGGTGGAAGGGACTCGCCTTGTTCCTGTTGATAATACTGCTCTGTGCCGGCGGCTTCCCGCAGTTCTATCCCGCTGTACAAACTTCGATGGGGGATCAACTGGAGGGTGCTGAAAACGTCGAGCTCACCGTCGAGAACGAAACGGTCGAGTTGTCATGGATCGATCTTCCGAATGTGACCGAGTACCAGGTTATCGAGGACAACAAAACCTTCATGATCACACCGACTTTGATCTACAACGGTACGGAGAACCACACCCAAGCGGTGTATAATAAAAACGAGAGCCAATACTTCGCCGTTCTCGCTTACTTCAACGGGACCTCGGAGCCGATCCTTTTAGGTATGGCTGCAACGGCTGAAGGCACTTCTCCTTTCGACCAGTTGATGGAGAGTTCATTCTACAAAGGCTTCGTAGGTGACCGCGACATATCCATGACGGAGATAACCGGATTCCTATCCGTGGAGTTCTACAGCTGGTGGTTCATATTAGCTGGACTCTATGTCGGATACATATCGGCATCCAGCGTAGCTAGGGATTTCGAAGAGAAGCGTATGGACATAATCTTTTCAACACCGATCTCCAGGAAGAGATATCTGCTGGAGAAGTTCGGGGCACTGTCGTTGTATACCCTGCTGGTAGTCTTATTGGCTGGAGGCATCATGATCGCTTCCATAAACAGCCTAGGCATGGGCTCCGATATCGACCAGGGTTACATCATGCTTTCTTTGATCGCTTCATGGCCGGTGCTGTTGATAATGCAGGCGGTAGCTGTGTTGTTCTCGGTCTATTTCGCAGATTCCAGACCCGCCGTCGGGATGACACTGATGTTCGGCTTCTTCGAGTACGCTATTCAGATCGTCGCCAACATCGCGGAGAAGTTCTCTTCTGTTGGTAACTACGGCATCTTGGGCTACTGGGATTACAACCAGATACTGTTCGATAAGGTGTTCGGTGTATGGGATTTCATCGGCTTGATCGTTGTTACTGCCCTTCTGATGCTGTTCGCCATCGTGTTGTTCGACAAGAAGGACATCCCGGTGTAATTTGTGTGTGATGGAATACTTACAAGTGAAAGGATCAGCCATCCATCGGTAGAATAATATTGTCTCATAATTTATATATCATGTAGTATTTCCTTATCTGAGGTGTTAAGATAACGCTGGGAATGTTCCTGTTGGTCCTGCTCGTTTTCTTTATGTTATTCTATTTGGTATGGCGGATGTCTTTCGTCGTGGTTCAGCCCTACGAAGTGGGCATATTGATAGTGCTGGGAGAATACAAGAGAACACTAGATCCCGGCATCAATTTCGTCCCTCCGTTCGTTTCTAATGCACCTAAGATAGACCTTAGAGATCAGGAACTCAGAGTGGGTCCCGTGCATGTGATAACGAAGGACGGACAAAAGGCGAGATTCGACGGTTCCATGGTCATCAAGGTGATGGATCCAGAGAAAGCTTACTTTGAGATCGCCGATCATAAAAGTGGATCGGTCAGTCTCATGGAAACGGTACTAAAAGCGGTGCTCCAGGATATGGAATTCGAGAAGATTTTGTGGGAGCGAACAAAATTATACGGTCATCTAATGCACGTTATGAACGAGGCGCTAAAAACCTGGGGTGTCCAGATGGAACAATTCGAGTTCACCGATATTAATAGGACCGGGCACGTTTGATACGTTGAATATATCTCTATATACCCTATACAATAGAAAGTATTATGTATATAGACTATATAATAAACATAGATGTGAAATTATGAGATGTAAGAGAATTATGACTATGGCGGTAACGTTAGTAATCGCTTCTTTAATATTACTGTCTTCGGGTTCAGTGGCAGCGATTGATTACGACCACTCCTACGAAGACGAAAAAGGCGATGTAAAAGAAGAGCCGTTCGCCGATGTAGAAACTGTTGACGAACCAAATATAGATATATTGAAAGTAGAGACGAAAGAGGAAAGCGACATGGTTGTTTTCACAATGAAAGTCGATGGAAACATAGTGGATGATACTGGAGATGAAAACGTCAGTATAGGTTACACATTCCATGTCATGGAAAGAGGGAATCTCTCTGCTGTGTATGAAGAACCGGGTCTAACGGTAGTGTATGGAGACGGTAACGGGACTTATACCGTGTGGGGCGACTCCAATATGTCAGATGCACAACCAGTTGTTGAAGGTGGTAAACTCACCATGAAGGTTCCGGTGGATGCTTTTTCTGAAATGGACGAGTTCCACTTTATGGCTGCTGCTACAAAAGATATCATGGGTACCGACACAGGAGGAGGAGTTGACATGGTACTCTCTTGGCAGCACGCTGAAGATGGAGATGAAGATGAAGGTATTCCAGGTTTTGAAATGATTGTGTTTATCACGGGGATGTCTTCCGCTCTAGCGATCTATACCTTTAGAAGATATGGATGAGGCATCTTTCCGATAGGTCTCACCGATCAATACAAAACAAAGCTATCCACGAGTATCACCTCGCAGTCGTAATCACCGATGTTGTTGTCCGAGGGCCAGTTGTAGGTTTCATCCCCTCTAGTTCCGTACGGTTCTATTATGTGACCTTCCAGTCTGAACCAGTCCTTATTATCCACTTTCATCATGGTGTCGTACACTTCCTTATTGTGAGGGACCAGGTGATTCAGACCCGTATGCGACTTGAAGTAATCGTAGTCGTTGGAGACGTACCACTTGATCTCTCTGTCCTCGAAGTAATTGACATCGTAATCGTAGTTATCTGGATTCTCGCTCACGTCGTCTATCCCTACCCAGATATCTATAGGGGAGAAGTAGTTGATAGGGCGGTACGGTTTATCCGTCGTTCTGTAGTAAAGATGATCTAGAACTATCCCTTCTAGTGAATAGTTCTGCCTCTTATTGAGGGTGAAATTCCACCCGTCCGATGTTTTCACGTATTCCTTACCATCCTCAATCTCGAACCAAAAATCTTCGTTGAATTCTGGTACGTCCTCCATAGATTCGTAAACGAAATAATAATAGGAGATAAAGGCAGCCAAAATAACTATTATAGCTACGACCACAAGGACCAAGATCTTGTTCTTGAACACATTGATGAAATCTTATAAGGTGTAAAAGAATTTTTCCATGATGTTGAGAAGTTTTTTATACTTCCAAACCATCCCAGAGTTGGTTTTAAAGTAAACAAAGTGATAAAATGATTGAAGAAGAAGGATATGGAGAATCTCAAGAGAGTACTCCACCCCCACCACAGGATATGGATCAACAGCACGGGCATCCACCTCAACCACAGGGCATGAATAGGCAGCCTCCACAGGGTCCGCCACCCCAACAACAAGGTGGCATCCCACCAAGGGAGCCCAAGTCCAATAAGAACATGATGATAGTCGTTGTTGCCATCATCGCAGTCATCGCAATAATAGCGCTATATTTCCTAGTGTTCGCCAATCCTGGTATTGTGGGTACTTGGGAGTACTCCGAAAGTCAAACGGTTATGGGTCAAACATATACAATAACTATGACCATGGAATTCGAAAAGGACGGGACTGGCTCTATGAAGACCGAAGCCATGGGCCAGACCATGACACAGGATTTCGAATGGGAGATCGACGGCGATGAATTGGTCATAGAAAACGAGGACGGAACTACGAGCAGAGTCGAATTCGAGATCAAGGACAGAGGAAACACGCTGGTCATGGAGACGCCCGACGAAGCGGCTCAATACATCGGAGACGAACTCGAGTTCGAGAGAGTGGACTAAAACAGTTCTAACACCTTTCTTTTTTATTTTTTCTATCTGATAGTTAATCTACATCACAGCTCTTTTTGACTACCTTAAGCAGTTCCTTTTTACTTTCTTC
>CAZHUM010000085.1:0-6047 GCA_964535805.1 uncultured Thermoplasmata archaeon
TGTTCATGGCTCTCGTAGAACCTCCCGGTCCGAGGGAAGAAAGGGATGATCACTTCGTTTTCGGCACCAAATCGGGAGGTTTCGGAGATCCGAGAGCCGGCGGAGGTGCCTTCGGCGATTACAGGGGAAGGAAATGGTACAATCTTACGCTCTCGATAGCCGAGGTCTCCGTTGATCTGCGGGAGGATAGTGACTTTACAGTGGAAAAAAGGTTCGTTCAGACGGAATTCGTTTACTTCGATTGGGGAATGATCTTCGAGAGGGTAGGGAATAAGGTGAAGGTATTTGCCAGGGAATCCGTAGGGGCAGGGAATGCATCATCGAGCTCACCACCTGAGAACTGTGTGCTGGAGTACGATTTTGATGAGGAAAGATGGAGGAAGAGGGTTTTCGGAATCTGGGGAAAAGAGGTCCGGGTCCATACCGCCCTGGGATACGTCAGGATGCGGTACGGTCTTGATGCGGAATATCAGGATTACACGATCAGATGGAACGAGGACGGACTGATGGAAGCCGATATAGAACTTAACAGGGAACAGGGATTATTGGACTATCTAAAAGGTGGGAACAACGCCTTCGTCTATGCCAAGCCGTTCAGGAGGGAAGTGGAAGGTTCAGATCTGTACGGTGAGATGACCACGGCATTCGGTGGATATATCCACTCGATCGAAGATACTGTTACCTCAGGGAAAAATACTGTGATGATCAAGTTAAAGTCCAATATCTACAAGCTGGACCGGTTCGAAGAGAACGTTCTTTTAGAGAACGTGGAATTCTCACCTTCCGGACCGGTGATAACGAAGATGAACTGCTTCGATGTGCTTGAATATGTCTTTGATCACTCGTTAAGGCTTCGGGATTACTCTCATGTAACAAGGGGCTCGGAATGGCACGACGTGAACGACAGGGTCTTTTCGGTCAACGGGAATCTGCTGGAGTCCACGATAAGTTTTCTCTACTATCTGAAGTTGATAGGGAACGTCAGGCCGGTCGAAGAGGGAGTGTTTTCCGATGTGGAGATACAGGACCCGATGTCAGGTGAAACGCTGACCGTAAGGAGTGATCGGGAAGCGTTGACCGAGGAAGAGAACCTGATCTTAGATCTAAAATTGAAGAGATTGATCGGTGAGAACCGGTACATCAATAAAGCCAGAGGTATGGCTCACTTGCTTTCTGATGACGAGGAGTGGGGAACCATGAGAGCCAACAGGTTCAAGCGGTTGTTGGGTGAGGAACTTGCGGTCGTCGAGGACCAGGTGATAAGGATGGGTGACTTCGTGGGAACTGAGGAAGATATCTCCGGGATCGTAGAGGGATTTTTGAACAAGCAGGAATACGACTGGGGAGGGAGTATCACTCTGCAGGGAAGCCACCACTACCTCGGAGGGATGAACCCCCAGGGAACGATTGTCATATATCACGGGAACAAGGGAATGGAGGGTAGGGAATTTAGGGTGACAGGTTACGAGATAACGCCCTTCTCCACGGAGATCGATCTAACTCAAAGGCCGAGGATGGAGGAACACCCCAGTGCAACTGACTTCGAGGAAACTTACCTCTACGATAAGAACAAGAACATTTTCAATGATCTAAGGAAAACGAGCTTCGAGGTCTGGCAGGATGGTCTGGAGGCTTTCGACCACACCTCGATCATAGAGGCAAAGCTGGTGGGAGAGGACGGTCTGGATATAACGGGCTGGGTCCCGACTTACGAATCGATATTCAAGGGCTATAAGTACGTGGATACGAGGTTCACCCATAACGACTTTGTAGGGAATTCCGAGGATTTCAACCCCTCTCACATAGTCCTAAAGAACGCTTCAGGGAGCGTGAACAGTTACGAATTGGACGATTTCTACAAGCAGGGAATATGGAATTTGGATCCTGATCCTTATGGGAACGGTGAGGTTGATTACAGAACCGTGATCACGGCAACGGTCGGGCTCCTTGAGAACAATTACGAAACTGAGATCCTGGAGGGTTACTTTGTGCTCGGAGAGATATCGGGAGGACTTGGCGACCCCGCAGCCGACGGAGGTATCTTCGGAGATCCTCGTGGTGACGAGTACATAGATCTGGGAAGAGCGGGAATAGACGAAGGAGGACAAACATAATGGCAGAATTAGGCAGATTGATAGCAGAAGGTGATTTCCCACACTCGATGGAGTACTACTCCAACTGGTTTGCCCTGGTGGGAACGGGTTACGTTGTCGAGGGCGAGGGAAACGAGTGCGAACCTACGATAGCCGGCACGGAGAACAGGACGGTTCAGGTCGATACCGGGGAAATATGCCTGGGATACGGGAATAGAAGGGCTAGAGATGCGGTGGATTCCGTGGTTTTGGATCCGAACGACAGCGATTACGATCGATACGATGTGATCTATCTACAGGACGACGGTTCGGGTGGATGGGAAATATTCAGCGACCTCGGAACGATCCAGGGAACGCCTTCAGATGAACCGAAACACCCCGATATACCCATGCCCTCGGAACAGAAGATAGTTCCAATCTGCGTGGTCTATTGGGAAGGGCATAGCGATGAGATAACATCTATCAAGGACTGCCGGACCGTGATGCACGACTGGATGGAGGACGCAGCGGGAACGCTGCACAGGTGGGAAAGAACTGGTCTTAACAGCTCTCTACCCGACACCGGTATAGCACTCAGATCGAAGGTTAACCCCTCCGCAGGAGAACCGATATTATCGGTATTGAACGCCGAAGGTTCACCGCGGTTACTTGTCGGTGAAGATGGGTTCCTCGGAACGTCGAATCCGGAGATAAGGACGGGAATACAGGAAGACGGGACCGGAGGGAATGTTGTATGTGATGAAGGTAATCTAGGGAACGGTCTGGCTTTCGGCAGCGGTCATTTTAAAGCTGATCTAGGGAACGGTCTTTTATTCAATTCGGGAGGTGGGATATCGGTGGATCTTGAAGGGCTCGCCGGAGACGGATTACGTAAGAGCTTTAACTCGTTGAAAGTCTATCCCCAGGACTTCGCCGGCTCAGGTCTCGGTGTTTACGGCTCGGATTTATTTATCAAACTTGCAGATCTGTCCGGCTTAGATATCTTGAACGATAAACTGTTGATAAACGTAGGGAACGGTCTGATCATCAACAGCGAGAACGAATTGGAACTCGCAGACCGATCATTTTTGGACCTGATAGATACACCCTCGGAATATACGGATAACGCTGGAAAATTGCTTAAGGTCATGGAGAATGAAACTGGTTTGGATTATACGACTATAGAATTGATAACGGATTTCCTCGGGTTGAGCGATACTCCCTCGGATTATACCGGTGATGGAGGAAAATCACTAAGAGTGGCTGACACGGAGGATGGGATTGAGTTTGTCGAGGGGACTAACGAACCAATCGCAAAACGATTGTTCGAGGACGGATCCTTTTATTACAGATTCAACTTCGACGAGAGCTGGTCGTCAGATGCTGATTCGAATACTTATCAAGCGTTGGGTACTGGAACTTTCGAACTGGATTCTTACAACGGATTTGTTAAACTCTCAAATATCGATTTCGCCAAATCCTACAGCAAGGACAAGGAATTAGGGAAGAGCGTTCTATCCTGGAACAAACATCAGGCGTTTCGGACCGTCATAGAGATGAGCGATGTAACGAACGGTGATTTTAGAGTGGTCAGAGGCAGACCACACGCCTCGACACCCACTCCCAGGGGCTTCGGTTTTAAGATAACCGGAGGGAAAATATACGGTATATGTGGAGGTCTAGGGAATGGAGAGGTCGAAATGGAGTTGTGCAGTGCTTCCGACGGTACAAGGATAGAGTTGAAGGCGGAGCTGTTCCCAGGTGACCATATCGATTTCTACGTGAACGGTGTTTTAGAAGGAATTGCAACCAACGGACTACCTTGTGATGATTTCGTGGTCCACCGCTTATTTTACTTCAAGGAACTAGACGGATCATCCAACATTTTCATGACATTCTACGAATTCTGGATGGAGGCTTAAAGATGGGAAACATAGGAAGGTTGTTACCGGAAGGAGACTGGCCGCACAGCGCAGATTGGAACTCGATATGGTTCGCACTGTCGGGAATGGGCTACGTGATGCCGGTTGGTGGGGAATGTGCACCCTCGAAGACATCAGCACTTGAGGTAACGGTGACAGATGGCCAGATATCGGTGGGTTTACCGGATGTTTACTCCTTCGGTGGAGATAGTGTTACTCTATCGAGCAACGAGAGCTCTCCGGATCCGAGATACGATTTGATCTACCTGGAGTACGACGACACCTCAGGGAATGTTGTTTTACGGAAAGAAGAGGGAACGCCGGACGAACACCCCAAGCATCCCGATCTACCCTTACCACCGAGCAGGAAGGTCGTTCCCGTAGCGGTGATCTACTTCGAACCCTACGCTTCGGAAATTACCGTATTGAAGAACAGCAGGACGGTTCTCGACCCCGCACACGAGCACACATCGGGAGCTGGGCTTAACTTAACCGATGATGCGGTCATGGAGGTGAACGCAGACGAAACGACCATAACGACGGCTAACGGACCGGTAGAGTTGATGGAGGGAGCTATCGAATTCTCACACCTCGATCTAACCATGGGAGACGGTATCGAGGGAATTGATACGGACTCGGATTCCGTGATCGACACCCTGCAGTTAGATCTAAAAAATTACGGAGGTCTTGCTTTTGAAGCTGGGGAATTGAAAGTGGATCCCTCGGACTTCGATGGAGATGGGCTGGAAGTTGACGGGAACAACGATCTACAGGTAACAGCAGGAGACGGTCTGTTTCTATCAAACGAAAGATTGAAACTCGATATTGGAGACGGGCTGGTCCTGGACGGGACGACTCCGGACCGTGTGTTGAAGGTTGATCTGCTCACCAACGGAGGGCTTCAATTCAACAGCGGTGATTTGGAGGTCAATCCAGCTGACTTCGACGGTGATGGGCTCGGAATCGACGCTAATAACGACCTAGTTGTAAAAGCGGGTGACGGTATCACTCTGTCCTCGGACACGGTCAAGGCGGATGTATCCACCGATCACGGTCTTGAATTGGTAGGAACGAACCCAGATAAGAAGATAGCCGTGGATCTGGAAACCGGTGGAGGACTCGGATTCACGGATGCTGGTGGTAACATAGAAGTCGTTCCCGCTGATATAGCCGGCGACGGTCTCGCTGATTCGGGAACGGGCAACCTTGAGGTGAACTCCGATGATCTAGACGGTGACGGACTCACTGTGGATGATTTCAACAATCTCATGGTAAACGTGAGCGATTTCGATGGAGATGGATTGACAGTTGACGGGAACAACAACCTGCAGGTCCAGGTTTCCGATTTCGACGAAGGAGGGCTCGGAGTTGATGGAAATAACAATCTCGTGGTTAAAGCTGGGAATGGTATCTCTATCGTGGCTGACAGGGTCACGGTGGATCCTGGTGCGGGTCTTAAATTCGATGGGAGCAACGATTCCACACCGGACAAGCCGTTGAGGGTCGATTTGAAAACCAACGGTGGATTGAGGATATCGAGCGAAGAATTGGCTGTTGACCCTGCTGACTTCGCGGGGAGCGGGCTCGAGGGAGACGGCAGCTATAACCTGCAGGTAAAGGACGGGAACGGTTTGGAGCTGTCAAGCGGTTACGTGAGGGTAAAACCGAGTGACCTGGACGGTTCCGGCCTGGGTTCTACTTCTACATCGCTCAGCGTTAAAACGGGTGACGGGCTTACAATCAACTCTGATTACGTCGAAGTGGACGCAGGTCAGGGGCTTACAGCTAATGCTACCGATGTTCACGCCAGTCTCGGGAACGGTCTCGGGTTCGACGGTTCGGACCGTATCGAGATAGATGCTCTTGCAGATGGAGGAATTGGGTTCTCCGGTGGAGAAGTAAAGGTTGATGCTGGTGATATCAACCTGGAGGACCTGGGGAACGTAGATCTAGTTGTGGATACCTCGGCAGATACATCTAGTAGAGTCGGATGGAGTGTAAGCGACGGTAAACCCGCATTCGTTTGCCTTGCAGCAACAGACGACCAGAACTA
>CAZHUM010000086.1:0-6018 GCA_964535805.1 uncultured Thermoplasmata archaeon
CTGGAAAGTCGTCAGGCTTTCCTGTACACCTGAGGAGCTTGTCTCGGAAGGTATCAAGATGTAAATATTTACCACCTGTTTCTTTATAGGCTTCTTCGATGCCGAGGGGGTCACAATTTCCAGTGACACCTATGGTTTTTAATGAGATTTTACTTAAAAAATTCCTTGCCCATTTTTTGGTACCAAAATGAGTGATGTCACCGCAGATAACCACTAGATCAATGTCCATCTTGTGTTGGGCTGCTTTTACCCTGTTCAAAATATTGTCAGATCCATGTATATCAGATAATACGAGCAAATTTAATGACATACATAGAGATAAAATCAGTTGATTCTAAAAATGTTTTGGTCAACCAGTTATTCTATATTCATCCATTCCCCACTCTCGATAAGGTATTCGGGTTTAGCGAAGCAATCCTGCAATTTCCTTCCTCCTATGTAGCAAAATGCTTCTTCCTTCTCACCATCATCAAGTTCTACTTCGACTTTCTTCCTTTCGAAAAAGGGTTCTGACTGATTTGCACCTTCGATTCTGTCGTACTTCTTGATTAGAGGTTCAATATCTTCACAGAAGAACAATTTTCCCTTGACTTTTTTATCTCCACCAGGTACAAGGAAGGGGAAACCTTCAACTACGTACAATTTTCCCTTGACCCATCCCAGTTTTGTCTCTCTTATATGCTGTTTTGCATTGACCCCATGACTGGGTTCTTCGTCTTCGAACAACAATGTCCCGTAAACGAATAGTTTCTCCATCAGTCCATAATATCCCATGTTATGCTATATATACTTATCCCTTGTATATCAAATAATATCTAGGGCTGTCCAACTAGATAAAAGAATAGACTTTTATAATACCTTATCTAACTGATATCGTGCCTGGAAAAATAGTTGATGATAGGGTATTAGTCGAAGACGAAAAAGAAGGTAATACACTTTACAATAAGGGTTACTTCGGTGCCCCTCTGTCTGGAGGGGGGTTAGAATTGACTTTGACTGAAGCGCTTTATCTACTAGAAGCGGATCGAATGGATATATTCGATGTCAGCGGGGAGGAGGCATATAAAGAGGAGATAATGGAGAAATTACTAGATGATGATAAGGGAATGGCTATTAAATATCCTCTCTACCGAGATATGAGGATGAGGGGATATGTTTTAAAAGAAGCTACTTCACCTGCCCACTACCGAGTATTTCCCCGCGGGGGTGGTCCGAGCAAAACACCTTCTTTGTACTGGCTGGTTGCCAAAGCAGAGACCGACAAATTTTCAATCTCAGACATTGAAAAAATTAGTTTAAGAGTCGAGCAGCTGAAGAAATCACTCCTCATCGGTTTGGTAGATGAAGAAGTAGATCTAACATACTATAAGATATCGACAATTGACTTAAAGGGGAAGGGCTATAAAATACCAAATGAACCGGCATACAAGGCGTTCGTAGCCGGCAATAGAGCCTTTGTTAAAGGTGATCTTGATGAACTTCATAATAAAGGGTTTTATGGAAGGGACATGGGTAAAGAACTGCAGATATCTCTCTTAGAGGCCCTATATTTAAAAGAGGAAGGAGTACTGAATATCTTCAACGGCTTCAATGGAAAAGAGATGGATACAGATTCGTTGAGAGAGCATGCTGAAAATATTCAGAAAGATTTTAACTTGAGGTATTCTATATATCGAGATTTAAGGTCAAAGAGCCTGATCCCAAAAACAGGTTTCAAGTATGGCACAGTCTTCCGCTGCTATATCGGTTCTCCAGAAGACTTTCATGCACAATACATGATACAGCCGGTCAAGAAAGATTTTGAGTGCAGCTGGTACGATATAAGCAGATCTGTAAGGGTCGCTCACAGCGTCAGGAAAACCTTCATATTTGCCAGGGATAAAGATGATGGTAAAACATACATAAAAATAGAGAGACAGACCCCGTGAAATCATCGGTGTCTTCTCTTCTTCAACTTTTCTCCGACCATTACGAGAAACTTCTGTTTTGGTACGTTCTGTTTTGATATAAGGATCCTGCCATTTCTTTTGTGCCACGTAGAAGGGTGATGTTGATGCTTTTCCACCCTATTCGGTATATCGTAATCATCCAATATCTGACTGATCTCATCTAAAGTAGGTGAATTTATGGATTTATCTATTGGCACCCTTCTGCTTTGGTTTCGAGTCAAACTTTTGTCAAAATATTCAGGATATATTACCCAAGTTTTTCTTTTTCTAACCATCTTATTCCTCTAGGAGGACAGCGTTTACTAAACCGTCTTGACCAGGTCTAGATGTAATCCTCGCCTTTCCCTTGGGTGTATCGATTATAGCCCCCTTCGTCAAGATGTTTCTCTGAACGTAGTTAGGATTTGCCGGGTTTTTGCTCACATTCTGGATCTCGACTTGTTCAACATTCCCTTTTCTATCGGCAAGATTTACTACATCCGTACCAACTACTCTAGTCTTGAAATTCCCCCCTCTCGATCTGATCTTCTTATTCTTATCTTCTTCTATAACGGCGGGGAAGAAATCAGGTCCTAATTCGAATTTCTTCTTCTTCCTGTGGAAGCGTCTCCTTCCACCTGTGATTTTACGTTTTGATTTACCTTTCCACTTTGACATCGTGAAACCTCATTCATCCATGCAGTATGATTGTATATAAATGTTTTTTCCTTAATAATCCCCAAATTTGATGTCATGTAGGGACGAAAGAATTAACGAGCATATAAAAACAGAAAAGCCAAAACCAAATAACAATCCCGTTATCGTTCTCAATGGATTTGTGCTTTCATAAGGTGTGACCAATTGGATACCTCCATCTAGAGCCATGGGAAGAACTGTTATCAGACCCAGGATTACTATGATCCAGCTTTTCTGCTTCTGGGTGTAATTCTTATTTATATGTAGTAGATCTAAAATGATGTCTTTGTAATCTCTCCTGCTTTGGATGAATATCATGATAAACAAACCGATACTCATGCCGGCGAAGATGCCCACATCTCTTGCACATACAGGTACTTGATTTTCGTTGATAAAATATGACCTGGAACTCTTCTGATGGCAGTTAAAATCGCTGAAGATGTAGACCGCTGAATGATAAGGAGGTAACTCTTCCCATCTATCCATGTAATCTATCATATTGGCGTTTCCGTCTAAATCATCGACGGTCCCTGGTTCAAGGGTCAAAGGAGCGATGAACAAGCTTAGGGTGTAAAATGAGGCCAAGAGGAAAAATATGAACGGTCCTTTGTTGAATATATCTATCTTCAATTTACTTCACCCAATTAAATTTAGAAACTGTTCTTTTCTTTCCTTTTCTTGCTTCCCAGTGGATAAATCTTTTACCGATACTTCTTCACTTTTTACCTCTTCTTCTCCTATCAGTATCACATGAGAGAATCCGGACTTATCCGCGTATCCCATGGCTTTACCTATACCCCTTCCTTTAAAATCGATGTCGGCGGTTATATTTTTCTCCCTTAGGGATTTTAAAACACCGTATGAATAGGGAATGTTTTCCTCTCCGATGGGTATGATATAGTATCTATTCTCTTTTTTTTCTATTTCTATATCTTCCTTCTTCATAGCCAGTATAGTTCTGTCGAAACCAATGGCGAATCCCTTGGATGTTATGTCATTACCGAATATATCTCCCAGCTGGTAATCCCCTCCGCCACATATCTGTTTTTCTGCACCAAGTCTTTCAGCTTCGATTTCGAAGACCACACCTTTATAGTAATCCAATCCCCTAACTGTAGCGAGGTCTATCGAATAATCTTTTTCCCCAATATCGTAAAGGGAAAGTAGATCTGTGACCTTTTGTAGATAAGAAATGGATGAACTATCTGAGAGATACTTTTTTGCTTCCGATAAATCAGATTGTATAAGTTTACATAGTTGTTCTCCGTAATCTAACGTATCTCTTATCTTATCGAATTCCCCCTTGTCCACCAGATGGTACACTTCCAATTTCTCCTTTTTATCGACATCATTCTGGTCTAGGAAATCAGATACAATCTTCAGATTAGATATCTTCAATTTTATATCTCTGAGACCCAGTGTGGATATGCAGTTGTATGCAAGAGCGATATTTTCCGCATCTGCATAGGGTGTATCGACCCCGATAAGTTCAGTCCCGAACTGCCAGAATTCACGATACCTACCCGCTTGAGGTCTCTCGTAACGAAATGCTGAACCGAAATAGTATATCTTGAGAGGCTTTGGCATCTCTCTCATCTCCTGGAAGTACATCCTGATAACTGAAGCTGTGAATTCAGGTCTAAGTGCTATCTCTCTACCCCCCTTATCCTTGAATGCATATATCTCCTCTACAATGGATGGACCGGACTTTTCTTTGAAGAGTTCGGTGCGTTCGAACATAGGGGTTTTTATCTCCCTATATCCGTAACTTCCACAGGTAACCCTCAATTGATTCTCGACGCAATTTCGATACTCCATCTCATCTGGTTCGAGGTCCCTAGTTCCTCTAGGTCTCTCTATCATATATGGTAGAATCGTTATATCGTATATAAGTGTTAAATGGATTAACCCCTTTCTATAGATCTGATAAGACTCCGGATCCGAATCCTATACGCGATAACGGCTAAAATAACAGTCAAGAATATGCTGTATTTGATAAAAACGCTCTTTTTGTGCATGTTCATGATCTCTTCCAGTTCGTTAGAGTTCTCTACCGTTATATGGTGATAGTCATCATAGGCGTCCAATCTATCTTTTTTCAAAGGTGAAATAAAAGACTGGAATGAAGGAAATTTTTTTGCACTCTGAAGTGGATCAACGAAAGAGAAATGTAGATGTTTTTGATTTATTGATAATATACCAACGTACCTGTGCCCAACGCTTGATGCTTGGTCACTAGTTATCGGTGTCATCACGGAAGAACTCACAGGGAATGCATGGAGGTATTCAACACTGCTGTTATTCCAACGATATTTTGTGTAATAGAAAGCGTTGATGTACTCCCGTGTATAATCGACACAAACCGCCTCATGGTCCGAAGAGAACCTTTCTCTGGTATATGTATCTACCAGTTCTATGAAATCGGAAGCGGATATGTCATCCATCTTTTCGCTCACCCCGTGTGTATCGCTCCAGAGGTCAAAATCCTCTGGTTTACTTAACAAAAGTGGTTGAAATATTTCATGGATATACTGATTTGTGTCACTGGAAAGTTCTCCGGATTCTAGATTCCAATAATATTTAAATCTTGAACTAACCAATGCGTGATTAGTCCGCTTAGGAGTTGTTTCAGCCAACCGGATTATTTTATATCGATAGAGTTCAAATTGATCTCCTATATTATTTATGATATTTATCACGCTTTCATATCTAGAATTTCTATGATATATATTCATGAGAAAATCCGACCGATTACTGTCATCTTTGAAATTACATGTGACCACCGTGTTTCCAGATACGTTCCCGTAAACATCTTGATAGTCGTTTAAGGTCAGGTTATACCCGAGTTGCTCGGTAAGAAATTTCTGCATAATGTCTTTTTCATTTTGAGATATATGGGGCGAAAAGTGATCGCTTGTCACATTCACATTGAAAGTCAATCTTAACGTTCTGTGAGACTGTGTGATATCGACGGTTCCGTTGTAGTTTTCATCGAATATACGGCCAGAGGGGTTATTTGATTCCAGTTTCCAATCTATAGGACTGCTGAAAAAGTGATAAATCCCGACATGTTCCATCAATTCATAAGCCCCAAGTGTATGACCAAATTCTTCGGTACTTACGTTCATCAGGTCATCGTCAGGAATGTAAGAAAAATAATCTGATGCACTGTACCAGCTGGATAAAACAATAGCTAAGACTATTAAAGAGGTTAAAAGGACGCTCAAAAATTTAAAGAATATTGGATGTTCACCTTTGAATAAAATGAACCATTTTGCATTTTTTTTACTAGGTAAGATTGAACGTGTTATCTTTTTGGGAAAATCAATGATCTTTGTTTTTTTGCTATCTTTGCTCATGTGATCTGATATTATATATTTTGACGAGAACCTAT
>CAZHUM010000087.1:0-5946 GCA_964535805.1 uncultured Thermoplasmata archaeon
ATGTTGACTACGTTGTTCCTATCGTCGGTGTTGTCTCCATCATAATCCCATCCAGAAGCTGTCTCTGCTACCGACATGCCGTTCTGGAAAGCGTTACCGTACCATTTCCTTCCGTTTGGATCGACGATGCTGACCTCTAAGTCGTTCATCAGGTGGACATCATTGGATGTATCTGATGGAGCATCTGTCCAAACCAAGCTTACATTTAACGGGTGATTCGGATCATCATACTGAATAAGATATTGAACTTGGTCGCCGGTTTCTAATAAATTTTGTTGATCTTCCAACAGGGTATTGACCTGTGGATCCACGATGGGAGGTAGATAAGCCCTTCCCCACCCTTCGTCATAATTCGGGATCGGAGCGGTGTTTCCCGTGGTGTCGTTCAGATCCTGGGCCGTGTTCACCAGTAAAGACTTCACCATAGCCGGGGAAGGTCTAACACCATAGGTTTGATTGTACCAGTCTACGATCACCGAAGAAACACCCGCAACCACTGGATTCGACATGGATGTTCCCGAACACCACAGATAGTGGGAATCTTCAGAGTAAACACCGTAAAGGGTGCTGCCGCCATCCGGACTCCTTATCGATAGCACACCCCTCCCTGATGCTACGACATCGGGTTTGATCCTGTTATCTTCCGTGGGACCTCTAGAACTGAAACCTGCTATCTCATCGGGGTTATCCGCATCCGTACCCGTGATCGCAGTGTTTCCATAACTGTCGCAATCTGGATGATAATTTTCCGCAGCACCCACTGTTATGACATTCTTTGCATTCCCCGGACTCCCGATGCTTTGAGAACCTGAACCGGAATTCCCCGCCGAACAGGTGATCACTATAGGCTGGTCGCCGGATTCATTGTAATCTGCATCTCTAACTTTGGTATCGTATATCACGTCGTTATCGATATAGTCACCCCAGCTAGAAGCACCCCAGGAATTGGAATGCACATACACGCCGTTGTTGTTGGCGTGCTCGAACAGATGATCGAAATCCGGGAACGAATATCCTCCCCCATCGTCGAATATCTTCTGTGAAAATAATCTTGCTTCAGGGGCTACACCCTGTCCAACCAAGTAGCTTGTATTCCCGTACGTCGTTCCTCTCCCATTGTATGTATCTCCAGCAACCAAACCTGCGCAGTGTGTCCCGTGGGCATAGCCATCATGCCATGTTCCACTAGAAGTATAATCTACTCCTCCGATCACCCTGCCGGTGAAGTCGAGATGGCCACTGTCACCGACGGTACCGTTACCTATACCAGTATCCGTTATGGACACCGTCACGCTCGAACCGTTGTACCCTAGATGATTGGCGTAATTTCCTGGACCTCCATAAGGCACGTCTGGAGCCCAATATCCCCCGACGATCTCCGAAGACGTCTCGTCGTGCAATTCTGGCACCCAAAGTTTACCTATATGCAGAACGTCGTTGTTTATTGCAAGGTCATATAATTCATCCTCAGAATTTACCTCCGCTACAGCGCTTGAACCTTGCTTGTTCAAATAATGAGCAGCTAGGGGGAGTTTTCTAGGCATGGATCCCGAGGGATCAAATGAGATAACGACCCTATCCCCTAATTCTATATTCTTATCTATTTTAAGCATAGTTGGATATATCTCAATATCTTCAACAAAACTCAGTTGTTCGACTTTATTAACATCCGATGTATGTATCCTTACCCGGTATTCCATATTAGTCATATAATTGATAATCTTGACATCGTTTTTTTGTAAAGTATCCAGCCACCCCTTTTGCGTAGGCCCTTTTACCTTCAGAATATACTGTCCCCTTTCTCCTTTACTGTATCTTCCTGAATGCAAATGGTCCATGTCTTCAGTACTTTCAAATACCTGATTTGATCTATCGCTGCTCGAACCCCCGGAAGACCCTCCTTCTAACGGACTGATTGGGGCTTTACTATCTTCTAGATTTGAATCCTCAACATCATCTCCTCCGATATCGGCTCTGCTGAAAAATGTTCCAAAAGAACTGGATAGCAGAAAAACAAATATCAGAAGTGCTAATATCCTATAACTTCTATTTGTAGAGCTTGGCTTCATGCTAATTTCCTCCTACTCCTTTTCAAAACGAATCATAGATATATAAAATCTATGCTCCCTAATCAACCATCGAATCTATCTTTTCGAGTATCTTTTCCAGATGAAACAAAAAAAAAGAGGAAATAAGTTCAGAAAGAGGTTTCGTCGTTATCCGGTGTATTCCCTGTTTCAGGATACTCTCCTTGACCGCCTTCCTGCATCGGTTGTCCCTCGGGAGGAGGGGACTGTTCCGTAGGCTGCTGGGGTTGTGCTGCTTGTGGCGGAGGTTGTTCCCCAGGCTTTTTCCTCTTCATCACGATTACTACGATCACGATGATTATCGCCGCGATGATTATCAACAACCACCACGGGAAGGCGAAACCGCCTTCTTCTTCGGGAAGGACTATGTCACCCAGATTCTCTTCCCCGCCGGGATCGAGAGTTGATTCCATGGTTTCATCATCATAGCCATCTTTTGAGATCGTCAGTGTGTGCGTTCCTGGATCGACTTCTATCTCGAAGTTACCGTTCTCATCCGTCGTAACGGTTTCTCCTGTATCTAGGGTCACTTCAGCGCCTTCAACTGGGTCTCCGTTATTATCCACTACCGTTCCTTCTATAGTGCCCTGGTTTGCTGATGTGGTAAAGGTCCAATCATAGGTATCCATTGCATTCCCAGCTAGATCACTGCCGTTCACGTAGACGTGATACTCGGTTTCATATGACAGACCGACGTTCGGGGTGAATGTCAGGGTATCATTATCCCATGAAGTCGTTCCGAACATACCGATCATTTCAATCTCTACGGTTGATTTGTCCATCTCCTCAGAGAACGTAACGGTTACAACGGTATCGATAGGTACGTCTGTGCCCATCGGGCTGTTAGCTACCACCGCCGGAGGTGTAGCATCGACCTCGAAGTTTACGGTGTCCGTAGCTTCGTTACCAGCTAAATCTACTGCCCTCACTTCAACAATATGATTACCATCTGCTAGTGATGTGAATCCGTAGCTCTCGTTTGTTCCTACAGGGATCCATGTCCCACCGTCCATCCTGATCTCGTAGTATTCAATTCCAGATGTGTCGTCGTCACCGTTCCATCTTACTATTACATCTATCGGTTTTAACGACCCTTGGGAGGGGTTTCTTATTGTAACGGTAGGTGCAGTTGTATCAACAGTGAATTCTACTGAAGTGATATTCTCATTACCGGCTCTGTCTACAGCTTTTATTTCTACTTCGTGAGTTCCATCCTCCAGGGGTCCTAGGTCGTAGCTAGTGTCCATCGCTACATCCGTCCATCCTTCACCGTTGATGTTTATCTCATAGTGGTCTATGTCAGATAACGTGTCGCTTCCACTCCATTCTACCGTTAGGGCGGTTGTATCGAATACGTCATCTAAAGCTGGCGAGTCAATCGTAACTGTGGGTGGTGTTACGTCATAACCTGCTTCTTGATCTCCAGAAGAAGGTGGTGATTCAGTATTACCGTCGTTATCTTCTGCTATTGTTCTGAATTCATAAACGCCTTCTCCTTCTGGGAAGTCAAAATTCCAAGACCAGGTAGAACTGCCGTCCACTCCGAATTCCTGCCAGTCACCCCAACTACTGGAGTTATCCTCTCTGTATCTATATTCCAAAGTAACTTGAGATACCCCTGATCCTGCACCATCGTCTGCAGTAGCAGTTATTGTCAAGGGTGAAGATGTGTGCCAATAGGGTGATATTTCATCTACCGAGGATGTAGGTGCTTGTGTGTCCGGTACTTCCGTATCGAAAGACCATGAGTAGGCACTGCCAGTATTACCGGCGAGATCTTGATAATTTGATACTTCAAGAGTGATCGAATCTCCATGATCCCAGTCATTGTGAGACCAGGTTGCAGTATCGTTGTTTACATTGTTCGTAGACCAACCTACAAACGTCCAACCTCCTGGATCTGTTCCCGCAGTCTGTGTAAGAGTTGGTGTTACAGAAGTGTCCATGGTTTCGTTGAATACTACAACGACGTTCTGTGTAATGGCTACGCCTGTGTCCGTGTCGGCAGGAGTTGTTGAATCAACATTAGGTGGTAAGGTATCCATGATAGAGAAACTCCATGAATATGGACTTCCCGTATTTCCTGCTGCATCATCGTAATTCGATACCTGCAGGGTAACTGAATCTTCGGATGACCAGGCGTTGTGGCTCCAGGTAGCTGTATCGTTCGCTGCGAAAGTTGTGGACCAGCCAAGGAATGTCCAGCCTCCCGGGTCCGTTCCCGCTGTCTGAGTTAGTGTTGGAGTTACTCCGGCATTCATACTTTCATTGAATAAAACGACTACATTAACCGTATCTGAGACATTAACTGCACCGTCTGATGGTGTTGTACTTGAAACCGTTGGTGCAATTATATCTTCGATCGTAAAGGACCAAGAGTGATCTGCTCCTGTGTTCCCCGCTCCGTCGTTATAATTCGATACCTGCAGGGTAACCGAATCCTCGGATGACCAGGCGTTGTGACTCCAAGTCGCGGTGTCGTCAGCGGCGTTTGTTGTGGACCAGCCAAGGAATGTCCAACCTCCCGGGTCCGTTCCTGCTGTCTGAGTGAGTGTCGGTGTGATCAACGTGTCCATACTCTCGTTGAACACGATAACGACATTCTGGGTCGTTCCGACATTTGTGGCTGCATCTGCAGGATTAGTTGATTGAACCACCGGTACTTGTACGTCTTCAATCGTAAAGGACCAAGAGTGATCTGCTCCTGTGTTCCCCGCTCCGTCGTTATAATTCGATACCTGCAGGGTAACCGAATCCTCGGATGACCAGGCGTTGTGACTCCAAGTCGCGGTGTCGTCAGCGGCGTTTGTTGTGGACCAGCCTATGAATGTCCAACCTCCCGGGTCCGTTCCTGCGGTCTGAGTAAGAGTAGGCGTAACAGACGTGTCCATACTCTCGTTGAATACTACAACGACGTTCTGAGTAGTCACTACGTCACTAACGGAATCTACTGGCACCGTTGATTGAACCACCGGTGCTTGTACGTCTTCAATGGTAAAGGACCATGAGTATGCAGAGCCTGTGTTTCCAGATGTATCGTTGTAATTTGACACCTGTAAGGTCACACCATCTTCGGATGACCAGGCGTTGTGACTCCAGGTCGCAGTATCGTTAGCGACGTTTGTCGTTGACCAGCCCAGGAACATCCAACCGCCCGGGTCCGTTCCCGCTGTCTGAGTGAGCGTTGGAGTTACACTACTATCCATATTTTCATCGAATATGATCTGTACATCCGTTCCGACGGCAACAGATGTTCCTCCATCGGATGGATCTGTAGAACTCACGCTAGGCGGCGTAGTATCTGATGCCTCGATTGTGAAAGACCATGAATAAGCTGCACCCGTGTTCCCAGATGTGTCATTGTAACCCGATACTTCTATTGTGATCGAGTCTCCAGTTTGCCAGTTGTCGTGGCTCCAGGTAGCTGTATCGTCCGTTACATAAGTTGTCGACCAACCAAGGAACGTCCAACCGCCCGGATCCGTTCCTACTGTTTGTGTCAAGGTCGGAGTTACGCTCGTGTCCATGCTCTCGTTGAATATCACTACTACGTCCTGGCTTACGGAAACACCCGTAGCTGTATCAGATGGAGTAGTTGAATCAACACTAGGGGCAAAAGAATCACTTGAAGTTGTATCGAACGTCCATGAATAGGCTAAACCCGTATTGCCGGCAGCATCATCATAATTGGATACTTCCATGGTGATCGAATCTGAGAAGCTCCACCCGTTGTGACTCCAGGTGGCTGTATCGTCCGTTACATAGGTGGTCGACCAACCAAGGAACGTCCAACCGCCTGGATCGGTTCCTGTCGTTTGTGTCAAGGTCGGAGTTACGCTCGTGTCCATACTCTCGTTGA
>CAZHUM010000088.1:0-5943 GCA_964535805.1 uncultured Thermoplasmata archaeon
TTGACGAGCCAAAGATATCCCGGGGATACAGGAGCTACATATCCACCTATAAGCCGGACAGAGCTGTCGTTGCTACAAAAGATCTCTGGAGCGAAGAAATGATCGAGGGAACAATGGTTAAATTCTTCCCAGTGTACTATTTGTGAAAGAACATTGCGATGATCGATCCTATACATCGTGGAAATCTATTGAATTATCGGAACTGACCTCGGCTCTCCTTGCTGGAAGACGACAGGCCCAAGAAATATACTCTGGACGTACTGATGATAAGGATATAATAACATCATGGATGCGTAGAAATAAATTTACGATAGTTGATCATCATATAATCTTTTATACGTGACATTACTTCAATACAATATGGTTATTACTCATACATGACTAGATCGACTAAGGCCATAACCTACTGAAATAGAAGAAGTGTACCGTTCATCCGAAGAAATCTCTGCACGCTTTTGACAGGTCAGATGATTTATCGTATGAGAACGATTCAGGGAACATAGCTTTGTATCTGCTGTAGTTGAATCTTTTGTCCATGAGCACTATGAGAGCTCTATCGTCTTTACTCCGGATGGATCGGCCAGCCGCCTGCATGACTCTGTTCAGCGCTGGGTAAACGCTGGTGTATTCATAGCCCTTCTGTTTACCGAATTTTTGGGTGTAATAATCCCTGAGTGCGGACAACTCTAGAGATGGAGGTGGGAACGGTATCCCGACGATGATAACAGACGATAAGATATTGTTCTTGTAATCCACGCCCTCTGATAGGCTCCCGCCTTGGACTCCCAGCAGGACTTTGTCGTTGGACGTTTTCAATGAGTCAACCAGCTCTTCCTTCTCCCATTTTCTGTAGCTCCTTTCCTCGATTATCAGCTCTTTTTCCAGATGTACCATGGATAATCTGTCGCTTATAGATTCCATGAGATTATACGATGGGAAGAAAACTGCTAGGTTGCCTGGAGTTCGATTCGACACTTCTGCGATGCTGTTGGCGTACGCTTGATACATCTGTAGGCTCCTTTCTTTGTACGATGTGGTCAGGTGATCGACGGTGACTATCTTCCTGTTGAACTCCGGGAATGGGGAATCGTATGTCCTGATGATCGGTTCTTGGATCCCCAGCAGATCGGAGTACATCTCCCCGGGGTGAAGCGTACCGCTCATCAATACCGCTCCCGAGACCCTGTCGAAAACGTCTTTCGACATTATTGAAGGATCCAGGAGACCCACTTTTATTGTTAGTGGATTAGATTCCAGAGCTCTGAATATCTCCTTTCCTTCGTGGCTCCACTGAGATAGGAAAGAAAACAGTCTCATAGGGGCAGACGCAGATGAGTCCTTCTCCAGCAGATCCCTGGCTACCATGTCCAAGTCTTTGAGCATATCGCTCAAGTTCTCGTAGCGTCCGAATCCCCCCTTGATAGCTATTTCGACCATATCGTCGAGTTCCTCCTTATTCAATATCCTCTCCTCGCCCTCTAAATTCTTCACTTCATGGGCGAAACGCTTGACAAAGCCAGCGAGGTCGGATGCATGACCCCTGAGCAGCCTGTGGGCTTCCTCCAATACGGGTATGTTGATATTCTCTTCCAAGTTGCCTCTGATCCTGTCTGGAAGGTTGTGGGCTTCGTCCACGATGACGACGGTGTCTTCTAGTTCCATGTCCAGTACATCGAATACGTTCTCGCTGATGTCCGAGAAGATGTAATTGTAATCGCACACGATCACATCGGCATCTCTTGCAGCAAGGAGTGCCGCCTTGTGTGGACAGACCTTCTGAACGTTGCACAGGTTCATTATCTGCTCCACGTGCCTTGTCTGCTTTCTGAGAGACTCCACGACGTTGTCCATCTTCTTGTTGTACAGGTTACATGCGTGCTGTCCGGCACTGCTGCAGAATTTCTCGAAAACGGGATAGGGAAGCTTGGATTCTTGCCGGGGGCACATATGCTGTTTGGAGATCACATCCATAGCGGAAACGTGGGAGGGCATCTTCTTGATAGTCTCGATGGCGATGTAGTGCTGGGATTGTTTACTGGTCAGGAAGAATATCTTTTCCTCACCCCTGGCTTTAACCGCAGCGGTTAGAACTGCAGCGGTCTTGCCTATACCCGTGGGAGCCTGGGCTAGCAGAGTCTTTTTCTTTTCTATAGCTTTTTTTGAATCCTCCAAAAACTGTTCCTGCCCATCCCTGATCTTTTTGAACGGAAATAAACCCGTGCTATTCTCTTCAGATGGTATCTGTTCTGCAATCGATCCGTCTCGTCCACAGTTCGGACATTTGTTCTTTCCATGCGGTAAGAGTGCACCGCAGTCTTGGCAGAACATCCCCATTAAAAAAAGACAAAAGGAAGTGGGTTTTAGGTTTTTCGATTGGCTCAGACTGATGTGTCATCCTCCACCGAAAGATAATAATAATCCATTCTACTCATCGAAAAACAGGAAGTAGATAACATGGAGTGTAATATCGAGGATAACATGGAAAACTGCAACTGCACATACCCGGGCTGCCCTAGAAAGGGCAAGTGCTGCGAATGCCTGGCATATCATCTGAAGATGGACCAACTACCGGCGTGCTGTTTCCCGGATGATGTGGAGAAGACGTACGACCGCTCTTTCAAGAAGTTCGCTGAGATACATGGTTGAGATCAAGAGTTTCGTATCGAGTTGGTTCTCTTCCAACGTGTTCGTTGTTCTTGCTGAAGAGAACTTCGTCGTCGACGCGGGTATGGGCATGTCCAGCCACGTGATAGATTACGTGAAAGAGAACGATCTTTCAATCGACAGGATAATCCTTACGCACAGACACTATGACCACACAGCGGATGCACTGAAACTGTCGAACGACCTGGATGCACCCCTATATGCAAGTGACATAGAAGCGGAACCGCTCAGGAAAGGTGACGACCCAACGATCATCGCAAGGAGCTTCGGTGAAAAGATGCCTCCTTTGGATGTGAAGGATTTAGATGAAGATAATTATGCGGGTTTCGATGTATTACTCACTCCCGGACACACCAACGGCGGTATATGTCTTTATCACCCTGAAGAGAAGATACTTCTTTCCGGAGATACGGTATTTGCAGACGGTGGAGTGGGTAGGACAGATCTTCCTAGCGGGAACACAAAAGATCTCAGAGATTCGTTGGAAAGGTTGGCGGAACATGATATAGAATCTCTGTATTCAGGGCACGGTCGTGTGGTCGAAAGGGACGCCGAAGGACAACTCCAACTGGCTTTGAACGCCCTAAACTATCTGTTCTGAGGGATAATCATGAAGATAAGTTGTGAGAAAAAGGACTGCAGCGGTGGATGCCCCGAGGCGGTAGCCCTTGCTGCATCAGAAGTACTCGAGCAGGGCAAACTTATAGTCTATCCGACCGAAACACTGTATGGCCTAGGTGGAAACGCACTAGATGAAGACGTTGTACAGAATGTTAGGGACGTGAAAGGCTCTCCACCCGATAAGAAAATATCTACTGCGTACCTTAGCATGGAGATGGCATCTAGATTCTTGGACATCCCTGATACAGCATGGGAACTAGCCGATAGCTTTTTACCGGGTCCTCTTACCATAGTGATAGAGACCGATAACGGAACAGAGGGTATACGCATACCTGATCATCCTCTGGCACTATCCATAATAGAACGATTCGGTCCGATAACTTCGACAAGCGCGAATCTACACGATATGGAACCACCTTACGATGTTGAAGGGGCGGAGTACCAGTTGGGTGATGATGTTGCGCTCTACATCGATTGTGGAGAGTGCGAGTACCGGGTGGGAACAACAGTGGTTAAAATCGATGGTGAAATCGAGATACTGCGTGAAGGTGTGGTAACGAAAGAAGAGATAGGTGATGTGATTGGCATCTGATGTTTACAAAAAATATCTAAAAGCCGGTAAGATAGCTAGAAAGTGCATCGAAGAAGGGAAAAAGATGTGTGGAGAGGGGGTAAAATACTACGATGTTGTGGAGAAGATAGAGAATATAATCCACAAAAACGGTGCTAAACCAGCTTTTCCAGTAAACATCAGCGTCAACGAGATCGGCGCTCACTACTGCCCCTACCCAGGGGATACAAGTACATTCAAAAAAGGAGACCTGGTAAAGATCGATGTCGGGTGCCATGTAGATGGTTACATCGCTGATAACGCGTTGACGGTGGAGATTGGAACCAAAAGACACCGTTCGCTGATCAAAGCGGCGGAAGAAGCTCTAGATATCGCCGTTAAAACTATCAGACCTGGTATGAGAACGAAAGACATCGGCAAGAACATAGAGACCGCTATCAAGAGCAGGGGATTCAGACCGATAAAGAACCTGACTGGCCATGCCGTTCGGCGTTACGAACTGCACGCCGGGCTTTCTATACCCAATGTACCAAGTGGGTGGGATAAAGTGAAGAAAAATATGGTGATCGCCATAGAACCCTTCGCCACCGACGGTAAAGGCAGTGTGACGAACGCCCAGGAAAGTGAGATATATCGGCTGCTCAAACCCAGGAATATCAAAGGCGACGATCTCCAATTCTACAACTGGATAAAGGAGTGTTTCAATTACCTGCCCTTTGCATCATACTGGTGTGCCGATCACTCAGACAATTACAAGGAAAAATTGAACCGCTTGACAAATTTCGGTACCGCCATGCGCTACCCAGTTTTAGTAGAAGAGAAGAACGGTTTTGTATCCCAGAGAGAACACACTGTGATCATAGGCAGCAAAGGAGCAAAGGTAATCACAAAATTATGATCACATCTTTTTTTCCCATTCCTTTCTCACGTCTTTACTGGCCTTTATCCTTATCTTACCTTCTTTGAATTGAGGTCCTGTTATTGCAATAAGAATATTGACTATAAAAAAGGCGAAGATAAAAGAGATTAGTATATTCTCCGGTAGCCCTGCAAAGTGTGCTCTAGCGACGAATATTGCTGGCTCGCTTGTTGGGGTGGGGTGCATCGCTAATTTACCCAACCAAAGGATGATGGTGAGTGAAAACAACCACGTATAAATCCGTCTGAGGCGATGAGATATCGCCGCCCAATACGGAATCTTGAAATGTGGATCTTTAAGGTCTTCAGCCAATGTTTTCATCCATTCCCTACTGGTCACCTCTTCCTTTGGATTGAGCGCTTTAGAGATAAAGTTGTTTTCTAGAACTCGTATACGGCTGTCCCATACATCGTAATACATGAACCTTCTAGCTTCTATGCTTAAAAGTATCGTGAGGAAAAGTATCCCGAATAAGAGAAGCTCGTGAGGTCTGTTCGGAGAGCTGAAAGTGTATGTGATGAGCACCGAGAGTATAACGATAGCCCAGTTCGTTGTTTGATCCAAACGGGTTCTCCAAGTGTACGCTCTCTGGACCTCTCCCCTGTAGAAATTAACCATGATGGATGTGAAATCGCTAGTTGTTTGTTTTTCCACGAAATCTTCGGGATCGGGCACTTTCATACGTTTATTTTATAGACGTGATGGTATTTAATATTTAACATGGTGATAGTAAATAAAAGAAGAGCACGGGGTTCCCGTGATTCTTTATTCTACTCTAACGGTTCCGATTCATCAGAAGGGAGTTCTTCTTCCGGCGGCATCTCAGATGGTTCCTCAGTCCACTCTTCCGAAGGCTCTACGTATTCGGCCGGCTCCTCCGGTGGATACTGCTCCTGCGGCTCTTCCACGGTCGCCGGTTCCTTGCCACCACCTTTCTTCATCATGACTACCACCAGGGCGATCACTATTATGAGTACAAGCAAGAGCATCCTCCAGTAGCTGCTTATGAAGTTGGCTGCTACGGGTTCGTCATCTTCATCATCGTCATCGTCCGGTGGAATTTCACCGTCATCTTCTTCTTGGAAAATGGCAGTGACTATCTTGTTGTCGTCCATAGTGATGATGACCATCGTATCTGTTCCGGTAGCGTCACCAGTCCATTCCACAA
>CAZHUM010000089.1:0-5526 GCA_964535805.1 uncultured Thermoplasmata archaeon
AAAAGTGAGCACCTTCGTTCTCGGGCTCGGCTATCCAGACGTGGCTGTCCAGTTCTTGCTCATCTAGATGATCCAATATTTGATCTTTTACGTCCTGAGCTTTTTCTATATCCGTGATTCCGTATCCAGTGGGCCCCCAAGAGGACTGGCCGGCACCGTATGTGAGGGTTTCCAGCTTTTCGATAACATCGGCTATCATCGGATGGAAGATACCGCCTTGGGGTTCTGCAAATGATCTTCCGACCAACCTCTGTATCTTCGATATATGATGACCGAATCCTTCAATATCTCCTGAAACGAGTGCTGGGAGCACGCCCATGACGATGTGATGGGATATCATAGAGGGGTATTTCCTGTCGACTTGCATGCCGTCCATAATGGGTTTCTCTTCCACCTCGTCGAATGAATGGATATCTTTTGGGCATACGACCACGAACCTCCAGTTATCGGGTATATCCTTGTGAGCTGTCAAAGGTGGGATCTCCTCCTTTTCTTCCTTTCCACCTTCCAAGATGAAACCTCCGTGTGTAAACCCATACGTACCTATGGCGGAGTACCTGCTCCTACCAATAACCCTTGCCAAAGAGGTAGTATCGTAATCGATGGATTCGATGTTTAATATCCCCGCTGCCGCTCCCATCTTGAGCTGGGTGGTAGAACCGAGTCCTATATGTCTAGGGACCGCTCTTTCCACTGATATTTTATAACTCTTCTCAAGGGCGTAGGATTTCCCCAATTTCTGATATACCTCCTTTATCTCCCTTCTATCCTTACCCTCGGCTTCGATGTCCAATCTTTCCGACGGTTCGATATCGATCTTGAACCCCCCTTTTATCATAACACCCAGGGCTCCGTACTGCCTTTTTAATGTCCGGCTCAGATCTATTATACCCATGTGTAACCTGGATGGTGTTTCCACGATCAAACTACCGCCTCCATGTCCATCGAGTATTTCTTTATGATATCCGGGATGACATCGACCCCTAGACCGTCTCCATTAGTCCACAACCTTCCCTCGCTGAATTCCAGCCCCGATGCGATATTATCTGAGAGCATGAACGGGCTGTCCAGATCGGCATATTTGATATTATGGGACGTTCGATGGATGTGTGTACCCGCCGCGATGGACATAGAGACTTCACCCATGCATCCCACCATGGCATCCACGCCGTAGCCTTCGATCACCTCGATGATCCTTCTACCTCCTGTTATGCCGCCGCACTTCATGAGCTTGATGTTGACCATGTCAGCCATCTCTTCAGAGCAAATAATCTCCGCTGATCCTGGACCTTTCACGGACTCGTCCGCCATGATCGGGATATCGCTCTCTCGGGTTACTCTCTTCAACCCTTCCAAGTCATCTACTCTGACCGGCTGCTCCACGAATTCGATATCGAATTGATCTATCTTGCGGCACAGGGTGATCGCTTCCTGTACCGTGTATCCCTGATTGGCATCGATCCATATCTTGATGTCCGGCCCTACCTCGTTCCGAACCGCCTGGATCCTTCTGATGTCGTCCATGATATCCAGCCCGATCTTGATCTTGATGGCTTTGAAGCCCTGCTGAACGAAGTGAAGCGCGTGATCAACGGTATCGTTGTAAGTCATTATACCGATGGTCCTGTCAGTGAGAACTCCGTAATCCCTTCCGCCATAGAGTTCAAAGACTGGTTTTTCCTCCATCTTACCTTTCAGATCGTGCAGTGCGATATCTATACCCGCCACTGCGGATGGTGAATCCGGGAAATCCGACTTCAGCTCATCCCACAGAGATGCGATCTCGATCTCTCTGCCCTCCAACCTTTTCCTCATCAGATTGAGGGCTTTCAGTATAGATTCCGTTGTCTCCTTGGTCACGCTGTTCGGCGTACCGTTGCCCCAGCCGACTTTGTCACCAGATGTGATCTTCACCAGCACATTCTCGGCGGTCAACGCGGAGCCCGTTGCGATCCTAAACACTTCGGTTCTATCTATGGTGATAGGATATATTTCGATCTTATCTATCTTCATCCGAATACACCTCTTCATAATAACCGCAGAAATGTGAGATAGTGCATATATCACAGCGTGGATTCCTTGGTCTGCAGACCTTCTTGCCGAACTCGACCATCAATCGGTTGATCTCGATCCAGTACTCCTTCGGTATCTTCTCCACAAGTACTTTCTCCGTTTCATCTGGGTGCTTTGTATCCGAGATACCCAGTCGATTGCTGATCCTGTGAACGTGGGTGTCAACGGGAACGGCTGGTTCTTTGAAACCGTAAACGATCACACAGTTCGCTGTTTTCCTTCCCACTCCCGGTAGATCAAGAAGCTCTTTCAGTGATCCTGGGACCTCGTCGTCGTATTCTTCATGGATGATCTTAGAAACTTCCTGGACCCTCTCCGCCTTGACGTTGTAGAACCCGGACGGTCTTATGAGTGTTTTAATCTCGTCGATCGGTGCTTCCGCTATGGCTTTAGGCGTATCGTATCTTGCGAATAGATCGGTAGATGCCCTGTGTGTATTGACATCCTTCGTCCTCTGTGACAGGATGGTGGATATGAGAACTTTGAACGGATCTCTGGACGGTATCTCCTGGGTCGTAGGGTTCTTACCCGGAAAAGCACCCACGTTGACCTCTTCCCTCATCAGTCGTATCATCTCGTCGTAATCTATGGTCTTACTCGTCATCATCAGCCTCCATCTTGCGCCTTATATCACCCAACAGGTATATGGATCCGATTATCAATATCAGATCGCCGGGCTCCCACCCCTCTTCTGCCTTTTCAAGGGCTTCGTATCCATGAGAGAAATGCTGTGTTCCACAGTATGATGCGAACTTGTCCGTTAGGACCTGGCTGTCGAGTTTTCTTTCAGAGACCGGTTCTGCAGTGAAAGCTTTATGGGCCAACGGACCAAGGAGTTCTACCATCCCTTCGTAGTTCTTATCCTTGAGAACCCCCATAACCAGCAGTAAACGATCGAAATCCAAATTCGAGATGACATCGATAGCGGCCTGTGTGCCTTGGACGTTGTGTGCAGAATCCATTATGATCCAGGGTTCTTTTTTGACTTCCTCAACTCTCGCAAGTAATCTGGTTTTTTCTATACCTGAGATAATGTCCTCTTTACGGATTCGAAAACCTTTCTCTTCTAACCCCTCCGCCAATTTGATGGCTGCCAGTGCATTTTCCGCCTGCCAATTTCCCAGTCCGGGTAGGTCGATGGTGCCGTACTCTGGCAATCCTAACCTGGGCGGAGATCTCGATATCTCGTACTCCCTGTCCAAGGCATAGTGGTAATCCGCACCTCGCTCTTCGCAGACACTTTTAAGGTATTCCTTGACATCGGGCTGCTTTACACCGGTAACGAAAAAATTATCCTCATGGACGATACCCGCTTTTTCGTATGCGATATCATCGATCGTATCACCTAGATGATCGCAGTGGTCTAACCCGATCGTTGTTACGGCGGAAGCTATATGCTCCGATACGTTCGTGGCATCCAACCGCCCACCCATACCGACTTCCAACACCGCAATATCAACGTTCTTCCTGGAGAAGTACAGGAAAGCGACCGCGGTCAATACTTCGAAGAAACTGGGTCTTTTTTCAGGATCCTCTTGTTCTATCTTGTCCAGCACGGGTGCGACCTCTTCGATCAGATCCCAAAGATCATCTTCAGAGATCTTTTCATTATCTACTGTGATCCGCTCTTCGAAAAATGAGAGATGCGGTGAGATGTACTTACCCGTTCTATAGCCGGCTTCTATCAAAACATTGTTCAACATTGTGGTAACTGAGCCCTTCCCGTTGGTCCCTCCGATGAGAACGGTCTCGAAATCCCTCTGCGGGTAATCGAAATATGCTAAGAAATCTCTGATCTTGTCCAATCCCAGCTTTACACCGAGCCTTTTCAACGAGTAAAAATAATCTTCCGGTTTATCGAACTCTTCTCTCAATGTTTGAACACCCTGTGACCCGTGAATACCATACTCATACCGTGCTCGTTCACCGCGTCGATGACCTGCTGGTCCCGTATGGAACCGCCAGGTTGGATGACGGAGGTGATATCCGCTTCGGCGGCGGCATCGACCGCATCTCTGAACGGGAAGAACGCATCCGACGCCATGGCACATCCCTTCGTTCCCGAGCGTGATTTCATGTGTGCGATCTTGACGGCGTCCACGCGGCTCATCTGACCGGCACCTATTCCCACGGTATGATCCTTTCTGGCGAATACGATAGAGTTCGATTTGACGTGTTTGACGACCTTCCAAGCGAACTCCATGGCTTTGAATTCTTCATCTGTCGGTTCCCTCTCACTTTTGACTTCCACTTCATCTATGTCCAACGTCTTACGGTTCCTGTCTTGAACTAGGAGTCCCTCGGCGACCTTCGCGTAAACCACACCTTCTGGCTCCGGGTTCCATTCGGGCAGCCTCATTATCCTGATGTTCTTCTTCTGTTTGAGAACGTCCACGGCACCCTCTTCGTATCCCGGTGCGATCACGGCTTCCAGGAATATCTTGTTAATCTCCTCGGCCATATCCTTCGGTATCGGTCTGTTGGCTGCGACGATACCTCCGAATATCGACATGGGATCGCACTCGTAGGCTTTGATGTAAGCTTCTTTTAGGTCCTCACCTATAGCTATGCCCGACGGGTTGGTGTGCTTGATGGCAGCGACGGTGGGCCCTTCGAAATCCTTGACCATGTCCAAAGCTGCGTCCAAGTCCAGGATGTTGTTGTAGGAGAGTGATTTTCCGTGCAGTTTCTCCGCTTTTAACAGCGAGCTCTCATCGGTATATTCCGTTCTGTAAAATGCGGCCCTCTGGTTCGGGTTCTCACCGTACCGGAGTTCCTGCACTTTCTTACCCACGATGTGATAGCTGTCCGGGAAGTCCTTTCCGATGAATTCATTCTGTAAATAATTGTAGATCGATACGTCGTAATCCGCAGTGTGCTGGAAAGCTTCTACGGCTAGTTTTCTCCTGAGCCCCTGGCTGACTTCACCGTTCTCCTCGATATCATCCAGCACGTCGTCGTACCTCTCCGGAGAGCAGATTGGCGCAACTCTATCGTTGTTCTTGGCAGCCGCCCTCAGCAGCGCCACTCCGCCGATGTCGATGTGCTCGACGGCTTCTTTCAATTTATGATCCTTTTGGATGACTTGCTGGAATGGATAAAGGTTGACTGAAACGATATCGATGTGCGGTAAGGCGTGCTCCTCAACATCCTTCTCGTACTTTCCCACTTCGAACAATATCCCGCCGTGGATCTTGGGGTGCAGGGTCTTCACTCTTCCACCTAATATTTCGGGAAAACCCGTTATCTCTTCTACCCTCTTAACCTGCAGACCGGCTTCTTCGATCTTCTTAGCCGTTCCACCGGATGAGATCAGCTCGTATCCACTATCAATCAACCCTCTGGCAAAACCAACGATGCCCGTCTTGTCTGAAACACTGAGAAGTGCATTTTTCGTCAAATAAAACACCGTTTGACCCCAAAACAACTGCTCTATGATAAATGTTACTGATG
>CAZHUM010000090.1:0-5390 GCA_964535805.1 uncultured Thermoplasmata archaeon
CTCATCCCTCAATTCCCAAACGTACACGTCACTATCCAAGCTTCCGGCAGCCACGAACAAGCTCTCGCCGATGACCTTCGCATCCACACAGAACAATGATTTCGTGGGACCGGCGCCCTTCCAAATCATCTCACCTTTCTCATCCCAGATGTAGACATGGTGATCAGCGGAAGATACGATGATGTACTTTTTACCCTTAAATTCCCTGATCACGAAATCGTTCACTCCGGCCTCTGCCTCGTTACTCTTCCAGATAGTGTTTCCTTCCAGGTCGAACACGAAGAGTGTAGAGTCGTTACAGACGGCTATCATACAGTCATTACCGTTCAATTCAGCACCTTCAACTTTCCAAACCCAGTCCATGGGCTCTTTGTATTCAAGTATGATCTCGCCACTGCTGTTCAGAACGTACACGCCGCCGTCGTCTCTGGTCCAATTTTCCCTGCCTACACCTACCAAAACGACGTCTTTTCCATCCAAAGTATCTATGGTAGTATGCTCTACCCACCCCTTTATCCCTTCAAGCTTGGATCCTTCCCAGACGGGGGTTCCCTTCTTGTCGTAAACCTGTAGACCGCCTCCGAAAGAATGTGTCTTCGTCTCTACGATCAGATCCTCACCGAAGTTGTAACTCTCTTTTGCTATCTCCTTCTGTAGATTGTCCCCGCCGCCGGCTACGACGACTTCCCGACCGTCCAAACACCCTATGTTCACCGACTTGATGGGATAGTTCGTCTTTACTCCCTTCCAAAGGAGATCGCCGTTGACGTCCCAGACGAATATGTTCCCGCCGGTGGGCTTCGCCTCACACCCGCATATTATCACTTTATCACCGTTCAACTTTCCGAAGGTGACGTCCTCGACGAACTTGATGGATTCCTGGCTGTCCCACAGCTGTTTTCCGTGCTCATCTGATATGTAAAGGTCGTCGGAGCCGCTGATTATCACCTTCTGACCCCTGAACTCGCCTACGGCCATGTGAACGTCCTTTCCCTCGGTCAATCCGATCAGCGTATTGGCTATGCGCTTTAAAATACCCGGTTCTGACTGTAATTTCTCCCACTTAAGGTTCCCTTCCATGTCCCACATATAGACCCTGTCGTCTCTAGATGCAGCTAAAACGATATTTTCCCCTGAGAACTCTTCTATCAAAACCTCGTCGATCCAGTGTTTTGGGTGTGTTCCCTTCCAAAGCAGTTTACCTTCCAAGATGCTACCACCGTCGTGCATACCGAATCGATGGTCAGTATTTAGTTGTAACCACTAGGTTTTCACATCATCTTCCCTTGTAAGCGGTAACCAACAAACCGCCGATAACCAGCATCACAGCCAGGGCCATGAAACCTATGTTGTAAGAGCCCGTAAAAGCGATAAGAACACCGACCATCAAAGGACCGATAACGCCGACTCCGTTGCCTATCCCGTTCATCAGGCCCGTGGCAGCACCCATCTTCCTTTTGTCCACCATGCTTTGGAGTATGGTGAAGAACAGGGGTGGAGCCATCTGACCGTTGAAGAAAACTAAGAATAAAAGTACTACCAACAAGTAGATGTTTTGGATATCCAGCAGGGTTATCAACAACAGGAAAAGTCCGCCCAGGATCAATGAAACAACGATCAGATATTTTCTCTTACCAGTCCTATCGCTGATATAGGATCCGATGTACATACCCGCAACAGCACCTACGTAGGGGACGCTGGCACCGAATGATATCTGTCCCAGCTCTATCCCTTTGGCCTCCACGAGAAAAGTGGGCAGCCACATGGTCAATCCCCACCATACGGAGGACATGATGGTGTATCCTGCAATCACGATCACGAACTGCTTATTTCTCAACACCCCGAAGTACTTTAATTCATCTACGGACGGTTCGGGCTTATCCACTCCCTTGGGATGACTTGTGATGAACAGGATGACGGGGATAAGCACGATAAGACCCAGGGCGAAGACGAGGTAAAAGGACGCCTGCCATGAAGTATCGATTATCACCGGGGTCAGGAGCAGGGGTGCCAGCATCACGCCGAAGGGACCTCCGCTCATGTAGATCGAGTTCGCTCGAGCTCTCTCAGACGGTCTGAACCAGCCCGACGTTACCTTGCTGGCTACCGGGAAAAGCACGCCCTGTGACACCCCGAGTATCAACCGAGAAAATAGGATCATGTGGTAAGTGGGAAATACCGCTCCCAGTATGAGCGAAAGTGACCACAGTAGAATGGAGAACGACAGCATCTTCTTCGAGCCGTAGATGTCTATGTATCGACTGAGAAACAGGTTGGATACACCGTAACCGAGGAGGAAAACACCCAGCAACATTCCACCGAGGAGCCCCTGCTGTTGACCACTCCAAGAGAACTCTCTCGATATGAAGGGCAGAGCTATGGATATGCTCATCCTCGCTATGTAGCCCACGAATATCGCAGCTACAAGGATCATCAGGATGAACCATTTTTTATCTTTGGTCAGGTGCATCGAGTACGGCAGAACTCGACATGGTTCATTAACTTTTGGTCCATAAAATTGATTATGTGCCTATACCTTCCGCATCCATGGTCGATGATATCTGTTCCGAGGATCATGCACTTGAAATGGATGAAGATGACGAACTATCAGATCACAGAAAAAGGTTCTACATACCGAAGGACACGGTCTACCTGAACGGTAACTCATTGGGCTTGCTGTCTAAAGATGCGGAAGAAAGTCTACAGGAGGTGACCGAGGAGTGGAAGGAACTAGCCATCAAGGGGTGGACCGAGGGAGAACCGCCCTGGTTCTTCATGGCGGAAACTCTCGGGGAGAACATCGCGGATATGGTCGGGGCAAAACCGGAAGAAGTAGTGGCGACGGGTACGACCACAGTTAACATACACTCGCTGGTCACCACACTGTACGAACCGACTCCAGGTAAAGATAAGATCCTGGCCGACGAGTTGAATTTTCCAACGGATATCTATGCGCTTAGAGGGGACATAGAGTTGAAAGGCTTGGATCCAAACGAGAAACTCGTCCTCGTGCCCAGCGAGGACGGGAAGACGCTCGACGAAGAAAGGATCGTGAGCATGATGACCGAAGATACCGCTCTCGCACATCTCCCTTCTGTTCTTTACAAAAGCGGTCAACTCCTTGACATTGACTACTTAACGAAAAAAGCCCATGAAAAAGATATCATAATCGGGTTCGACTGCAGTCACTCGGCGGGGGTTATACCCCACCAACTGCACGATCGCGGCGTGGACTATGCCGTCTGGTGTTCCTACAAGTACCTGAACGGTGGTCCGGGCAGCAGTGCCTTTCTCTACCTTAACGAGAGATACTTCGACAAGGAACCGAAGCTCAAGGGTTGGTTCGGCTACGAGAAAGAAAAGCAGTTCGAGCTCAACCTGGACTTCATACACCAGAAGAGCGCAGGTGGATGGCAGATCTCTTCACCCGCGATACTGAACAGCGCTCCTTTACTCGGTTCAATAGAGACTATAAACAAAGCAGGGATAGAGAACATCCGGAGTAAATCTAAAAAGATCACCGCCTACTTCATCCGTCTTGTGAAAGAGTCGCTGTGTGATGAACCCTACAGTTTCCAGATCGGTTCGCCTTTGGATGACGACAGGAGAGGTGGACACGTGGCCCTCCATCATGAGAAGGCTAAAGCGATAAGTCAGATCCTTAGGGACAACGATTACGTAACGGATTTCAGACCCCCTGATACTATACGCATAGCTTTCTCACCGTTGTACAACACCTACCACGAAGCGTGGTTGACCTTCAAAAAGCTTAAAGACATAATAGACCGCAGCGAACATCTAAACGCTGGAGATAAAAAGAGTCTCGTTACGTGAAAACTCAAACCTATACTTACTTATATGCAAAACGTGATTTAGGTAAAAAACTGCTAAGGAAGAAACAATGGGAGACAAAATAGAGTACTTTGCCTACGGAAGTAATCTGAATACCGAACAGATGACGCGGAGAGGCATCGATATATTCGATACTGTGAAAGCAGAGATACCTGGTTGGGGGCTGGCCTTTACTATTTATTCCGAAAATTGGGGTGGTGGAGTTGCAGATATCATACCAAGCAAAGGTGACGATAAAGTGGAAGGGGTGATATACACGATCGATTCAGATGATCTGAAGAAATTGGACCGCTGTGAAGGTAGGTTGGTCACCGCTGAACGTGAAACTGGAACATACAGAAGACAGTACGTCTTCGTTAAAGTGGGGGATGAGTGGAGGACGGTGTTCACATACGTTGTAAACAGAGCCGTTGAACTCAAAGAACTCTTTCAGATACCGCCCACCAGGAAGTACATGGGTACCATCATCTCCGGGGCCAGGGAGCACGGTCTGAGCGAGGAATACATACAGAAGCTGATAGCGGTGACCAAGATGATAGCGGTGGACAGCAGAGGTCACAGTGGGATATACGATATCTGAGGTTGTGATCATGACAAAGATGTGTATCGATATAGGCGCGACGAAGACACTTTTCCTCAAGATCGATGAACTTGTAGATTCATGGATGAGGATATCGACGGATATTTTTCTTGATGATATGGAAGATATGTTGAAAAAAGCTTCAGATGGTTATCTCGATAATGTAGATACTGCTGCTGTGGGCGCCATCGGGCCCATGGATGTCAAAAAAGGCGTGCTTTACCCGCCCAATAGGGACGAGGAAATTATACCGATCGTGGATCTTCTCTCAGATTATTTCGATGACATAGTGCTTTTGAACGACTGTCATGCTGGTGTGATTGGAGAGTATGCCTACGGTGAGGAGAAGAGTGAGAACATGGTGTATATCACCTACAGCACCGGCATAGGTGCGGGAGTCATCGCGGATGGGCATCTTCTCAGAGGTGGTAGGGGGAACTTCGCCGAGGCGGGTCATCTCCACGTAGGAGGAAAACTTCCCTGCGGATGCGGTGGGAAGGGGCACTGGGAGGCTTACTGCGGTGGAAAGAACCTGATCAATTTCGTAGGCTCGTTAACCGGCCTGGAGTACGATGATCCAAAAGAGGTGTTCGAAGACTACCACTCCGGAGATGAAAAAATCATCGGATTCATGGAGGAATACCAGCGGTTGAACGCAGTGGGTGTCGAGAATGTAATAAGAGCCTACGATCCAGAGCTTATCGTTATCGGGGGTGCCGTGGCTTTGAATCATCCTGGTATTTTCATAGATGATACCATGCAAAGACTTCAGGAAAAGAATGGATCGGATATACCAAAGATAGTACCCGCATCTCTTGGAGAATACTCCGTGATAGAAGGGTTGAGAGCAGTAGTAAAAAACGAATTCGACCTAGAAAGATAAGGTGTAAAAGAAAAAAGGGAGGGAGGGTGATTATCGTGATTTGTTATACTTGTGCTGTTGTACATATGTATATTG
>CAZHUM010000091.1:0-5382 GCA_964535805.1 uncultured Thermoplasmata archaeon
CCATCACCAATCTTGGAAAATTATATATGTTCATCTAAAGTATTATATGGGGATGAACAGAAGTTTAGATGATAGTGCTGATGTTCTAGAGAAATCATTCGACAAGGGTAAGTTTTTCGAGATCTTGGACGAGGAGATAGACCTCGAAGAAGAACTCTCTGAAGTACCGAAAAAGCACTTCGTCATCCCGATAATAAAGAAAAACCTGGGTATCGATAGAACGGACAAGATCCCTAGTGAGATAGACGAGAACTCTTTGAAGAAGATATACGAAGCCGTAGAGAGCATGATAGGCGGTTACACGGCTGAATACATATACGACATATTGAAGAGACCTCTACTCATGAAGGAATTGAGAGATGTGGATGACCTTGAATCCCTAGATCCATTCCAAAGCAGGGAATACCTTCAAGCTCTACTGGACCTGCAGGAAGGCTATTTAGACACAAGTGAATGGAAGAAGGGTATCGTGCTGCTCCAGGCATCGGAGCACCTCATGGATAATATAGGCGGTACGAAAAAGATCGGCTTAAAAGGTAGGTTGGAAGACAATTGGGGTCTTTACTACTGGAAGAACGGCGATTACGAGAAGGCGGAGAACAAGTTCAAGAATGCCCTAAAAATATCCATGGAAATCAAAGACCAAGACCTAACCGCTAGAGCTTACCACGGCCTCGGTGTCCTGTACGGGGATGCCAAAGAAGACAAGATGGTAGCCGTTAGGCAAAACGTGAACTGTCTGGAAACCCTAAGGGAGATGGAAGAAAGCAACAAGGTATTGAGAAGGGAAGCTAGTGTTCTGAACAACATAGGCGTCGCTTATCACAAGATGGCAGAAGACAGTAAAATACTCGATGAGTCAGAGGATGAAATGGGTTACCTAGAGAGCGCTGCCGAGAACTACAAGGAAGCTATCGATTTGGCGGTGAAGCTGAACTATATGAACATGGTCGGCTGGGTATCTTTCAACCTGGGTGAAGTATACGCCTTTTTAGGGGAAATAGAGAAGGCAGAACAGTGTTCCCAGGACTCTAGAGAGATATACGAGAATGAATTAGATGACGAAAGAGGATTGTCGGGCGTTGAGATGCTGGATGCGGTGATATCCCTGGAAAAGGGCGAGCTTGAAAAAGCCCTAGAGCACATCAATACGAGCCTCGAACTCAGAGAGGAATTGAAAGAACCTAGAAGGGTAGCAGATGCACTTGTCTGTAGAGGCGATATCTACCTCGAGCTGGATAAAAAAGACGATTCCGAAGCGGATTATCAAAAATCTCTAGATATCTATAGCTCCATCGGGTCGTACGATGGTGTTGAAAGGGTAAAGAGGAAACTAGAGAATCTCTAAATGTTCAATTTTCACTGAGTGAGAGATAGATGATTGCTGAAAATATAGCGGAAAAAGATCAAAACGAATTCGTAAGTCGTGAGGATGAGTTGGAGACCCTGCAGGGTATCTTCGATAAAGTTATGGACGGCAGAGGAAGTACTGTTTTAGTCCACGGGGAGGCAGGGGTAGGAAAAACCAGGTTCGTTGAAGAAGCGATCCTTAGGATAGAGGAGCAAAACGATGTTCTCGTGGTGAGGGGGCACTGCTTGGCCGAATCCAAGACTCCGTTGATGTTCATCCGGGAGGCCTTCAGAAAATCGGATATCTATCATCTGATATCGGAAAACCCCCCGCCCAAGGTCGTCTCGACCTATCTGATAGACGACTCAGGTCTGTTATTGGTCAAGTCCGAGAGGGAGGAATCGGGTTTAGATCCTGATATCTTTGCATCCATGCTCAGTGCCGTAGAGAATTTCGTGAACGATTCGCTCTCTCTCATGCAGAAGAAGAGCAAAGGAGGACTCAGCGGTATAACCTACAAGGATTACAACATCATATTGCAGACTCATGGTAAGTTGTCCATAGCGATGGTGATCCAAGGAGAAAAAAGTGAATTTCTTATCAACGACATAAACAAAACACTCTACAGGATCGGAAATAAATTCGATAACTGGAAGGGTAAAACAGCAGCTACAAAGGAGCTGGAACCTCTGGTCTCCTGGTTCATAGAATCGGGGAAGTACGACGGTAAATACCTGCTGGAAGATCCCGAGATCAAGAAAGAGAACCTTTTCGATAACGTATTGTACGGCATCCAGAGGTTATCCGAAACCAACCCTATCATCATCTTCATCGACGATCTTCAGTGGGCCGATCCATCTTCACTCACACTTCTCCACTACCTTTCAAGGAACACCCAGGACAGCCGTGTTCTGCTCATGGGTACCTACAGACCCGAGGACCTTATCAACACAGAAACAGACGATCCCCATCCACTGAAAAAGGTCATGCAGAATATGGGGCGGGAGAAGCTATACCAGGATATAGAGATCGATAGGCTGCCGAAAGAAGCTAACCTGGAGATAATCCGGTCGTATCTTGGGGAGATGAACCTGCCGTCAGAGTTAATCCATAGGATCCACAAAGAGGCGGAAGGCAATCCCTTCTTCACCATCGAGATAATACAGATGCTCATAGAGGAAGGAGTCCTAGAAGATGTGAACGGTGAATGGGTTTCATTGAGGTCACAGGAAGACATACACATCCCCTCAAGGGTCTACGATGTCGTTCTCAGGAGGTTGAACAGGCTGCTGGAAGGCCAATACGATATTTTAGAGTGTGCTAGTGTCATCGGCAACGAGTTCGAAAGCCGGGTGATACAAGAGACCATCCAGATGAATCGTATCATCCTTCTGAAGAACTTGAACAGCTTGGAAAAATCACATAAATTGATTCATTCAGTCGATGGAAAGTACAGGTTCGATCATACCAAGGTAAAAGATGTGTTGTACTCCCGGATAAACGAGGAACTTAGGGAAGAGTATCACCGTATGGTGGCCGAGAGCTACGAGAACATATATGCGGACAAAATGGAAGAGGTGATCGAGAAGTTAGCGTATCAGTACTATATGGCTGAAGACGAGAGGTGCGTGGAGTATCTGATCACGACCGGAGATAGGTACAAAGAGAAATTCGCCAATCAGGAAGCGGTACACTTTTACCAGATGGCACTGGAGCATCTAGAAGAGGACGAAGAAATCGTCGATACCAAGATGAAGATGGCTGAGATATACGATATAATGGGTGAATACGATAAAACACTAGAGAACTATGAAAATCTCTTGGAGATGGTGGAGGAAAGCAGAACGAGAGCGGACATCTACAGGAAAATATCCGAAGTTTATTACAAACTGGACGAGCGTAAAAAGACGGAAAAAGCTATAGAACTAGGGTTGAAAGAAGTCGAGGGTGAAAAATGTATAGAAGAGGTCAAATTAAGGAGTTCTTTAGGCTGGCTGACCCTGAAGAATGCAGATTATAAAACCGCACATTCCATAATGTTCCAAGTTCTAGAAGACGTCAAAGAACTGGATGATAAAAAAGAGCTCGGTCAGACCCTGCATAGAATAGGAACCATATATTGGTACAAAGGGGACCTCGACGAGGCTTTGGAGTATTTGAAACAGGCTAAAGAGGTCAGAGAGTCTATTGGGGATATCCAAGGTGCATCAGATACTACAAATAACATCGCTATCGTATATCACGACCTGGGTAAGATAAAGGAAGCGGAGGAGAATTACTTAGAGATGATGGAGAACGAACAGAAGATAGGCGATAACTACGGAATAGCTTTGGCTTACAACAATATTGGAAATCTACACCTGGACAAGGGTGAAGTGGAAAAGGGTCTGGAATATTACGATAAGAGTTATGAGATCTCCAAAAGGATCGGTGGAGAGGAAGCATGTGCGGATGTTATCAACAACATGGGTCTGATATATCACAGTAGAGGGGAATACCAGAAGGCTTTGGAACATTACAAAAAGTGTTTGGATATATGGATTGAGAACGATGATAAATACAGCATGGTTATCGTTCTGAACAACATGGGTGAAGTGTACAGAGATCTGGGTCAGGAGGACAGAGCTTTAGATAACGCGCTGAGGAGTTTGGATATCTGCAACAAGATCGGTATGAAAACCCATTATGTGAGCAACTACGAATGCCTGACCAAATTGTCGCTGGATAAGGAAGATTACGTGGACGCATACAGGTACGCACAGAAGGCGCTGAAGGTGGCGGAGGAGATCGGTGCAAAGACACAGATAGCCCTGAGCCATCGTCTTCTCGGTATGTGTCACCGTGAGATGGATGAAAAAGATAAGGCAGAGGAATCATTCGATAGATCATCAGAGATCTTCAGCGAAGTGGGCGATAAGAGGGAACTGGCCAAGACGAAGTACGAATACGCCAGGTTGTTAGAGGATACTGAACCTGAAAAAGCCGCTAATAGGATGGAAGAGGCGATGGAACTGTTCCAGGATATGGGGATGAGCGTCTGGGTGGAGAGGTGTGAGGATGAGCTTGATGATATTGGACGATAAATAGAGTTCAAACGCCGTGTTTGATCATTTTATTCACGTTCTGAATTTACGGTAGTTAACGATCAACAAGAAAATACCTACCGTGCAGAGAGCGGGGATGATTGGACCATGATGGAATTCTGGGATTGTAATAACCGGGTAAGCATTACTGACAAAAGTAGTGATGCTCCCCAAACCACCACCGTAACCCCAAACAGGTCCTTGGTCAGTTCCATCGACCGGTGCAAAGTTAATTCTTGCCATTAATCGATATTCTCCACCTCCTAGACCTGTAGCGTTGAAATAATCTGCACCCGTATCTATGGTAGTTGGATCGATCGTGGAATTGTATGCATCCAAGGGTGGATCGATCGGAGGACTGTTTGGATCCTGTTTAGAGTTGCCTAGATAGGTCCATTCTGAGAATTCTACACCTTTGATGAAAACGGCATAGCTCTTGAAACAATGATAAGTTCCTCTATCATCAGAAGCCTCTTTGCTGGAGTTGTAATCGGTGTACTTGAAGTGATCGATCGATATGTTTATCCATGAAGAACCATAATTTATTACGCTCGGTTGGGGTATAGGTTCGTACCTGACCATCAGATGCAATGGGTCCACGGGGCACATTGCACTTGAAGTAGTTTTGACATTTGCACACCAAGTGTAGTTGTACGACAATCCGTCTGAAATCCCGTCGTACTGCCCAACAAGCATCAGATTCTCTCCGACGGTATCCGGTGATGAATACCAACCTTTGGGCTCTGCAGTGGAAGCATCCCAATCGAACACGTCGAAATCATCATCTATATTCCCTCCGAAACCGTAATTTAGTGCATCATCCGCCCCGTTGATACTTACGTTTTCATCGTCAACTTCTATCCCGGTTATATTGCCGTAATAACTCGTGCCATCGTTCCACTGAACGTTCGGATCTGTGTACCAATCACCCCCGTATTCACTTGAAAC
>CAZHUM010000092.1:0-5247 GCA_964535805.1 uncultured Thermoplasmata archaeon
AGCTCACCCTTCTCGGTGTAGAAAACATACGACTCCACTTTCTTCCTTGGATAAACTCCTTCGAGCACGTTGTGGTAAACGCTCAACTGCTTTCTGTATTCTTTGAGTGCGTCACGGTCCCTATCGGTCTTATAATCGATGACCTGGACTAGGTCTTTCTGTACATGTATCAAGTCTATTATTCCATCGAACAGTATCCTGCGATCTTTGACTTCTAGAGGTAGTAAACATTGTATCTCTGCCATGAGTTCACCATCGAGTGAATCGATAAATTTCTTCACATTCTCTTCGTCTTTGTTATCCGGTTCGACCTTTTCACCTTTCACGTATCGTTCAGCAAAATTGTGGACTTTACTGCCGTATTCAGTACCCATGCCTTTTCCGTTTTCAAAACAGGATTCATCGATCAACGAGTGGCAGGAATACTTGACCGGAGAGTGTGTTTTAACTGCCCCCGCAGAGAATTCTTCCCTTTTCTGTATCTTTCCTTTTACAGGTTTGATCTCCGGTTCCACATACTCCGGTTCTATGTCCATATTGTTGAAGAACTCGCTCTCCTTGTCCTTCTGCGCTGTTAGGTAAAGGTAATTCTTCGCTCTGGTCATGGCGACGTAGAACAGCCTGCGCTCTTCATCGTGATCTCCTCCCAGACATCTGGATAGAACGAACTTCTTCCAGTTATCGTAATTGAACGGTAGGCTCTCCTCCGAGTAGATCTTGTTCTGCCTCAATCCGATAGGTTCGTTGAAATCGATCGTGCTGCCGAAACCTCCCCCACCTCCGCCGATATCGGCGACCATGATCACCGGGTACTCCAGTCCCTTGGAGCTGTGGATGGTCTGTATCTTGAATACGTTCTCCTCTGTGGTGCTGTCGACCTCGTGGGTTTGATTCGTTTCTATGTTTTCTTCGATGAAATTGATCATATCTGAGATATTGAGATAAGTCGAGTTGTATATGCTCTGGAGGACCTCCGTGATCTTATCCGAGAAGGCATCGTTGATGCTGTATCTCTCGAATACCATCTTGGATAACTGTCCGATGGTCTCAGCTCTTCTCAGCCGGTTCCTGAAGGTCAGCATATCGGATGGGTACTTGTGATTACTTAGGATGTGCTTAACTTCTGGAAATTTGTAACCCGCTCTTTCCAATATAACGGACCACCCTCTTTTCGAGTAAGCGTCTTTGACCACTCTCAGCCATGCTAAAAGTAGAAGTGAGGGTTCCATCAAGAACAGCTCTATGCCGCCCTCGTAGGCAACCGGGACGTCGCTATCTTCAGCAGTGTTTAATAGTTTAAGACCGAATTTTCTTGTCCTTGTGAGGACAGCTATATCCTCGTACTCTAGTTTCCTCATATCGTCTCCGTCTTTTATCTCGTAATCCTCGTTATCGACGAGTTCAGTTATCTTCCAAAGTATAAGTTCGATCTCATCGTCTGCGGTGTATGCACCGATCTCAGTTGGATGTGGGTTGTTGACTTCTTTCAGTTTGGTGATCTTCTCTTTTATCTTCTCCTTGTCCAGCCTTTCTTTTTTTGTAGCTTCTACAAGGAGACCCTGCTCGGAGAAATCGATTATATCTTGTGTGGATCTGTAATTTTCGACCAGAGGTATCTCTTCTTTGATATCGACGGGATACGTTATCCTTTCGAAGTCCTGGTTCAGTTCTTCCTTGTAATCATTCAGCCTATCTTCGAACTGGATTATGTTATCAACAGAAGCGTATTGGAACGAGAATATACTCTGTTTCCAGTCGCCTACAACGCAGATATTCCCGTTCTTCGAGAGGAGCAACGCGAGCTTGAACTGTATCTCATTGGTATCTTGGAACTCGTCCACCATGACGTAATCGTAGGCGAGTTTTTTTCTCAGCTCGTGGTCCTCACACAGCAATGCGAAGGCGAACATTATCATCAAGCTGTAGTTGATGTAGTTCCGGCTCAGAGCGTACTTGATGTACTCGAAGTAAATATCATGGATGAACTGCTTTAGTTCTTCTCTATCCTCTTGGAAACACGTCTCAGCCCATTCTGCGGGTATATCCGGTCCATCTCCCCTGATATCTTCGTAAGAAGGTGCGTCTTTTGTGAAGCACTTGTTCTTGTATTTGTTCATCTTCGAACGAAGCTCGGACTGCTTGAAACCGTTAGCTCCTGGGATCGGTTCGTTCTTTTCGTCGAACAGTTCTTTGAACTTATCGAAGTCGCCGTCCAGATGCTTGTCGGAATTTCTGAACCAGCTTTCTTTGGTCGGTATTATACCCTTGGCTCCCAGGGATTTTATCAATCCAAGAAGGTCCCCGTAGTTGTACATGGTCCTGTAGAAGTGGTTGTACTCTGGATGCTCTTCTATGAAGGAGTTGACGAACCGCATGAACTCCTGCATCTCGATAACTTCGTTCTCTATGACTCCCGTTGAAGAGGTGAGTCTATCGTCGATCCCCAATATCTTCGGTGCCTTGAAACCGTACCTCTGGAGTATCCTGCTGCATCTGCTGTGGAAAGTCGATATCGGTGCATCTCTTAAAGCTGCCTTGTCGTAACTGCACTTGTTGATTATCCTTTCCTTCATGTTTTCCGCAGCGTTGTTGGTGAACGTTATGAGTAAGATATCGTCCGGATCTACATCCATGTTTTCTAGTATATGGGCGTACCTGAGCGAGATGGTGTATGTTTTACCGGTGCCTGGTCCGGCGTCAGCTATGTAGATGCCCTCTGTGTTCTCGATGAGCTTTCTTTGCTGGTCGTTCGGTCCGCTCATAGTATCACCAGGTCCTTGTTTTCCAGTTCATCTACATCGATATCGTGCAGTTGTTTTCCATCTTTGTCCTCTTCGTAAATTGGGAATTTGGTCCGCTTGTATTCGTTGAGCTTGTCGATATATTCGTTCAGGAAAACTTCGAACTCGTCTATGTCGTCTTTGAAGTAGTTGTTATCTCTAAATTTAACCAACTTCTTAAAAGCGCTCTTACAGCCTGTAGTGATGTACTTTGGACTCTTACCGAAGATGTTTTGACAGTACTTTATGAAATCATCTAAAACAGGTTCATCCAGCACTTCTTTCTTATCTCCATCAGGGAAGTTCTTATCTTTGAAAAAATTTCTGTAACTATCGTAACCTATTGTTTCCAGGACCCTTCTTCTGTAGTTGGATTCAGCCACACCGTCGATCATCGAATGGTATATCTCCTCCTCCTGTATCATGTCGTTGAAGGGTTTTGGATAATAGTGGATGTCTAGTATGTTGTCTTCTACTGAATCGGTACCGGACAGTACATCTTTGATGTTGTCCAGGATGTGGAAGAACGAGAATCTCAAGTGTTCGTCGGGCACAACTGTACGATGATGTGCGAGGTACATCTTCGCCTGGAATCTGGGTTTTTTGTCTAGATCGTATATATCTGACAACCGCATGATCTTACCGATGGTAGATTTTTTACCAGATTTGTGGTCGATTATGTGGTCCCTATCGTTTATCAGATCGACCACACCCTTGGCACCGATGGATATGTTGTCGAACCTCGCTTCTGTGATCTGCTTTGTTATCGGTTTACCGAAGTGCTCGGCGAACATGTTCTCGTTGTAAGGTCTCCTCTCGTATCCGGGTAGTTCCTCGTATTCTTCTTTCGGTTCCAGGTATTTCTTTAGATTCTGGATGCCGATCCGGAACTGGGTATCCCAGCTGGATTTCGCTAATTCGTCGATGTAAGGTGTTATTTCCTCCATCATCAGCTCTACGAGATCGTCTTCCGTTTGTTTTTCCACGAAATCAGGGTAGTTGATGTAGAACTCGGCGAAGTGGTGAAGCAGGTGCCCCTTCTTGAAATAGACCTTGTCCGGACCGTCCACCAAGCGGTTGAAAAAATAATCTTTCGGACAGTATGCAAGTACGTTGAGAGCCGATTTACTGAGAAGTTTCGTTTCCTTTGGCTTTATGTTGTACTCTATTTTTTTGAACGGTTTTTGCGGACGTTCGATGTTTGATCTGTAAAAAGTGTGTTTGAAATCTGTGAATTTTTCTATCTCTTCTTCTGTGAATTCGTTGAGATAGTAAGAGGGAGTCACGTGCTGGTTCATGGTTTTGTTTTGAACCAAGAAGTGCTGCTGCTCGCCGTTCTGTAAAATTATCTTGAAGTTTTTTATGTTCTTTTTATCGAATTCCTCCTTTTTCACCCAAGGATTCGATGGGGCTTCCGGTGTCCAGCTGGTGTCCATGCCCAGGTAGAAGATGCTTGAGCGGTCGATGTACGTGGATGACGCTGGTGAGGCGAAAAGGACTCCCCTGCCTGCAGATTTCGTGGTGATATCGAAGGATTCCAAGTAATACTTGAAGGAATTCAGGTTCTCTTCCGTGATCATCTCTTTTGTTAGGTTTAAGATCTCTATGTGCTTCCTGAGTTCTTCCTGGTCCTTTTGCAGTATGGACTCGTATTCATCGATGGTCTCTTCGAATGTCAATGATGGTATTTTGTCTAGGAGTTCTTTCAGATGCTGAACGTTTTTGTCTTCTATAGTGTACAGATAGAATTCATCTTTTTCGATCGATGGAGATATGTCTAAATGGTACAGTATCGGTCGAACGTCCTTGAGCTGAAGACCTCTCTTCGAGAGCCCGAATCTCACGAGTTTAATGTACGTTCTCAAGTCCTCGTCATCCTTGAAATCCTGGCTCACCATGTACGGGATCTCCTCTGTCCTGAAGGTCGCTTCCAGAAGATGTCTGTAGGGTGATTCTTCCTTCATGACCACCGCGGCGTCCTTCGGGTCGTCTATGTTGTCCATGATCGCTTGTATTATCTCAGTGGTCGAGTTGAAGATATTGAAATGCGGTAAGTTGTGAGTTTTATCGGTGAAGATCTCAACGGTGTCGTATTTGTCTGGCAGTACCTTTTTATCTAATTCTGTGAACTGATGAAGAGCTATAACAGCCGTTGACCTTGTTTTTGGTACTCTGTACTTCGTTAGAGCGCTGTAGAGGTTGATCCCCTCCTGCAAGATGTCGATTATCTGCTTCGTTTCTTCACTGTTGAACCTCTGGTAAGACAGTATATCGTTGATATCTCCCGTCTCCTTCCAGCAGCTGGTGATGTTCTGAAGGAGGTATGCTGCGTTCTTCCACCCTAGATCTGTTTTGTCGATTATCTTGAGGAACAGTTCCCGCTTATCCTCTATGATGTTCTCTCCGGTGAGGTTGGAGAGAGCCAGTCGTCTCGGCGTAGTTGCAAAATGACCTAACCGTGGTTCTG
>CAZHUM010000093.1:0-5203 GCA_964535805.1 uncultured Thermoplasmata archaeon
CCAGCCATCGCCTACCAGACTCAAAGTCTTGTTTATCCACACATTCTCTTTGTAGGTCCCATTGTACACTCTCACCGTATCACCTGAGCTAGTATTATCAATGGCATCTTGTATCGTGGTATAGTTCCCCCCCTCGGTACCTCCGACGTAATATGTAGTAGCACTCGATAGGTATGTTTCATACATGGTAAAAGCCGTGAAACCCGCAAATACCAGAAGTAACACAACCGTAATTGAGCTTATCTTATGGGCTCTCATTTGGTTTTCCTCCAATATACAATAATAAATTATGAATAGGTTATAAACCTTTTTAATAACGCTCCATTCTCGTCTAATAAACGCAAAATAAATCACTCTGGCCTCCCGACAAAAATAAACGTCACCAACTACCAATTATCAAAATAGGTCTCCAACGGGACCCCATCAATTTTCTTTTATAAAATCTAACAATGAAAACAATCTCTATCCACTAATGACGTAAAAATATAAAAAATCAGGGTCTAGGTGGACCAGGCAAAAATCTTCCAAGTAATAAACCAATACCAATTCCAAAAGCTCCAGCTAACAATAGGTTAGCTAATTCAGTAGGCATCCCATTTGGTTGTTCGAGCTTTATATGCTCTATTATCCTTTCACTCAATTCCGTAGGTTCCTCATCTCTGAAAAATTTCACATATTGAATGTCCGTAGAAAAATCAACACCTTCTTCTACTAACAATATATTGGGTTTGTTTATTTCCAAAGCATAATGTGTCTCCATTATTACCCAATCTGAATTAATAGCTTCTTTAGTAAGAAAACCTACGAAGATATCAGTTTGTTGAATTAATTCTTTAAATTTTGTTTCTAATACTCGCCCAGGATCTTTTTTATCTTCTCCTATTATAACGTCAACGCCTAAATTCTCTAAATACATTTCCATTTGTCTTATCTGCAGCATATTTTCTGTACTATGAGAAAGGAACAACGAATACCCTGAACGAGGATATTGAATTTTAACAAAGGTAGGTTCTGTCCACATAATGTTTTGACTATAATGGTTTCTTTCATTCATCGGATCAATAAACATGCCCTCAACACCAAATCTTACAGAATGTTCACCTAATCGGATTTTTTGATCTGTTGGGATGGTAAAACCAATTTCAAATGATTGTTTAACCCCCGGTTGAAGTAGATTTCTACAAGAAGATACTATCCAATTTTCATCCATCCATTCAAACTGAATTCCTGTTTGTGAGATATATAGGTCTAAATTCGAGTGATTTTTAATATCAAATCTAACTGATCCAGAATCTCCTGGTAAAAAACGAAAATCTTTGTTGCTCCATTCAATATTTTCTGCGGAAAATTGAGAATGGGCACTTTTTTCCATTCCTTGATTCATACGTCTTCTTACTTTATAAACCGTAGATTTTGCATAACCACGCTCTACCAATGTCTTAGCGGGAATCCCTTTTGATAATTCTTCTCTTATTTCGTCTTCTTTTCCCATAATAAGCACCAATGCACTATTTTAGTGCACTATATACAATCGGTGCATTATAAACCTTTCCTTAACCTATTATCTATTAAATGATATATATAGTTCCTCTTAGAATCTATGGTTTGGTCTAATGAGTTACGATGTATCTAAAAAGGAGTGCATTAGTAACGTGCATATTGTTCAAAGTTGTTATCTAATACCCTTCCAGTACACTTTCCCCGTTCACCCGCATAACCAACCCGTAGTCCTCCAAAGCGACCTCAGCAGCCACAGGAAGCATATCCCCAAGACCACGAACATAATAGACAAGTATCTGCCCTTTCCCGCGACCTAGACCTTTCAAACGAGAAGTTATCAGCCCTTGATTCTCCAGCTTGGGCATTACATATCTTCTTACGTAGGAATAGGTTCTTGGTTCAGTCCCCAAAGACCTACAGATCTTCTCGAATTTTTCATAAAATTCATTACTGTTAACTCCGCTCCCTTCTTCTTTATCCCTTATGATCAGAGAAATCAACGCAGCGAACTGGATCTCGTTCAAACCTTTGATGTTGGACTTCACATGGTTATATTCTATCCCCTCGATGGCGTCTTCCAGGTCCTTGACGGTCATCTTCTCTTTTTTCCCTCGTATAAGCGCTTTTCCAGCGTACTTAAGAGCGGTCAAACCATACCGTATGTCAGAGTGCCCTTTGTATATCGTAGCTGATAGCCACCCAACCACGCTGTCAGGAACTACATCTGACAAAAAGGCTCTTTCGACCCTATCCGAGATGATCTTCTCGATCTGATTAGCGTTATAAGGTGGAAAATGTATGTGTCGAGGCTGGAAAGTTGATAAAGAATGACCTTTTATCTTTTCTTTAACGGCAGGGTCATTCGTTACCATTATACTCATCACCTCCAATTCTGCACCGACGTACTCACCCAATCTAGTAACATGGTAAACCAGTTTATCGAAAGGGTCCCTTCCCGTATCTCTGGTATCGCTGATCTCGTCAACCTCGTCGAAGACAAAAATTATCTTCTCATCAGATCTTGATAAGAACTCGGCTAGGTCCGTAACTACCTTGTTGAACGAGAAACCGCTTGAAGGATAATCTCGTAGTTTTTGATTCAATAATACAAATACGTCATAAACTGATTTGTCATTCACCCGAACGAAGATCATCCTTCCGTCCTTGAACCCTCCATCTTCCTTATCATTAACATCCTCGCAGATCTTACTCAAACAGTGTGTCTTTCCCGTACCTGAAGGTCCAGATATGAGCAGATTCGCCCCTACCTTATCCACGAATTGGAATTCGACCTCGTCCATTATCTTGTAGACTTCTTCGTCCCTATATATCAGCCTGTTCGGGATATGATCTCTTGAAAGGCAGGAAGTATTCTTGAACACTTTTTTCCTTTTTCTCGACATTTTGAACACTGTCTTTACTAATTGTTATGCCTAGGGACCCCCGCCCCCGTGTATCCACTCGTAACGCCGAAAACACACCTTAACTGTCATGGAAAATCAACGCTGATTCTCGGATTCTCCCTTCTGTAAAATAGTCAACGCCATCGCTCGAACTATATAGTTGCCGTTTTCTGCCATGGATTCTAAACTCTCTTTATTTTCCTCTATAAAAACTTCTAACTCTTCATCATCTGTCATATCTATCCTTCCATTTTTTTCCGTATCTAGATATTCTCTGTGTCATCTTGTAGAGAATCAATCTGTTTGAAATACTACATAAGTCTAACGCTGTTCAGAATTTTTATTTTTTTAGATCTCATCTCTTCGATGTTTTATCATCTAAAATACTCTGGAAGGTGTTCATCATAGCATCACTGTTCCTTATCATCTTTACCATCTTAAAGAACTGCTGCATATCTTCCATGACTTCAGGATCTTCCTTGACCATCTCTGTGAATTTCTCGGTCACCATCTCTTCTTGTTCCTCTATCTCTTCCGAAGCTTCTATACTCAAAGCCATCCCGCACTTGTAGCAGAATTTTGCATCTGGTGGTACGCTGTTTCCGCAACGCGGACATTCCTCCGGCGCCAGAGTGGATTCCTCGGAGGTTTCTTCGTCCTCTATACCGTGTATCCTCGCATAGGAACTGTCCATGTCACGACCGGAGAGATGAACGTACCTCTGCGGTTGATCGCTTCCCTGGACCCACCCGAACCATTCGTTCATCTGTGCTTCTGTGAATTTAGAAGCCAGATAGGTCGCCCTAGAGTGTCTAAAATGATGGGGATTAGACGGTTTATCGATGCCTGCTTTTTCCATAGTGGTCTTGAGCATCTTCAATATCGTCCTGTACCTCATCTCACTTCCAAAATTTGTGTTCCCTATGTTGACCCAAAGGGGTGCTTTTGAATTTTCGCTGTCAGGGTGAGAATTGATCCATGAATTTATGTGGGGTACGCTGCTTATGAGCAGGATCCTTCTCGGACCGGTTTTCCCGTTTATCACCACTTTCAAACCGTGTCTGTGGTCCTCCAAAGATCCAACTTCGAGGTCCATGAGCTCGCCTATCCTTGCACCTGTTTCCCACAGCATGCTGATGAATGCTCTGTCCCGCGGATGATTGGTTGATTTCAAGAGAGCTTTGATGTCTTCCTCGGTAAGCATATTTTCAGGGAGTGAACCGTTCTGTTTTTTGTTGGTGGTTTTTATCCAGGAAACACATTCAGGATAGCCGTTGTTTTCGCCGTTGATCCACTTGTAAAACCGCTTCAAAACTACCCTGTAATCCCTCTTCGTAGTGTCTGCCAGATCCCTGTCTTTGATCCAAATTACAACGTCTTTTATGTTGTCTTCACTGGCTTCATCGAAAACAAAATCTATCTCTTCACCTATCTTCTTCAGGTGTGAAAGGAGTTTGTAGATCCTAGCATCGGAGTAATCCATCACCTTTAGATCTCGGTAAAAATCTTTCAAATATTCCTTGTTCTCATTTTTGATCATCTCGGATTCCTCGATACTGCTCAATAACTGCGGGATTCTCACATCATAATCTAAAGACGGCATTTTGCTCACTTTATTTCAAAAAAGGGATATTACTAATATAGTTTATGGTGGGAATACGAACCCGAATTACAATGCCCGACGGGAGCATTTTTTTTTATTCTTTTTCTAAAAAAATGCGAACGGAGGGTTTCGAACTTTAGTTCGTGAGTAAAACTTGTTTTACGAGCGGTTAGAATTCCGTAGGAATTCTGACCAGAATCCCGACGGGAGCATAATATTTTTCTTTCATATTATGCGACCCAGTGGAAAAATTGTATGTTAATTTTTCTGACGCGGGAGCACTCTTTTGTTTCTTTTAGTGCGGACGGAGGGTTTCGAACTTTAGTTCGTGAGTAAAACTTGTTTTACGAGCGGTTAGAATTCCGTAGGAATTCTGACCAGAATCCCGACGGGAGCATAATATTTTTCTTTCATATTATGCGACCCAGTGGAAAAATTGTTTGTTCATTTTTCTGACGCGGGAGCACTCTTTTGTTTCTTTTAGTGCGGACGGAGGGTTTCGAACTTTAGTTCGTGAGTAAAACTTGTTTTACGAGCGGTTAGAATTCCGTAGGAATTCTGACCAGAATCCCGACGGGAGCATAATATTTTTCTTTCATATTATGCGACCCAGTGGAAAAATTGTTTGTTCATTTTTCTGATGCGGGAGCATCTAAAACTTTTTGAGCGGAGCGAGAAAAGTATTAGAAAGGGGGAA
>CAZHUM010000094.1:0-5149 GCA_964535805.1 uncultured Thermoplasmata archaeon
CTATATCAGTGCTCGAATACCTGATGCAGATGGTGTACGATTGGGATGCTGATGAAGATTATATTGATTCCTTGATGGACGGTTTCCGAGGTGCTAGCCTATACATGATGACGGTCACCGACGGTTACTGTTATATATCGGATGTGACCATATATAACAACAAACAGAATTGGGATAACGTGAATATAAGGATCGGTGACCAGAATGCGAATGACGCTGAAGATGATTGGTGGCCAAGTGCAATTATTAATGGATACTGGGATGGTATAGGCTGGGGATGGTTTTCTGACGAAATTAAATTACCCCGACAATTATTAGGTAATAATCCTGATGCAGGTATTTATTATGACACCATAGTTCACGAACTAGGTCATTATGTATTTGGATTCTATGATGAATATGACGATGATGATGGGGGCCCTCATGAGGAACTAGGTAATGCTTTGATGGATAATAATTTTTTCTATATGAGCTATAATAATCTTTATGAAAGTGAAGGTGATCCATTTACCGCCCAGATGGATGAGAGGGGCATGTCATGCTGGGAATGGTTCTTTGACCAGATGGGGAACGATAAAGTGCTGATCGACTTTGATAAACATGCCCGTCAAGATAATTACATCCCGTACAGCGCTTATATAGAAGAGGAGGGAATCGAATTGCTAGTAGACATAAACTACGATTTCTCAGCTGAGTCACATAATGATAATGATAATTATCAAGAAATCTTAGAAACGATAGCAGCTGATCCCGATCTAGAATTACCATATTTCGATGTGATCGAAGAAATGAACATAGAGGAGGGATAATAAATTAAAACAAAGAAAAAATACATAGCGATAATACTTGCAATCGTTATCATCCTCAGTAGCATCTTTTTGTACAAGTATATCTCATATCGAAACAGAATAATAATTGAAGGAGAACCACCACCTTTTTTAAGCGGTGATTTGGTACTAGTCGAGAAGACCGACAATTACACGTTTAAATTCAAATTGAACGATACTTACTTTCATCCAGAACCACCGGATTTAGAAAGGGATAAACTAGGGATGTCCATGGACACGACGTATAAAAATGGTAGTAGAGTGTTTAGCAGGATAAAAAGGTACAAAAAAGAATTCAACGAGTCAGAAGACTTTACTTTCACATATCTCGACGCGGATAACGACAGTTTGATTACAGAGGGGGATATGATTCTCGTAGAAGTCCATTTGGATGTCTCTAATGTTGATGGGTTTCATTTTCGATTTCACACTCTGGATTATGATGGATATTTGTCAGAATATGATGTATCAGATGAGTTACCATGATACCTGAAAGAATGTCATGCTGGGAATGGTTCTTTGACCATATGGGGAACGTTAAAGTGTTGATCGACTTTGATGAGGAAGCTAGGCGGGATGACTATATACCGTATGCAGCTTGGCAGTGGAGAGAAGGCGGAAATCCACCTGTGTTGGTGAATTATGATTTTTCTAGACACCTTTGGGCCAGGGATATTACTTATGATACGAATTTTGATGATCATCCTCCTACCTACGATATAACCTCGGAGATGAACATAATTGAAGGGTGATACATTGAAAATTAATAAAAAGATAAAATTTCTAGTCGTTTTTGTAGTCATCATGATTGCAATCAGTTTTATCTTTTACGTGTTTCTTTATTCTCCTGAAGAATATTCTCCAGCTCCACTAGATGGGCACCTTAAACCTATAAATATAGACAAATCCAACAACTCAATTACTTTTACCCTAATTATTAATAACACAAAAAATATAGAATTAAAAGAAAATGGAAAATATAATTTCCGTTTACACATTTATAACTATAGTGAAAACAATAACTGGGAGCAGTGGGATTCAGATGAATATAGATTTAATTATATAGATGAAAACGATGACGAATTATTGAACACAGGGGATCAATTGATAATAAATTCTAGTAAGAGGGAGTTTGATGAATACTATGTGATAGAGGTGGAAATGAGTGTTTCTACTAATCGAGTAGGTGGACATATTATGTCGGAAGTAAATATCAATAAACAGAGTTGAGATAACGTGAATATAAGGATCGGGGATCAGGATACAACAAACCCAGAAGATGATTGGTGGCCAAGTGCAATTATTAATGGATACTGGGATGGTATAGGCTGGGGATGGTTTTCTGACGAAATTAAATTACCCCGACAATTATTAGGTAATAATCCTGATGCAGGTATTTATTATGACACCATAGTTCACGAACTAGGTCATTATATTTTTGGATTCTACGATGAATATTCTGATTCTGATGATGAAGACGAACTTGATAATACATTGATGGATAATAATGACTTTTATTACATGAGTTATAAGAAGTTATATGATGATAATGGAAATCCAGACACAGAACAGATGAATGAAAGAGGAATGTCATGCTGGGAATGGTTCTTTGACCATATGGGGAACGATAAAGTGTTGATCGACTTCGATGAGGAAGCGAGAGAGGATGACTATATACCGTATGGAGCGTATGAAGATGAAGGAATTGGAGTTAAAGATGTAAACTATGATTTTTCTGAGGAATCCTGTGGTAATGGTAGAGATTATTGTACTATTTTAGAATCGTTAGATGAAGACCCTAATAAAAAACTACCCAATATGGATATAACTTCAGAAATGACACTAATGGAGGGCTAAAAATCGATAGAAACATAAGATTCGTTCTGGTAGTAATAGCTATAGTATTGATAATCAGCACTTTTATACTATATATAAATACTTTAAATCAAAACGATCCAGGTGTACACCCTGAGGGTCCATCGATGAGTGGAGATCTACTACTTATTGAGAAGATAGATAATACCACGTATAAATTTGAACTGAACAATACATATTTTATCGATGGCCCCCCTAAACTCGAGAGAGATGAACTTGGGATGAAAATGAGAACATTTTATAAAGATGGAAACATGACTTCTAGCATTATAAAAAGATATGATGAGGAATTTAATAAATCTGATGATTTCTCTTTTACTTACTTCGATGAAGATGGTGACGGTATGATCACCGAAAGAGATACGATCTTGGTGAAGGTTTATTTGGATATATCCTATATAAACGGGTTTGATTTCCGATTCAATACTAAAAATTATGGGGGAGATTTTTCCGAATATGACAGGTCTGAAGAATTACCATGATGACGGTCACCGACGGTTACTGTTATATATCGGATGTGACTATATATAACAACAAACAGAATTGGGATAACGTGAATATAAGGATCGGAGACCAGAATGCAACAAACCCAGAAGATGAGTGGTGGCCATGGGCAGGTTATAATGAGTATTGGGATGAATCTGAATGGGGATGGTTCAAAGATGATGAGATGAAAATGCCCAGATGGTTTGATGGTGCAGACCCAGATACTGGTGATTACATCGAAACCTTGGTTCACGAATTAGGCCATTATATCTTCGGTTTCTATGATGAGTATGCGACCGGGGGGCATGATGTACTTGAGAATACACTGATGGATAACAAAAGGTGGTATATGAGTTATAAGAAGTTATATGATGATAATGAAAATCCGGACACAGAACAGATGGATGAAAGAGGAATGTCATGCTGGGAATGGTTCTTTGACCAGATGGGGAACGATAAAGTGTTGATCGACTTTGATGAGGAAGCTAGACAGGACGGTTACATACCATATGCCGCATGGGAGGAAGTGGAACCGGGACATCCGCCTGTATTGATAAACTATGATTTCTCAGATCATTTATATTGGAGTGGAGCAGATACTTATAATGAAATTTTAGAAGACTTAGAACAGAATGAACGTCCTTACTTTGATATAACAAATTCAATGAATTTTGCTGTGGTGTAAAAGATGATGAGTGATAATAAAATCAAATTGTTAGTTATCATCATAGTGGTGATGATCACAACCAGTATGTTGTTTTATTATCTTACCAAAAATGACCATCATGTTGAATACATACCGCCTTCTTTTACTGGAGATTTGGAACCTACTAAGATTGATTTGGATAATAACACCCTTAAATTAAAAGTAAATGTTACCTTTTGTGACGACGATTTACCTCCTCTAGAGCGAAACCAGTTGTTTATGAGGATGCGTATCTTTTATCAGAATGGAAGTATTTCACGGTATTTTATTAAGAGATATAGTAAAACTGTAAACAAATCGGATCAATTTTCATTTGCCTATATTGATCAAAATGAAGATGGTCTAATCAGCACTGATGACTTTGTTGATGTTGATATCTATATTGACCTTACTACAGTTGATGGATTTAGATTTTATTTAGGTCATGCAGACTATAGAAGTGCTTTAACGTCTAGCTTTATTAATATTACATCGTACTAATAGATGGAACGATTGGTTCAAAGGTTTTAAATATCACTAAATAAATATATTGAAAGAATAGAATACAAAGGGTAATAATGAAAAATAAAAAAATCATGCTGGGAATGGTTCTTTGACCAGATGGGGAACGATAAAGTGTTGATCCACTTTGATGAGGAAGCGAGACAGGATGACTATATACCATATGCAGCTAATAGACATGTAGAGGGTAATCAGGATGCGGAGAGGATTAATTTTGATTTTTCAGAAGAATCACATAATAGATTGGACACATACGATGTAATAAGGGCGGATGACCCCCCTAACTTTGATATTACTCAATCGATGATTATCACTGAGGGATAGACATGGAATTAAAAAAACAAATTGGGATTATAATCATAATAATTGTAATAATGGGAGCAATATTTACAACGTATTACTATTATGATTCGAGAGATGATCCTGGCCCAGATAAGAATATACCCTTGTTAGGAGATTTAAAACGCGTCGATGTGAATAATACCACTGACTCTACAACCTTCAAAGTGATAATTGATCCATCTTTCAGGGATGAAGAGGATTCACCGATCTACGACGAAAATAATGAGTCTAATCTTAAACCTAGGATATCCATAAAATATGGGAATAATACTCAAAGTCAATATATTTATCCAAATTATACGTATCTAGATGTTGATGAAAATGGATTAGTTAATACTGGGGACAAACTGGTTATCCATAATAGAAGCAGATACATTGGAATTAAAACAAATCTTAATATGTGGATATATGA
>CAZHUM010000095.1:0-5148 GCA_964535805.1 uncultured Thermoplasmata archaeon
AGTTGTACTAAGTATCCTTCGGGTATGACACTTCCGTCGTTAGCCTGAACTATACCTTCTACAGTTCCCAGGCTGTCTTCTTCTGCTCTTGCATTCCATTGCAGTACCATCGCGCTCGAAAGCACCGTTAAAAGCACCATCAGAGCGGTAGCCAATTTGCTTGCCGTTTTCGCTTTCATTTGTAGTTCCTCCATGGACATTAATACATCAGATAAACTAATTTAATGATTTGCGGATGTCATTATGGCGCCCCTATAAATATTTTTGCAGTTGGACGATTAAACCTGGGAAAAAAATAATTATCCCTGCGATTATTACCGGGTAGGTGTAAATTTGAAACACAAAAGGAGAAGCAAGGGTAGGAAAAGGACGTGTGACGTCAAGGGATGCGATGGAAAAAAGAAAAAATCCGTGCCTGCCAGTAAAGCAAAGAAAAAAGCAGGATTGGACGTAGAAACCGATGGAAGCAATGCTTACTTGTGCAAAAAACACTGGAAAGAGTACAAAAAGGCGACCAAAGAAGATCGAGAGATGAGACAGCTCGGATGGGATTGAAAAAGCAATTTGAGTTATGGTTAGATAGTCCATAATAAACAGTCCATAATAAAAAGATATAATAATTAAGTGCTATCTGTATATTCAGATGGACGGAAGAAGGGTCATACTGGAAAGTCTACCTTTTCTACTGTTGGGTACGATAGGGGGAGCACTAGCCGGGGTGATACTCGGAGGCATGGGGCATATCTTAGAACTCCTTCCAGGGCTCATCGCGATAGTACCCGCAATCATCGGTATGCGTGGAAATATATCCGCATCCATGGGCAACAGGCTCGGTTCAGCCTACCACCTCGGCTTCTTGGAGGACGGTATAACATCCAGCATCGCTGTCCAGAATCTAAAAAGCTCTGTGTTCCTGAGTCTTTACGTTTCATCTATACTGCCCATTTTCTTGGTCATCACTAGTGTTTTTTTCGGGTTCTCTATCAATATGATGGTTCTCACCGCGTTGGTATTGATATCCGTGCTCACCGGTGTAACGTCTGGATTCATCCTTTCTTTCTTGACTTTCTTTATCATTACTATGTCCATAAGATACAAAATAGACCCGGATAATATCACGGGTCCTACCCTTTCCACCATCGGTGACGTTATTTCACTTGTTTTGCTTTTTGGCTATGCATCATTGATCGGAGGTGTAGTCCTTTGACGTACGATTGGCAGAAGATATTCAAAGAGAGCGCACCGCTCCTTACAGCTACAGCGTTCGTAGGGATCCTCGGAGGGCAGATCCTTAACTCCATGGATAAACTGTTAATCGAACTACCGATACTGCTATTCCTTTTACCTATCATGAACGGTTTAGGTGGAAACATCGGGACAGTCCTCAGCGCCAGGATAACCTCGGGATTACATTCTGGATACATAAAATCCGAGATAGGAGATGATGAGATGAAAGAAAATATGTCCGTCAGCCTTCTACTGGGGGGGATCTCATATCTCATCGTAGCTTTTGTCGTTTCCTCTTTCACAACCCTTATCGATATGGGTTCCATAGCTGTAGAATTGTCTCTGATAATCATCGGAACCGGAATGTTGATATCCGTCTCCGTCATATTATTGACCGTGACCTTGGTGATATACTCTTACAAGAAAAGGATAAATCCAGACAATGTGGTAGTACCGGTTATCACGACATCAGGAGATTTTATTGGCATATCAAGTTTGATATTCATGATTTGGTTGGTGATACTCTGATAAAAAAATTTCTAGAAAAGGAAGTAAAGGAAGAACACGGCGAGATCCCTTACGAGGATACGTCCGTTAGAGAGCTGCTTACGTTGATGAAAGATAACTCCGAGCTGATAACCGATCTAGCTTATGCCGCTATCGCGTTCGATAACAGAGAATTGGCGGACGAGGTCGGCCATCTGGAAACCGAGATGGACAAGATGATGTATCAGATACGCCTGAAATGTATGTTGAGCGCCAGGACCATCGAAGATGCTGAACAGCTCAGCGGACTTCTTCAAGTGGCATCCGCAGCGGAGAAGATATCGGATGCTGTCGAAGACATGGTTGAGCTCTTGGATATGGACATCGAATTGAGACCGATACTGCCGCATATCCTAAAGGAAGCGGATGAAAAGATCCACACTATCAAGATTTACAAAGATTCCGATATCGTTAATAAGTCCATAGGAGGCATGCAGTTGGAATCTCACACCGGCGTGAGAGTTATCGCCATGAGAAGAAAAAATAGGTGGATATACGGGCCAGACGCACATACTGTTCTGAGGGTCGGAGATCTGATGATCGTAAGGGGTGTCGAAGTGGGATATGAAGAACTTAGGGACGTAGCTCATGCTGAAAGGAGCTGGAGGAGTGTGATTTGAATGGATAAAATAGCAAGAGACATCCTGGACATGAAAAACAACTCAGAACTAATGCTGGACCTTGCATATTCTGCCCTGCTTTATCACAATAGAGAGATAGCAAAAGAGGTGGTAGAATTAGAGGACACAACAGATAAACTAAATGAATCGATCCAAAAAAAAGCTCTAGAGATATGTAAAGAGGGAGATACGACTAACAGTGGTTTACTGATGATCAAACTGGCTGACTCCATCGAGAGGATAGCTGATTCAGCGTTGGATATAGCTGACGTTGTACTCAGGGACATAGACCTCCATCCAGCGATGAAGAAGAGCCTAGAAGAATCTGATGTAGTAGTGCTCAAAAAGAGGGTCGAAGAAGGGGCTAAACTCTGTGAAAGATCTTTGGGAAAAACGAAACTAGCTAGTGAGACTGGTATGTGGGTCATAGCGGTGAAGAGAGGAAACAGTTGGGTATACGGACCTACGGAGAAGACCGTACTCAAAGCGGGAGATATCATATTCACTAGAGGACCAGAGGACAGTGAGCCTATCCTTGACAAGTGGATAAGAGGCAAGAAATAAATGCCGATGATGTGCCGATAATGTACCTGACTTGTGGTTAATTACAATATACAACTTTGGGTATTATGGATGTGGTTTACCAACATATATAAATATCTACTATAACATTATGAATATACCGAAAAATTGATGAAAAACATAGTATGGAGCGCTTCAGATATCTTTGAAGACGATTCTATATGCTCTTTAAACGACGTTTGAATCATGTATAATAGAGAAAAAGTTTATTAGCGCCGGTGTTTTTCACTAAATGGCAGTGTGGTGTTATGGCCGATACTACGAAGGGTAAAAGAGAGAAGAAAGAAAGCAGTCCACTAACTCGTTTGACAAATGTTCTTAAATCACCGTTAGGTTTCAATAAGACTCCAAGAAGGGTTAAATTACCAAGATCGGAGCTCGAAAACAAGGAGAAAGTAGAAACCGGAAAAGGTGGATGGATCTCACCTTATACACAGATACCAGAGATCGCTGATGAGAATATTACCGTCGAGGAGATATATGAGATCAGGGAACCATTTAGTTTCGTCAGGATACTCAACGATAAAAACCGCAAGGAAACAATATACGAAGGTATTGAACCTACACTAACAGAAAAGGAAGAAGAGTGGCTCCACCTTATCAAAGACACTCTGGATAGAACTCTTTCTTATGACTGGGAGAGCATGGAGACCAAAGACAAGGAGGAGTTCATCGAGGAATCAGTTGAAAGTTATATCAGAAGTAGGGGTCTCAATATCGAAGAGAAATCCAAAAAACGTTTGATATACTTTATTTTAAGGGATTATGTAAGGTACGGACCTATTGATGTGATCATGAGCGACGACTACGTGGAAGATATCTCCTGTGATGGAATCGATATACCACTTTTCATATATCATGCTAAATACGAATCCATAAGGACGACCGTAAAATTCGAGGACGAGAAGGTCCTCAATTCGTTCATCATACAACTAGGGCAAAGATGCGGGAAACAAGTGTCCGTTTCCGATCCCATACTCGATGGTACTACCAAAGAGGGACACAGAGTCCAGGCCACCTATGCAAAAGAAGTTTCAACGAGGGGGTCTTCCATAACAATTAGGCGATTCAAAGCAGAACCGTTCACGCCAGTCGATCTCGTAACATACAACACTGCATCTCCAGAGATGGTTGCGTACATGTGGCTAATGGTGGAGAACGGTAAATCCATGATCGTAGCAGGTGGTACTGCCTGCGGAAAGACGGCGACTCTTAACTCAGCTACGCTTTTCATACCACCGGGCCCTAAGATAGTTTCTTTGGAGGACACTAGAGAGATCAATCTCCCCCAAGAAAATTGGATACCCAGCACGACAAGAACCGGATCCGGTGAAAAGAAAGGTGGAAGAGCCCAGGGCGAAGTGACCATGTACGATCTAGTTAGGAATGCTCTAAGGCAGAGGCCTGACTACATAATAGTCGGAGAGGTTCGAGGTAAAGAAGCACACACTATGTTCCAGGCAATGGCAACGGGTCACACCACGTACAGCACCATGCACGCAGATTCCGTAGAATCAATGGTCCACAGATTGGAGAACGAACCGATTAACTGTCCTAGGGTTCTCTTGACCGCTTTGGAATTCGTCATAATCCAGATGTTTGCAAGAGTAGAAGGCGAAGAGGTAAGGAGGATCCAGGAGATGACAGAACTTGTAGGTTTTGAACCAGAGAGCGACGAACTCATCTCTAACACCGTTTTCGAGTGGGAGCGGAAGACTGATGGATTCACCTATAAAGGACACAGTTTCAACTTTGATAATATCATGGAGATGAAGAACCTAACACAGGAAGAGATGAATCAAGAATTCTCGAACCGCATAGAGGTGATAGAGTACCTAGTGGAACAGGAGGGGATAGATTACAAAGAGATATCTAGGATCGTGACTTCCTATTACAAGGAGCCTGAAGAAACCCTAGCTAAGATAAGAGGCGAAGAGATGGGAGAAGAAGAGGGATTAGAGGGAGAGGAAGATGAATCAGGAGGCGAAGAATAATGGTAGAGATAGAAGACACCTTCAGTAAATTGAGCGTTGGAAAGAGGGGTTTTTTGAGCACGAAGAGAGTAAAGCCCAGTGATAAAATAGAAAAGTACGGGCCGCATATCGTTCGATTACCGAAAGCCGCAGTACCTGAATATCTCAATCTCACGCCTTACCAACAGTTCTGTTGGAGG
>CAZHUM010000096.1:0-5114 GCA_964535805.1 uncultured Thermoplasmata archaeon
TCCGTCTTCTTCAGTACAGCCGGACATCAAAAGGGTCCCCATCAATACGAGACCCAGCACGGCTATGACTGCGAGTTTTCCTTTTCCTATCATATCTATCAATAGACGGAAAAAAAGACTATATTATATACTTTTTCTGTATAGACTATATTTTACTATGATTACTATATATGTCTATATATTTGTAAATAGAAGTCTATCCACGATTCAACTCTAATCGAAGGATTTAATTACACCTTCTTTTTCAAGCAGACTATGGGCATATTGGTAGGTAAAAACACGAAGGTGGTCGTCCAGGGTATAACCGGTAAACAGGGGGAATTCCACAGCAACGCTATGATAGAATACGGTACGGATATAGCAGCCGGGGTCACACCTGGTAAAGGTGGGCAGGAAGTGAATGGAGTACCGGTATTCAACACCGTTGAGATGGCGAAGGAAAAGACGGGAGCCAACGCATCGATTATTTTCGTTCCGGCAAGGTTCTCCAAGGGCGCTGCGGTAGAAGCTATCAAAGCGGGCATGGACCCTGTTGTAGTCATCACTGAGGGCATACCGGTCCACGATTCCGCAGAGGTCATGCGCTTGGCCGAGATACAAGGAACCACCGTTATCGGACCCAACACTCCCGGCATCATAACGCCCGGTGAGAGCAAGGTGGGTATCATGCCCAATCACATCTTCGAAGAAGGGGACATCGGACTAGTATCCAGGAGCGGAACGCTCACCTACGAGATCGTCAACTCCATGACGACAAGGGGTTTCGGACAATCCACCGCTATGGGTCTAGGCGGGGATCCTATAGTCGGATTGGATTTCATCCAGGTTCTAGATATGTTCAAAGAGGACGATGGAACGAAAGCCGTGATCCTGGTGGGTGAGATCGGCGGAAGCGCTGAGGAAAAGGCCGCTCGATACATTCAGGGCAATTTCGATAAACCGGTCATCGCCTACATCGCGGGAAGGACGGCACCCAAGGGGAAGAGGATGGGGCACGCCGGTGCGATAGTTTCCGAGAGTGGGACGGGTACCGCGGAGTCCAAGATCGAAGCCTTCGAGAAGGCCGGCGTTCACGTTGCAAAGATGCCCAGCGATATAGGTAGGATACTGGACGAAGAGCTTTGAGCTAACAGATCCGATTTAGAGGTTTACACCGATCGAAGCTGAAAACGAGTTATATCTTTGGACCACAACCACGGTGAAAACGTTTCAATCTTCTTGTTTCACTACAGCAACGGTACAATCGGCATGTTTCAAAACCCTGTCCGTCGTGCTCCCTAAGAATAGGTCTCTGAACCCGGAATGACCGTGTGAAGACATGTATATTATATCGCTCTCGCCTGCATATTCAGTTATCTTCTTGTACGGTGCGCCTTTGGATATCTCCTTCTCCAGTTCAACCCCCATCTCGTCAGCGAGCTCTCCCACGTCTTTCATTATCTTTTCCGCAGCCCGCTCGAAATGAGAGGTGAAGTCGACTGCAACCCCGATATCGCCTATGTCTATCACGTGGATAGCCGTGACTGGCACCTTCAATCTCCGAGCTAACTCCAATCCCTCTTTTAAGCCTTTCATAGCGAATTCCGACCCGTCGGTGGGTACGATTATTTTCTCGTACATAGAACATCATCTTCAATTGGGATATTATATTTTATGATGCCGAGATGAACCTTTGTTGTTACTGATTTGACATGTTCCAATCCACCTGGTAGTTTGCCCCGTTTTAGATCCAATAGGCATTAGCTCCATTCGTATGTGTTCAATCTCCCCGTTCTATCGACCTTTATTTTACCTTCGCTCTCCAGCTTTCTAAGTTTATTGTATATCTTGTTATCCGGAAAATCCACTTTTTTTCTTATATCTTCTATCGTTGACGGCTCTTTCAATAGGTACCTAAGGGAAGACTTCAGCGAATACGACTCTAACTTATCCCTTATGGGCGTATCCAAACCGTATCTGTCCTTCAGTATGTCAAGGGTTTGCAGTACAATGAAAGAGATATATCGACCCGTTTTCTTTTCCTGCACCCTGATCTCTTCGATGATCTTTTCCCAATCGAGGGCACCTCTTTTAACGATCACCGCGGCATCTTCCAGATCTCCTTCCCTCTCGGTAATCGATTTAAAAAGGAACATGTCGGTGAGGGACACCAGCCTGACACTCAGGTCACCGTATATCTTATACAATTCGCTTCTCTCTTTCATGCTTTCGGTAAAGATCAATAAACCCGCTACATCCCCCAGAAATACGTCCCACCTCGGTGAACCCTTTCTCTTCAACACGGCGTCGGGTCTAAGTCTGTCATATTTTACAGAACCCACGTCTTCGGAGTATTCGAGTCTGTGGAGCGCTTTGATCAACTCGCCCATTTTGTTCCTATCGTCGAAAACAACATCGATATCTTTCGTTGAATCCTTCAGATTTCTGAGTATGAGATTCACACCGCCCACCAAATATATGGTGATACTTTTATCTATATTATCCGCGAATCTGCTCATCTCCTTTTCAAACTTGTTCACCCGGTATTTTTTCCCCATCTTTATATCGTAATCGTCCAGATACCGATTGAATTCGTCCCGAGGTAAAAACATATCTCCGTTCAACACCTCTCTACCGTCGATATAAGCTAACATATCTGCAAAAAGATTCTCGATATCCCATCTATCAGACAGTGACCATAATGTCTCCATATCGAGGTCCTTCCTGTGCTTGAGATAGAATATGCAGCATATCGCAGTCTGTTTTTTATCATCCGCGGTCAAAAGCGAATGTATCAAAACGTCTTCTCTTGCCAAGGTTTCACCGCCCAGGTAGCGATAAAACTTCGAAGGATAATATTCCACACCGTATCTTTGAAACGCAGAAAAACCGGTGGATATTCCTTCCTCGATCTTTTTGGAGGATCTTATCACCTTTTCTCCATGGACTCGATATACGTCTTGAAAAGGTCCGCTATCGATTATCTCGACGAATGTTTTCACATCCTCGTCCGTAAGTACGTACCTACCGTGTTTGTCCTTTTTTACAACGCCGACCTCTTTAAGATCTTTCAAGGAGTCGTAAAGGGTGGATGTGGAAAATCCCTTTTTTCCCAACTCCTCTATAGATCTCGGTCTGGATGTCAATGAAAGGAGTGTCTCCTCTCTCTTACCTAAAAGCACCTTTTCGAGGGTGTATTTATCGTAGATCTTCGAAAGAAGTACTCCTTCGTATGAGTCGGAAAGCCGGATCACGTCGTTCTTTTCGACCAGATTTTTATCTTCTAGATCGGAGGTCACCTCGGAGATCCAGCTGTTGCTCTTATCTAAGATATCAGAGAGCTTTCGTATGCGTTTCGGTCCTTCGATGAGTTCCTCCAATACTTTGATGGCGGTCCGCCTCATATTATTCCACACATACCGAACACTATTTATATGTTTTCGGTATAGTCAGAATATACTAGGGGTTAGGCGGTATAAAAGAACCGGGTTTCTTATATGAATTCATAATATCCATGTTGGTTGAATACCGAGGTATTGATCTTATCCCTAGGAATCTGTGTTCTGTGATGTAGGGCCTCTTTGTATAACAGGAGTTGGGATGTGTGGTTTTCTGGATGACGGAGGTTTTTCTTGTAATCCATTATGTAAATTTTGTTGGACCGTACCTGGATCATATCAATATGTCCGGTGAGAGGAGTGTCTAGGGAGATCATATTTGTCTCGTTATTTTTTAGGAAAACTGGTAGTTCGGTGCAGACCGTCTTAGAGTCGTTTCGAAGGAAGAAACGTTCTACGGCTTCGTGTGTGGATTCCGATCTGGTTTTTGTGTGAAGTGCCAGTTTTGTTATTTCTGGGGCCAGATTGTTCTTCTTTTGTGGTTGAAGGTCGGTGTTTATTTTCGTGCTGGATGCTCTACGCCCTTTTAAGAATATCTTGTCTGGTAGGGAGCGTTCTATCCAGGAGATGTATCTTCTGAGTTGTGGGTATTGATTTGCTGAGAAGTGCATCTTTAGGGTGTGGTAAGAGAAGGGGTAGACCTGTTGCGAACAAATCTTGATTTGTGAGTTGGAGGAAACTTGTTTCCTGCTGAGTGTTGTAAGCGGTGTGTGGTTGTTACGGTGTCGGGATGGACGGTGTATTTTTTTCTGAGTTTAAGGAATGTCATGGTATCTTTGTAACGTTTTATCCAGGAGTAGATGGTTCTGATTGTTCAGGACTACGTCCTTCCATCCTCACTCACGTTGCGGATGGGGGTGAATAGTGATATTTTTTTCCTGTTCTGGTCTTGGCTTGTTTTACCGGATAGCCACGGTTGTACTGTTCTAAGGCGTATAAGATGACGTGTTCTGGATAGTTCGTGTGTGGTCTTTTTCTATCGGTAAAATATTTTCCACATATTTTACAATGATACTTCTGTACGGGACCTATCTTAGAGCTCCTGATCCCGTATTTTATCACTCCTTTTTTCTCTCCGCACTCGGGACACTTCATGGTTATATCCTAAACGAGGCGATGAAAGAAGATTATATAAGTTGTAGGGAAAAAGATAAGTTTTAGGAAAGAAGATAAGATCCAGGGTTTGGAAAGTTAGTTAGACTAGGTAATGGATGCAACCGAGGTGATCCACCAAATACATTTCGCGTGCGATCTTTCAGAAAAAGTTTCATTTTTCTAAAGACATCGGGAATTTGATTCCCGAAATGAGTGCCAAATACATCTTGCAAAAAAATCGGATAAAACAAATGGATTCTGCGTAGGAAATGAAGGAGATGGATGTGATTTGGGTCTTTGGAGATAAAATCTGTTTATGATCGTGCTGGATATTGGGTTGTCGAACGGTGATCGCGTGCAAAATGTGGTTGGTAACAAATGTATTTTGCAATGTGGATAATAATGGATTTAACAAAAAAGCACGGTGTCGCACCACCGACAATTTACAACTGGCTGGACGAAAGGGGAATCGGAAGACATATAGAACAAAAGAGGAAATGAATGAAGGAGCCGGATAAATCCTCAAAAGGGCAGAGAAGTATGACATTTCTCTGGTTGGTGTACTAATATGGATTCAAGAGAGGGATTCCACTTTCAAATAGGAGGTGATCATGGTGGATACGTGGGTTGGAGAGATCGAAG
>CAZHUM010000097.1:0-4972 GCA_964535805.1 uncultured Thermoplasmata archaeon
AATAAAACAGCGCTGTTGTACAACAATCGTGTGTAACCCCCTGATTTAGATCTCTCCCATCAGTACACTTCCACGGGTCCCTTCGCCTCGCTGTCCAGTTTATCCTTGGTCATCCAGTACTCGGTGATGAAGTACACTATCCTAAGAGCGAAACCGACGATTATCAGGAACATAAGTCCGGTCATGGCGATGTCGTAGTTGAACGTTTCAGCTTCCCAGCCCAGGTTGACGCTGCCCAGAACGAACACGAAATATACTATGGATGTTATAACTCTGGCTATCCCGAAGATCAATCGGTAAACGTCCCCGGGTCCGAAGTAGGCAGTCAGTCCTGCTAGGACCGACATGGGTATGCCGATGGCTGCAGCGTACAATATAGTGTTTTCGAAAAGGAATTCCAGCTCTGGGTCGATGCCTGTGACCAAGGTCACCACGATATAAACCAGTGCTACGGATAGGAAAATATAGACCGCTGTCACTATCACCGCTTTGATGGGATGAGTTTCGACTTCTCTGTTCAAACGTTCACCTCCGTTCCGTACTCCATACCGGTGTTTCTTTCTTCAAAGGTTATCTCCAAATAGTCAACAGCACCGATTATGGATAGTTGTAATGAATTGGAATATTCCACTCCAGGGTCAACGCTGTCGGTCGCGGTCTCGTAACCTACCGGTTCGTCATTTGAATCATACGCCCATATCACCACCCTCAGATCCAAGGATCGTGGGCTGTCGTTCTCGAAGGAATATACTGCTGTGATATTACTACCCGATATCTGTGTATCTATTTCCAATCCGTCTAAAGGTGCTCCCCATCGATACTCCCGTGTGTATTCGAAGCTCTTTGAAGAACCGGTTAGTGAGATCGTAGATACGAATTTGACCGTTTGACTTCTGGTGATAAAATCATCGGTTTCATCACGATCTAGTGGGAATTCTAAAGTTAGCCGTTGAAAATATCCCAGTCCGATATCTACGGAGTCTGTGGATATCACCTCGGACATGCTGTTATCCCACATATCGATATCGACTGCGGCGGTCCCTGAAAGCATGTTGTTAGTATCTATATGCAGCGGGATCTCTAAAATACTGCCGGTGTCTTCCTGGTTTCTTCTCACCTCAGTTTCGTCGAATAAAAATCCAAGCTGTTCTACAAGACCGGTCCATACAATAACATCGTTGTATTCGAAGGATAGTTCAAGCAGGGACATGGTGTACTGAGCTGTCAGGGAAGCCGTGACCTGGAAATCCGTTTCGTTGAACGCGAAATTTCGCATGTCCTCCTCTGAGAACGTATCTATGTCCTTGGACATCTTTAGTGGTATCCTTTTACTATCACCCGGATCGACTCTGTCTATATGCCTTGATTCGTCGAAAAGCACGGTGTCCATACCCTCCATCTTGACCGATAGATCGACATCCTTGAATGCGTAATAGCCGGTGTTGTTTATCCACATCTGTGTCTCCAGGACCAAATCATCGTCTTCCAGTGCCCATCTTACATCATCTTCATCTGGGACCACTATCAATTCCTGTTCGTTCATCAGGGGGTTCAAAAAGGCCGAGTAAACGGTGGTGGCTGCGATTATCAGCAGCACGATTGTGAACACCGCCAAAACACTTTTGAACCCTAGTAGTCTCCAGTCCATGATAGTTAATTGTTGTATTAGAGATAAAACTTTTGCACGGGATATATTTTTTATATGAAAGCTCATAGTGGTTACCATGGAATGCGATTTCTGCAGCGGAGAAGCGGTTACCTTCATTCGATACAGCGGTGCCCATCTGTGCAGAAGGCATTTCATAGATTTCTTCGAGAAAAGGGTTTACAAAGATTTCAGGAAGCAGGTCGATCTGGGTAAAGGGAAGAGGGTAGCTGTAGCCGTTTCCGGAGGAAAGGATTCGATCGTCGCATTAAAGTTGATACACGAGATCTTAGAGGAAAGGAGGGACAGCGAAGTCGTCGGGGTCACCATCGACGAGGGGGTCTCTGGATATAGACCCAGCAGCTTGGATATCGCCAGGGAAGAGTACGACAGATTGGATGTGGATTACAAGATAGTTTCATTCGAAGAAGAATTCGGTTTGCCTCTCGACGAGATGGTGGAAGAGGACATCGGAAATCCATGTTCTGTCTGCGGTGTTTTCCGGAGGTGGTTGATGAACAAAACGGCTAAAGAATTCGATGCAGATCTGCTCGCTACCGGTATCAATCTGGATGATACATCACAGTCGCTCCTCATGAACTTCTGCAGGGGGGATATGGAGAAGATGGCGAGGTTGGGTCCCCACGAGGTCGTCAAGGAAGGGTTGATCCCTCGGATAGCACCTTTGAGGAAATGTCCTGAGAACGAAACCTACCTTTACGCGATGCTGAACGGCATGAAGCTCCACGGCAAGGAGTGCCCATATGCGGTCACTGCTCTAAGAGGGCTTTACAGGGACGTGATCGGTGAGCTGGAGGACAACACGCCGGGAACGAAATTCGCTATACTGAGCTCTTACGATAAGATGAAGGGTCTACTCTACGAAAAATACGGTGGAGGAACGGAGTTGGCAAAGTGTGGTAGATGCGGAGAACCGACCATGGAGGGACTCTGTAAGGCGTGCGAACTGCTAGAGAAACTCGAGAGATGATCATTTTTTTATGTCCACGTGGTCGCCTGCATGGATATCGTTGTTTTCAAAAAAACCTTGGTTGACTTCCAAGGCATACCTGTATTCCGTGGAACAACCGTAGCTCTCTTCGGACAATGGTTCCATCTTCTGGATCTCCAGGATGTCTCCGTCTTTGTTTATGAATGCGATGGACAGCGGGATCTCCGTGTCCTCCATGGTGAAACGTGAATCTACGTCATTACTGAAAACGAAGAGCATACCGGAGTTCTCAGGCAAACTATCTACCTGACTGAGACCTATATTCTTCTCTTCCCACGTTCTCGCGACTTCAACGGTGTGTTCGGTCTCGTTTCCATAAGAATTAGTGATAGTTAACTCCGCTTCATCGTGCCAACCCTCTTCTTCATTCTGTGATAGTTGTACGGCCATGATAAAACCGATCACCAATAGGATCACGATGTAAGCGGTCCACAGCTTTTTTGTTTTCTCCATTTTCTACTCCTTTTCCCCTGTCTAAGTTCTCGTGTAATATTAAGATTACTTACTGTACCAAAATCCTATGTTCCAAAACGTATTTATAAAATGTATCAGATGTTTAATACAAATGGAGGTATAAATATGAAGTTCGTGTTCAATTCGGAAAAGCTCGAAGAATTCGAGGAAGAGATAGTAGAGAGGATAAAGAATCTTTCTTTTGAGATAGAGATGGTAGATACGAGGGAATGGAGTGAAAAAGAGAAGAAGAATTTTCTAAAGACAAACGAGGACATAATCGATATAGGCGAGATACCACGGGCCTTCGATGAGATGTTCCTGATGATAAAGGGAAATTTATATCGAGGGGAAGAGGTAGTCGGCTACCTGGACAACCTGGAGAAGAAGCGAGCTCCACAGAGGTGATATGATGAGTTTAAAGCTGACCAGTCCGGAATTCGACAACGGTGGAGAGATACCTAGAAAGTACGGCTACAAATTCGAGAACGTGAACCCGCCCTTGGAGATCCAGGGAATACCGGATGATACGGAATCCTTGGTTTTGATAATCGACGACCCCGATGCAAAGGAACCAGCCGGTAAGATATGGGATCACTGGGTGATGTGGAACATCGAACCGAATACGACCTACATAGATGTAAACGCAGACCCCCCGGGAGCCGTAGAAGGAAAGAACGACTACGGCAAGAGCGGCTACGGCGGGCCGAACCCACCGGATAAGAGGCACACGTACAGATTCATGCTCTTCGCACTGGATACAACCCTTGATCTGAGGTCGTGGGCCAGTAAGAGAGATGTACAGAAGGCGATGAAAGGTCACGTATTGGACAAGGTGATGCTGAAGGGAACCTACGCACCTTGATACTTACTGGACAAGATCCCACCGAAATGCTTTGTTATGATTACGTTCATAATGATCGTGTTCATAATTTGTTCCATGATAGGAAAAGAGAGATGAAAACGCTGGAAAAGGCATATCAAAACGAACAATTTGAGTCTGTAGTCATCTACGGTAGAAGAAAGACGGGGGGAAAATACGTTTTTTAACCAATGTAAGTTGTTAAAAGTGGTTTTATGACATTTATTTCTCTAGAATCTTTTCAATACCTTCTTTTAATAAGGGTATATCTCTTATCACAGTTGTCCAGACTGCATCAATATCCACACCGAAATATCTGTGGATCAATATATTTCTCATACCTATAATATCTTGCCACGGTATGTTTGGATCTTTGTTCTTAGTTTCTTCAGAAATGTGCTTACATGCCTCGCCTATGATCTCTATATGTCTGATCACCGCTGATTGGACTAATTCGTTCTCTTTAAATTCTTTCTCATCTAAGCTCTTTGTGAAATCTTCAATATTGTATATGGAGTCTAATATATGATTCAGATAAGCTTTATCGTCTTTTTTCATCCGTAAACCTCTATCATCTCTTTATGCACATTATCTTTTATGTATGGGCTCAACGCTCCCTCTGTAAGTAAATCAACTTTGATCCCGATAAGTTCTGAAAGTTCTCTTTCTATCCTCGCTAGATCAAGAAGACTTTTTGAGTCAGAAAAGATCACAAGAACGTCGATATCGCTATCTGGTCTTTCTTCATCATAAACGTAGGACCCAAAAATTGAGACTTTTTTTGCCCCTTGATCCTTTAGATATTCCGCAATTTCCCTGTACATCTCTTCTTTATCCATCTGCTGTTGACCTCTTGATCGATGATTCATATTATTAAATTTAAACATTTCTATTATTATACTTAGGAAAACCGTGTTTTTCATTACGATATTCGTTTGTTTTGATTATACTTAGGAATGAATTCATAGGGAGATAATATTTCAATACATCTAAATCGTTT
>CAZHUM010000098.1:0-4777 GCA_964535805.1 uncultured Thermoplasmata archaeon
GTCGTTATCTTTCTCCTCAAAATGGACTCCTTTAATAAGCTTTTTGTTTGTTTTCACTCATTTGCTCAATTATTTATATAGTTATTGTATTTTCTAACCGATGACAAAGAAGACGATCTGTTTACTATCAGCGGGCATAGATTCACCGGTAGCGGCTCACCTTATGGCTGAAGTCGGAAACGAAGTGGTACTACTGCATCTGATCGTTAACCAAGGTGAAGTCCCAAAGGTCGAAAGATTGGTAGTACAATTAAAGAAGTACCATCCTGGCATAGAAGCATACTCAGCAGATTTTAGACCCATCCACAGGTCTATCGATGAAGGAATATCTTCCCACTTCAACTGTATCGTCTGCAAGAGGATGATGTACCGTTCTGCGAAAAAATTGTCTGACCGGATAAAAGGAGATATGATAGCTACAGGTGAATCACTTGGACAGGTCGCCTCCCAGACGTTATCGAATCTATACACTCTAGATAGCGTTGTAAAAACTCCTATAGCAAGGCCCCTGATAGGATTGGATAAGAACGAAGTGATAGATATCGCCAGGGAGATAGCAACGTACGATATATCGATAGGATCTGATTTTCAATGTCCCATAGTCCCGTCTGGCCCCCGCATCAAGAGCTATCCAGAAGAAGTTGAAAAGGAGGAAGAGAAAATAGACGTCTCCGGTTTGATAGATGATATGGAATTCAACGAGATGTGACTTTTTATATATATTCAAAGTTTCTCTTTACACAGCAGACACAATCTTCATTTCTAGCTACTGATGTCAACATGTAATCGTTCTTCCAGAGGTCCACGGTCAGCAGCCCTTCTCTTGGTTCGTTGTTTACCAGATATTTAACAGCCTCCGTCGCGGAAATATTTCCCATCACCCTTGGCAGGGAGAAAAGGATCCCGGCTTCACTGCCGTTTTGGAAGCTCTCCGAACGGGGTCCGTCGGGTAGCAGGCATCGAAGACACGGTCCCACCTTTGGAAAGATATTCAAAGTCATCCCGTAGGTGCCCATAACAGAAGTGAATATCCACGGTAGATCGTGTTTGACACATGCTTCGTTGATGATGTATCTGGTATCTATGTTATCAGTAGCGTCGAGTACGATATCGGCCCCCTCGATAAGATCTTCGATATTCGATGGATCCACTTCCTCTGCGTATTTCCTTATTTTCACTTCCGAGTTGATGTTCTTCAACCTACCGTGGGCGGCATCCGCCTTCTTTTTCCCTACGTCTTTTTCATTGTACAACGTCTGCCTTTGTAGATTTGACTCCTCGACCACGTCCTTATCTATTATCTTGGCGGTACCTATACCGCACCTCACCAGTGCATCCGAGATGACCGTTCCCAAGCCCCCTAAGCCGATTATAGTGACCTCAGCTTCACTCAAACGTTCCTGCCCATCTTCACCGATCTCCGGGAGAACCGTATGTCTCGAATATCGAGTCATGGAATCACCAAGGACATCATGATAAAAAAGATTTTGCCGGCGGGAAAAAGAATAAACCTATCAAACGGATTACCCGTCGATGAAAAGGTCGACCCTCTTCGCACTAGTCGCAGTATTATTTGCCTCCATATGGGCAAGGACACTGCTGTTCTTCAGCTACTCACTCTGGGGTATAGACTGTGGAGAGTACGTTTACTACACTAACAAGTGGGTGTCCACCGGGGCGATATACAAAGGGATCGACGGCTGGGCACAGGCGTATCCATTCTTCCCGGGGATGTTCACGGTTAGCGGGAGCTTGAACCTGCTGACCGGTACACCGCTTGTACCTTCGGTCGTGGTGATACCAGCGTTGATATCGTCCTTCGTACCTTTGTTCGTTTTCCTTCTGGTTTACAAGGTCACCTCCAACGAGAAAACATCATTGGCATCCGCTGCCTTTCTCACCGTACTAGCCCCCTTCGTTTACAACTACTCTCAACCGAAACCGGAAACCGTGGGTTTCTTCTTGATGCTGCTGCTGCTTCTCATGTCGGTACACCTTTCTGAGAAGAACAAGAAATACTTCTGGCTGATGATACCGGCCTCAGGTGCTCTCATCGTAACACATCACTTCTCTTCCTACTTTCTACTTCTATTCTTGCTCGGAGGACTGTTCGTATCGATCGTTGTACGTGGAAGGATTACCAACGGAGACAGGTATCGGTTCTACTACTTCATCTTCATGAGCACTGCTGTACTACTCTACTGGCTCTTCGCCGCACCACCGTTCAGACACAACCGTTTGTATCAGGCTTTGGGTGCACCGTCGTACTCGATAGTGCTCTCACCTTACCTCTTTGTGGTTTTGATCTATCTGATTTACCGGTTCAGGAAAAGATACGATCTTGGACTCAACATAAACCTGAGGAGAGAAAATAACGTGAAAGGTCCGGTTTATCTATCCGTCGTGATCACACTGACGTTGATATCCCTGGTATACCTCGCTTTCAACCCCATCCCTGGAAGGGATATCGTCATCGGTGAGGATGTACTCCTCTACATACCGTTGGCTTTGTTGGGTATATTCCCTATCTTCGCAAGGAAGATATTTCTGATATATCGTCAAGGACTCCACTTACTGGGCTGGACAGTGTTCATATTCCTGTCTTTTCTAGCCGGTGTCGTCACGGGCAGCACGTCGCTGCTTCCCATGAGGCAGGTGGCTTTCATCATGCTGCCGGTTTCGATACTGTTCGGTATCGGCGTGGTCCAGTATTTCACAGACCTAAATCCTGGAAGAACTAAGAAGAAGGCATTAGTTCTGTCCGGCGTTCTGCTCATACTACTGGCATGGAACCTACCTTTGATGTACCCTACTCAGGAGATGGCCAACGGATACGAAGAGAGAACGGAGTGGGACGAGTTCGAAGCCTGTTTCTGGTTGAAGAATCTGGATAAGAAAGTGGCTGCCGAGCACCGCTTGAGCGCAGCCGCCTTCGCAGTGAGCAACAAGAATCTAAGCTGGACCGATGGCTCCGATATATACTTCTCCGCCGATCCCGATGCGGCACTAGAAGAGATGAGGGAGTTGAACGTCACGTTCATAATGTGGGATGAAGAGATGCAGAACGGTGTGACGACCGGTGCCGGCGAGCATCCGTATCCGTTCAGTGATATCTTGATCGATTATTATAGAGAGCAGTATTTGTTGTATATGGGGGAGGAAACCGAGGTCTACATGGTCGAGAGATAGCTAACCATCGGTCTGGCCCATGTATTTTTCTTATACGATCCACATCCTATTGATAACACACAATTATCCGTACAAGAAGCGATGAAAAATTTTATCATCTTAAAATAGTATAGTTGTTTAACCGTTGGAATGAGAGAATGCCGCTGAAAAATAAGATATTGTGCATCGTAAAAAAGGCTCCACAGATGGTGAAAGGAGAGATCCAAAAACACCGTAAAACCCCTCCGTTTCTCATCTCGATTTCACTCCTCATCTCGCTGCTGAGCGCAAGGGCATGGGTGTTCTTTTTTGAAGCACATAAACCCCTCGGCGGGGAAGTAAGTTACACCGTGGGCAAAAACCTTGTACTCAGCGGCTACCATATACACCACATAGCATACGGTATAACCCTTGTTTCCATAGCCGCGTGGCTCTCGATCAACTATTGGAGCAAGAATATCAGCAGGATCAGTTCTGTGCTTTTCGGTGGCGGATTGGGTTTTATAATCGATGAAGTCGGTTTTATAATCGGCGGTATAGAACCCTACAAAGCCGACAAAGAAGTGTTTTATATTGCAGTAATAATAATATCTCTGCTGGTCAGCGTACTTTATTTTCCATCCTTTTATAAATCTATGAAAAGGGATATCAAGAGGTGGAAAAAGCTCCTTTTCGACCATACTTAGAGCATAAATTTTTCAATACACACTCGGCACACAACGGTTTCGATCTACAATATTTTTTCCCCAGCTCCACCAAGAGGGCGTGGTATTCCTGATACATTTCAACCCCACCGTCCAATTCTTCTTCGAACAACGATTTTATCTCATCGTAGTCGCCCTCCACATCATACACCCTTTTCAGTATCCTCTTAGTGTAGGCGTCCACGACGAAGGACGGCTCCTCGGCAGCATAGAGCACTATACTGTCGGCCGTTTCGGGACCGATGCCTTTGATGTCCAACAGCCTTTCTCTTAGTGATGATCGGAAGAGAAACTCTTTAACACCCCCCTCATCTACTATCACCCTCGATATCCTTTTCAACCTCTCGGCTTTCTGGTTGTAGAATCCAGTACATCTGATCTTGGAACGAAGTTCTTTTCCGTCCATATCCAAAACCGCTTCGGGAGTTAACTCACCGTCCTTCAGATTAGATATAGCCCTTTCCACGTTATTCCAGTTGGTGTTCTGAGTGAGCACCGCACCGACGATAACTTCGAAGTCCGTTTCGGCGGGCCACCAGTGCTGGGGACCAAAACACCTGTACAAACGTTCATAGAGCTCTGTTAGATCCATATCTGAACATCAAAATATGGTCAACGATAAAACTTTTTTCTTTGCATCAAGGGGAGAGGCAGAGGGAGGATGGATCGGGCCCTCCTCAACCCGTGGGATCCATGGGCTCCCGCTACCTTTATCGTGATACAGATTTTGAATTGATCGAGTTATAGAACAACATATTCCATGCGGACTTTGAAGTAGCGGTCATTGAGACCTCCTCAACTTTATTTTACAACCGATTATGATTAAAATTCACAAGTATATAAGGTTTTTTTATCTATATCAAACCACTTTCATCTCCCCCTCCCCACTACATTTATTACCAGAA
>CAZHUM010000099.1:0-4718 GCA_964535805.1 uncultured Thermoplasmata archaeon
GGTATGATGGGTGGATAATCATTCAAAACGGACATACATTACAAAGACTCAATTACCTTCTCCGCCCTCTCCGACCAGATGTTCATCTCCATCTCTTCGAACAGGGTGAGAGCTTGCTCTAGTTCCTCCCTCGCCCTCTCCTTTTCACCTCTCTTCTTCCAAAGCAGTCCGAGCTCGTAATGCACCCTCGCCAACTTCGCTTTCTCACCGAGTTCTCGAAACAACTCAACTGAGTTCTCCAACTCCTTTTGACCCTCTTCGTACATCTCCTTCTCCCTGTAGACCATTCCTAATACACGGTGACACATACCCCGGTGTTTCTTAGAACCTATCTCCACGGCTATCTCAGCGGCGTTATCGGTGAACTCCTCCGCCTCTTTCAGCTCTCCCTTCTCGATCTTCATCTCGCTGATCTTACAGAGGCACTCCGCCACACCGCCTTTATCGTTTATCTCCCGCCTTATATCCAAGCTCCTCCGGTAGTGGTCCAGTGCTCTATCGAAGTCGCCCTTCTCCTCGTATATCTTACCCATGTTGTTGAGGGTCATAGCGATACCGCGTTTATCCCCGATCACTTCCTTCATATCGAGGCTTCTTCGATAGTAGTCCAACCCTTCCTCCAGCATGCCCTTGTACCTGTAGTAATTGCCTATGTTGTTGAGGGTCATGGCTATGCCCTGCTTGTAGCCGATCTGCTCCCTTATTTGAAGGCTCTTTTCGTAGAACTCCAGTGACTTATCGAACTCCCCCTTCTCGTGGTAAACGACACCGATATTGTTCAACGAAACACCCAGTCCTATCAGGTCCCCGAGTTGTTCTCTGGATTCGATAGCTTCCCTTAAATTTACCTCGCCCCTGTCGTAATCACCCTTTCGAAGGTAAACCGACCCCACGTCGTGAAGCGCCTGGGCTTTCAATTTAGGATCTTTAAGTTTCTCAGCTAGTTCTTTCTCCATTTTGAAGACCTCGATGCTTTCGTCGTATTGACTCTGTCTGAGAAGCGCCCATCCCTTGCTCTTCAGCAGTCTGCAGCGTTCGATACAGTCTTCCTGGACGATGGAGAGCCCTTCTTCGGCGTATTTGAGAGACTCTCCGTATTTACCCTGCTCCTCCAGCACCTTGGCGATCCATTCGTGGAGTTCTCCCCTCTCCCTTGGAGCTTCCGCGATCTCCAGTGCACTGCGGTAGTTGTCCAAAGACTCGTCGTATCTTCCTATGATAAGATAAACGTAGCCCAAGCCGGTGCGTATCCTCTTCAGTTCCTCTTCTTCTTCCGTGACAGATAGAGCCTTGGTGTAGAAGTCCACCGCTTCTTCGTTTGCGTAGCTTTCCTTGGCTTTATCAGCTGCATCTAGAAGGTAAGTGAAAGCCCTCTCGTCCCCTGCTTTGAAGTAATGATCCGCTATGTTCTCCACGACCTCTTCCACGTCGTAGAGCTCTTCGTAGCTCTCGGCTATCATGCGGTGGTACTCTTCCCTAAGCTCCTTGTTTATGCCCTCGTAGAGCACCTCCTTGATCTTGGAGTGGTCGAACATGTACTTCTTCTTCTCGTAGTGGATCAAGTTGTGCTCGTTCTCGATATTGTTGAAGTCCTTGAGCAGTTTCATCCGGTTCATACCGGTCACCTTACCCACCACGGTGCTTTCGAACTCCTCTCCTACAACGCAGGCGCACTCGAGAAGGTCCCTCTGTTCACTGTTCAAACGGTTCAGCCTTCTCGTTATCACATCGTAAACCTTGGACGGGATATGAACATCCTCTATGGATGTGTGGGTCACCCAGGTATCGCCCTCCCTCTTCAGATGTCCTTCGTCTACAAAGAGCCTCAGTATCTCTAACAGGAAGAATGGATTCCCTTCACTCTCGTCATAGACCTTCTTCATGAAATCCTGTTCGAGTTGTATCCTCCCTAGAGTATTTTGTATAAAATCGATGACCGTTTTAAAGTTCAACCTGTCCAAACGTATCTCTCTGTAGAGGTCCTCCCTGCTCATGTACTGCATGGTGGTTTTCAGTGTATGTGTTTCCATTTCATGTTTACTAGATATGATGTCCTCGGGTCTATACGTTCCTAGAAGCATCATCCTGTTCTCCCTCATATTCCTCGACAGATAATGCAGTAATTTTAAGGAAGTGGGGTCCGCCCACTGGAGGTCGTCCAAGAAGAGTATTATCGGTGTTCTCGATGACAGTCTTCTCAAACCCAAGAGAACGTTGTCGAAGAGATTTTCCTGCTTGATCTTCGGGTCCTCGACCAGGTGGGCCCCATCGTACTTTCTGGATTCGATGAACCAGCTGATCTTGGGTTTCACCTGCTTTGCCGTTTTAGTGTCCCCCTCCCAGAAATCCATCTGTCCGCCTATCTCTAGGAGGGTCTTCCTCATGTCCTTGATGAGGAACTCGCTCTTGGTCCCTTCGATAACGGTGACCAGAGAGAGTTTACCCATGGTCTGGATCAGCAGGTCGTACTCGCCGTAGCCGATGGCCTGCAGCTTACTCTGGGCCCTCTCCCCCATCATGGCTAGTGAGTCGCCTACGAAGTTCTCCACAGCTGTGAACATGGAAGCGAATATATCTGGGTCTAGATCGGTCTCCTGCCTTTCTGCCTTGGCGACCAACACACCGTTCTGATCGATGAGGTAGGCGGATATGACCCTGGGTGGTGGTTCTTCTGAAGCAAGGTGATAGAGGTCAGCGTCTCTGAGAGCTTCCCTGAACGGCATCAAAGGTTCGAGATTGTCTGCTAGGCACCACCCCTTGATGAATTTCGCATCTGCGGTGTTCATCAGCTCTTCAACTAATCTTGTTTTACCCACCCCGGCCTCTCCGGAGATGAAAACCGTGGAACCCTTACCGTCTTTCACACCGCTCCAGATCGATCTTAGTTTCTCCATCTCCTCCTCTCTACCTACGAGGTCCGGATGGAACGAGATACCTGGAGCTTCTTCCTCCATACTGAGATATCAATTGAAAAGTATTAAGTTTTTGCTCAAGGGCTCAAATTTTCCAAGAAATCCACCACCCTTTTACTGGTGATGGTCTCCTCTTTATCATCGTGGATCTCAACGGCGTCCTCGAGTTTTTGAACGGCTCTTTGTTTGTCACCTTTCTCTTCGAGCATCCTGGCGTATTCTAAGAGTGTGATCTCCACGTAGTCCGTCGCCTGGGCGCCTTCGAGCAGTTTTAGACTCTTTTCGAAATTTTCTTCCGCCCTATCGTAGAGTCCTTTTACTTTGTACGCCTTTGCCTCCATGCAGTCCACCCGGGCTCTGCCGAGCTTATGTTTGAAATCCTCCATGATCCTCCGTGACCTGTCACAGTACTTCAAAGCTTTATCGGGCTTCCCCACTTCACAGAGGGCGCTGGCGTAGTTGAACATAGCCCACCCGCTCATGAACCTGCTTCCGCTCTCCCGGCACAGATGGATGGCCTTTTCGTAGTTGTTCATGGCTTTCTCGTACTCTTCGAAGTCCTCGAAGACCCTGGCCAGGTTGTTGTAAACCGCACCGGCGTTGGCGTTCTTGTTCAGTTCTTTGTAGAGTTTGATGGCTTTTTTGGAGTACTCGATGGCCTTGTCTTTTTCGTAGAGATCCAGGTAAATGTTGCCCATGCTCCTGCACAGCATGGCCTCGTACATCTTTTTCTTCTTCGCGTCGTTCTTTGAAACGACGGGCATGCCTTTCAGCTCTTCCACGCCCTCCTTTGCGGTACGCAGGGCTTCCTTGTGTTTCCCCTGCCTCCACAGCGCTCCGGATTTTCCTTCCAGGCATCTGGCGATCTCCCCCGGTTCGCTGGTCGTGTTTATGGCTTCGTCGTAGTAGTCCTCGGACTTATCGTACTCTTCCAAACGCTGGAAGAGCCTGCCGAGTTTCCTGTATATCACGAGTTCTTTGAACGAGTGAGCACTGGATCGCCGATAGGCTTTCCCATCTATGTCTCCCCTCTCTTCGTCTATGTCGCACTCTTCCAGTGCATCCTCGTAGAACTGCTTTGCCGCTTCTAGTTTTGACATCTCCGCACACGCATCTCCCTTGGCGACCTTTGTCTTCCAAGGGACGTCTCCTTCCAAGAGATCCTTTGCCTTCTGGATCTTCTTCCTTGTGGCTTTGGCGTTCTCATCCCCCAGGTCCTGGGTGACCTTGTAGATCTGCTTCGATAATTTTTGTATGTCTCGGGGTGAAGCGTCCTTCAGGTTTATGTCGAGATCGTCGAGATGTTTCTTCAAGATGGACCTCCCCATGACATCTCCGAACGAGTTTTTCATGACCTTCGTAAGGTACTCGGATATCGTCACGCCCTCTTCTTCCTCTGCCATTATATTTTTAAATAAGTTGGTCCTTTTAAACTTTGTCGATATGTTATATATGCGAGTCTAGTGGAATTTTAAGTGATAAATCAACTAAATTATTAATATAATGATAATATATGGAAGCGCAGGATATGATGGATGAAGAATACAAGATTGATGGACAGGTGATCTTGAATTTCAGAGATTTCGTCAAGAAAACTTATGGTAGGGACGGACTCGAAACGATGGAGGATGAGCTCCCCTTCGATCTATCGTCCGTTTACGAAGGTGTGGCCTATCCTATCGAGTATGTAAATCACTGTATGGAGTACATCAAAGAAACCTACGGTATGGATACCCTCTACAACGCGGGCAGATTCTCAATGGGTAACATGGGGATAAAAAGATACCTGAGCTTGTTGATGCCCCC
>CAZHUM010000100.1:0-4645 GCA_964535805.1 uncultured Thermoplasmata archaeon
GAAGAATGGAACAATATGACCGGATCCGATGGAAACGCATACTTCCACCTTATGATGGAAGAAGAGGTTGACATCACCGGAGTCACATTCGACGTCGAGATTTCACATGGTGACTACGAAGATTACTCCGACAGCTTCACCGGAACGGATTCCGGAGCGATAACGTTGACATCGCTTTACACACCGACGTACACTGTACAGGTAGGACCCGTAAAGGACGTCAACAACGACGTCGTGGAAGGCGCAACGGTCACAGTAACATACACCGTACCAGGAGATACCAATGAAACAGAGGTTTCAGGAACAACGAACGACAACGGAATCTACGAGTTCACAGTCGAATTCGATCCCGCGGATGTAACATTTTCATACACAATCGAGCATGATGACTTGGACACTGCGCTTACGGGAACATTCACAGGAACATCATCAGGAGCTGAACAGTCCGATAGTATCGGTGAACCCGTCGAACCAGCGGGCAGCAACATGATGCTCTACGCAGGTGTTGGAATCGTCGTGATCATAATAATAATCGTTGTTGTTATGATGATGATGAAGAAACCTGCGCCGATGGAAGAAGAATTCGAAGAAGAAGAGTTCGAAGAAGAACCACTCTTTGAAGAAGAGGAAGAATTCGGAGAAGAGGAAGAAGACCTCTTTGAAGAAGAGGAAGAATTCGGAGAAGAGGAAGAACCACTCTTTGAAGAAGAGGGTGAAGAAGAAGACCTTTTCGAAGAAGAAGAGGAAGAAGACCTCTTTGAAGATGAGGAGGAACTCTAAGAACTATCTTCCCAAAACCTTTTTTCTTTTTTTCTTATTTTGATGATCCACTTTGGAAATAAAGTAGATACGTAAAATCCTTGATTATGTGGAATGTGATCTTTTAAAACCTTCGATTCCAGTTACCGAACAACAAGGACACCAAACCATCTCTCGATTGTTTCATGACAGATTTAGAAAAATATTTCGACTCTTTATGACTGAGTTTTTCTATTGAATCGGGTACTCCTTCAACCATGGGCCCCACACTAGACCTACCCTCTGCCAAAAGAGTGTATAACTCTACTCCATTATCCTCTCCCCTTTCCATCTCCTTCCATACTAAGAAAGTCAGTTTGTTAGAGATCGACATGCCTACCACCCCCTCGCAATCCGCTATAAATTTTGTTGGGTCTTTACGCAAACTGTAATCAGCGGGATCGATGATCTTATCCGGTTCTAACCCTTTTTTGATGATCTCCTTCGCCATACGCGAGGTCTTCGTGTGGTATGTGAATGTAGGGTGGCTGAAGTATATCTTCATCGATATCACTAATACATCTGTGAACGGTTCTTAAATATCTTTCTCTTTTGATTCCTCCCTATCCTCTAGCTTTTTCTTTATCTTTCTTTCCATCTGACCCTGTAGGAACAGGTAAACCCCTATGATGGTCAAAATAAAAGCGGGGATTGCTAGGAAAGAATAGGGTTGTTGGTAGTAATCAATCTTATAACGGTAAAAAACCCGTCCCTGATCTAGTATAGCGGTGAGGTAGTACGAATCATCAGGGATCGATAAGTTCTTGTCCTCACCTGGAGTTAGAGTGATGTTCAAAAGTGTGTCTCCCTCATAATCCTTCACCCGAACTGTAGAATTCTCAGTAGTATTGGTTTGGTACCTAAGATACAGTACATTATCCTTCTCATCCAAAAATTTCGGAAGTGTCACAATATATTGATTGTAGCTCTCGTTTTCTCCATGTCTGATAAAGTCCCCCTCAACGGTATGCGTGTGCTCCTCGGCCTCTATAGAAACTAATGCTGATAAGAAAGCTATGGCCATCAATAAAACACTCAATTTCCTCTTGTCAAGTGATCTGATCTTGTCCGAAATCCTTCTAATTCTTGGGTGCATGTCGAAATTGAGATGTTCATTACATGGATATATTCATATCTATTATCGGGTTAACCGGTCTTAAATCTTCTTAACTCTCATCTTGAATTCTATCTCCCCGGCGAAGTGACACTTTGCTGAATGGTCTTTATCTCCTGGAGTTTTCTCCTTCGGCTTTTTAACCTTGCATATCTTTTTTGCGTAAGGACATCTTGGATGGAATCTACATCCAGATGGTATGTTCGTACCAGAAGGTATCTCACCCTTTATCGGGATCTCTTTGATACGATTAACCCTTTCAGGCTCGGGTTCCGGTACAGCGGTCAATAGCGCTTGGGTGTACGGATGTATCGGATTATCCAGTACCTTCCCCACGGGTCCTTTCTCCACAAGATCCCCAAGGTACATAACTCCGATATCGTCCGAGAAGAACCTGGTTGTGCCTATATCGTGAGTTATATACAGATATGTAAGATCCTCCTCATCGATCAAATCCTTCATCAAATTGAGCACTTCGGCTCTGACCGATACGTCCAACATAGATACGGGTTCATCTGCAACTATAAAATCAGGATTTAATATCAAAGCCCTTGCGATGGCCACCCTCTGTCTCTGCCCTCCGGAGAGCATGTGTGGGTATCTATCTATAAAATCATCTGGAGGGGTCAGCTTAACCTCTTCCAAAGCCTCTTCGATAAAAACCCTCCTCTCGTCGACATCTCCACCTATGTTATGGATAAGCATAGGTTCGTCCAATATATTGAATACTTTGAACCTAGGGTCGAGAGATGCAAATGGATCTTGATATATCATCTGTGTGGTCCTTCTGTAAGCTTTCAATTTGGCTTGATCGTCCAACCTAGCGATATCTTTACCTTCCATGATGATACTTCCGTCGGTCGGTGTAAGTAATCTCATTATCAACTTTCCCACGGTCGTCTTACCGCATCCAGATTCACCGACCAATGCCATGGTTCTTTTGGGCATGATATCAAAATCGATACCGTCAACAGCTTTAACCGATAATTTTCCAGCACCCATCAACCTTTTAAAGAACGATTGTGTGATGTCAAAGTGTTTTGTCAAGTTTTTTACTTCCAATATTGGTTTTGGCATAATAGATCACTCCTCGTACCTTAAACACTTTACTTTTACGCCATCTACATCATACTCGCCCGGTTCCTTTTTCGTGCATTTCTCCATCGCCATAGGACATCTAGGATAGAACCTACATCCTTTAGGCGGTCTCACTAAATCCGGAGGAGCTCCGGGTATGTATTCTAATCTATCGATATCCTTGTGGAGCCTCGGGATAGCTGCAAGGAGTTTCTGAGTGTATGGATGTTTCGGATTCTTGTAGATCTGCATGGCTCCTCCTATCTCGACTATCCAACCGGCGTACATTATCGCCAGTATGTCTGACACCTCGGCCAGTATACTAAGGTCGTGGGTTATGAACATCATCGCGTTGTCGAGCTCTTTCTTCAATCTCTTGAGGTCGTTCATTATCCTAGCTTCGACTATAACATCCAAAGCCGTAGTTGGCTCATCTAGTATTATCAAGCTCGGCTCTAAAAGGAGAGCGGTTGCGATTATGACCCTCTGTTTCTGTCCGCCGCTCAACTCGTGTGGATACCTGTCGTAGATTCCGATATCAAGGTTCACCAGGTCGAGGTACTCAGCACATATATCCCGGGCTTCGTCTCCTTTTATCCCTTTGTGGTATCGTAACGGTTCTGACATCTGTTGGCCCACCGTATATACCGGTGTCATTATGTCCATAGCCCCTTGAAAGACCATGGAAACCTTGTTCCACCTGATCTTCTTTCTAGCTTCTTTCTCGGTGAGATCAGTAACCTCTATTCCGTCGAGGTCGATGCTGCCGTCAACGATCCTTCCTGGCGGCTGGACCATGTTCAAGATCGAGTACGCCATGGTGCTTTTTCCACAGCCGCTCTCTCCTGCCACGCCCATAGACTGTCCCTTTTTTATATCGAAAGTCACTTCATCTAGAGCGTTCACCACTCCTTTACTGGTAAAATAATGCGTAGTTAACTTATTCACTTCTAAAATTGTATCTTTTGCCATCTTTATTACCTCTGTCTCATCTTAGGATTAACCACTCTTTCGATTGCCATACCAGATGCGATGAACCCGAAACCAAGTAAGGTTATTCCGAAACCGGGTATCAAAACCCACCACCACATACCTTGGATTGTTGCTTGATGTGTGTGAGCTGAGCTCAGTAACTTACCCCATGTAACTATGGTGGGATCACCGAGTCCCAAAACGCTCAAACCCGCTTCCGCGATTATGACTAAAGGAACGATCAATGCGGCCTCGGCTACCGAGTAAGGTAAGATCTGCGGGATCATGTGGTTCAATATTATCCTTCCGCCTCCGGAGCCTAATGATTGAGCTGCTTCTACGTATGTTTCTTGTCTTATCTGCAGACCCCTTGCCCTTATCGTTTTAGCGATACCTCTCCAGTAAAGGATAGCCATAAGGAACACCATTACCCATATAGACTGCTCCCACATGAACATCACCAGTATCATCACCGGTAACGTGGGTATACCGATAGCTATCTCGTTTATCCTCTGCATTATCTCGTCTACCCAACCACCGAAATAAGCACTTGTCATCCCGAATAATGTGCCTATACTAACAGTACAAAGTGCGACGATGACTCCGATTATCAGGGCGTACCTGCATCCCCACACCCAAGCCATGGTGATGCTAGCACCGTTGTTGTCGGTCCCCATCAAACCA
>CAZHUM010000101.1:0-4537 GCA_964535805.1 uncultured Thermoplasmata archaeon
ATGACGGCAGAAGAATTAAATAAGGTACTTTTGTAATCAGGTTCCGATGAACATCCTAGTTATCTGCGAAAAGAACAGTGCCGCTTCGAGAATTTCATATCTTTTATCCGACGGTGACTTGAAAAAGAAATACTACTACAGGATACCGCATTTTCAATTCACAAGGGACGGAGATGTGTATTACGTTATAGGTCTCAGAGGACATATCGTCGAATACGACTACCCGGAGAAGTACAACAACTGGAGTAAAGTCGACGAAGAAGATCTAATACAAGTAGAACCCGAGAAATCCATAACCGAATCAAGGATCGTTGCGCTCCTGACCAAGCTTGGTGAAGAGGTTGATAAAGCTATCGTCGCCACGGACTACGATAGAGAGGGAGAACTGATCGGACTGGAAGCAGTAAGACTGCTCTTAGTTGAGAATCCGAACGTTGAAGTGAAAAGGGCGAAATTCAGCTCGTTGTCAAAATCCGAAGTGACTAGGGCTTTTCAGAATTTAACAGATGTAGACGAGAATCTAGCTGAATCCGCTGAAACCAGGCAGATAGTCGACCTGGCATGGGGAGCTGTACTCACCCGATTCTTATCCAAAACTGCGAAACAATTCGGCCGAGACTTTATCTCCGCCGGTAGGGTGCAGAGCCCGACACTCGCCTTGATAGTCGACAGGGAGATAGAGATCGAAGAATTCGAACCTGAAGCGTACTGGCAGGTGAAGGCAGAGCTTGAAAAGGATATTACTTTCAAAGCGAACTATGAAGAAGAAAGGATATGGGATGAAGAGAGGGCTGAAAATATATTCGAACTCGTCGAAGATGCCGATTCGGCAAAGACACTTACGTTCAACGAAGAGACGGAGGATAAATGGCCCTGGCCTCCCTTCAATACCACGCAGTTTCTATCGGAGGCAACCAAGTTAGGGATAAGTCCATCCCAGGCGATGAAAACCGCTGAAAACCTTTACACCCGTGGTTGGATATCATATCCGAGGACAGAAAATACGGTTTATCCAAGCAGCTTGAACCTTAGATATCATCTCGAGAAGCTCAAGGATTCCGAGCTCTCAGAAGAGATCGAGGAGATACTGCAGCAGGAGAAAATAAGACCCAGCAGGGGTAAAAAACAGACTACGGACCACCCTCCGATCTATCCCATCAAAGCCGCTACTAAGAAAGACTTGAAAGGCAGGGATTGGAAGGTATATGAATTGATTCTAAGGAGATTCATGGTTACCGTTTCTCCCCCTGGAAAGGCGAGGAAACGTGATGCTGAATTCGATATCAAGGGAGAAAAATTCATCAGTAAAGGCTATGAGATCATCGAACAGGGATGGATGAAATATTATCCGTATTACGAACCTGGAGAGACATCTATGCCTCCCTTGGATGTGGATGAGCTCGTGGACGTAGTCGGTGTTGACTTCACTGAGGACGAGACCAAACCGCCTAACAGGTACTCCCAGGGTGCCTTGATCCGGGAGATGGAGAAGAAAGGGCTCGGTACCAAGAGTACTAGACATAATATAATCCAGAAGCTCTACGACAGAGGGTTCGTATCGGGAAAGACTCCACGACCAACTCTATCGGGAAAGAGTGTGATCAAAACGTTAGAGGACCATGCAGATAACGTAGCAAAACCGGAGATGACCAAGACACTTGAAGAGGATATGGAAAAGATCGCTGAAGGGGACGTCGAAAAGGATAAAGTCACAGACGAATCCAGAGAGATGCTGGAAAAGGTTCTCCAATCCCTAAAAAATGAAAAAGAAGAGATCAGTAAAGAACTCCGCCAATCTTTGAGAGCCCAGAAATCTATCGGTGAGTGCCCTGAGTGTGGTGGTGATTTGATACTGAGGAAGTCAAAAAAGGGAAGGTTCGTGGGCTGTTCTAACTATCCAAAATGTGAGAACACCTACCAGATACCTAGAACGGGCAAGGTAGTACCGGCTCACGGAAAATGTCCAGAGTGCGGCGCACCGAAGATAAAGGTATATCACAAAGGGGATACGGAAGACTTATGCGTGGATCTTAACTGTAAGTACTCCAAAGATAAAAGATATAGAGGCGATTGTCCGGAATGTGATGGTGAGATGAGGGAGATAAGGTCGTACAGGGCCAAAAGATTCTTGGGCTGTTCTAACTATCCAAAATGTAAAAATACATATCCTTTACCCCAGAGTGGCATGATAGTTTACGAAGGTGAGGTGTGCCCCGAGTGTGGTGCACCACTTCAAAAATTGATAAAGAAGGGGAAAAGGCCTTGGGAATTCTGTCCGAACCCAAAATGCTCTAAAGATGAAGAAGATGAAAAATAATTCTATAATCTTCTGCTCTCTTTGGCTTTCATACGTAGGTTCTTCTCACCGCATTTACGGCATTTTTTAGCTTTCACTGGATTGCTTGCGTAGCAGCTCATGCATATCTTCTTGTTGAGCAGTCTTCTCTCAGCTTCTGGAAATCTAGCCATCTGTTAACACCGTATAGTTAACGATAAAGAAGTTGTATATAAATCATTAGGTGATAGAAAATTATTTATCATCACCTTTTCGCTTCTGGTCACATGGCACAAAACTTCAGATATCTCAACGAGATGAGGATGGACGAGATAGAAAATATGGTGGACTCTATATTCATGTTACCCCTGGGGATCAGCGAAGGGCACGGCGATCATCTACCCATCGGTACTGATACGTTTCAAGCGGTTTACGTGTGTGAAAAGGTTGCGGAAAGGTTGGATCACGATGTTGTTTTAGCGCCTGTATTGAACTACGGCCACTGTAGAGCCACTAAAAATCTACCCGGAACGATATCCATCTCCTTCGACACACTAAGGGATATTGTTTACGAGATCTTGGAATGTGCCGTCGAACAGGGATTCCATAAATTCGTTCTGATATCCGGTCATGCAGGTAGAACACACATGACCGCTTTAAGATTGGCCTGTGAAAAGATATTATCTAAGGACGACATAGACATTTTACTCCTCACAGATTACGATTTCGCTTATGAATTAAAAGGAAAGGATGTGCCAGATACCGACGGACACGGAGGGGAGATAGAAACATCTAGGATCTTGCACATAAGACCCGATCTAGTGGGTGAAAACAGACCCGTTTCAGAAGTGAGATACCCGAGATTCAAAGTTATAAAGGACTATTCAGATTATCTAGTCAAAGGGATGAGAGGTGATTCATCGAAAGCCACCCGAGAAGAGGGCGAAAAGATCGATAAATACGTTATCGACGGGATAATAGAACATATCGAGAGGGAACTTTTGTGAATTTCAAGTATAAGATACTAACTAAAAACTATATACTCTAGTTACTTTCTTTATTGCAACTAGGCGAACTACCATGATGATCGAAAAGAAGAACGCAGGGCGGGATGCTGCCGAATACATAGAAGACGGACAGGTCGTAGGTCTGGGGACCGGCTCGACTACGAAATATGCAGTAGAGAGACTGGGTGAGAGAGTAAAGGAAGAAAAACTGGACATCGTCGGAATCCCAACATCACAAGCAACTGAGCATCTCGCAAAGGGATTGGGCATACCATTGACAGATCTGGATGAAAGCCCTCAAATAGATGTCACTATCGACGGGGCGGACGAAGTCGATCCAGAATTGAACCTTATCAAGGGTGGAGGTGGAGCATTACTTAGAGAGAAGATAATCGCCTATCAATCGAAGAAAGTCATCATCGTTGTTGACCCGTCTAAACAGGTTAAAAAATTGGGGTTATCTTTTCCACTGCCCGTAGAAGTAGTTCCCTTTTCTGTGAGCGCTACCATCAGGACCGTTGAGCAGTTGGATTGCACCGCGGATATCAGGATGGACGATGGAATGATATTTAAAACGGACAACGGCAACTATATTTTAGACTGTGATTTTGAAGGTATCGACGATCTAGACGCCTGCAGTATCGGGTTGAATTCCGTTCCTGGAGTGATAGAGAATGGGCTGTTCATAGATATCGCTGATATGGTAATAGTGGGAAAAGAAGATAGTGTGGAAGAGTTTTCGATTTAGAGAAGGTTGACAGTTCCGTGTTAGATTTCAAATTGTTTAGTATATCTTTTTTACCAACTTCTTGATCTTGTCCAAGTTATCTTTGATCTTCTTGATCCTTTCCTGCTCTTTTCCTTCGATCTCTTTTATTATCTCCCCGATCGATTTGTCGAGTGTGTAACCATGCACTGGTCGTCCCTTTCCTTCCTTTTTGATGTCTCTCTTTGTAACCCATCCCCTATTCCTCAACTCCTGCATGGCAATCGAAACTTCTGGTTGTCTCAAATCGGTACCCGATTCTATCTCCCTGCTTTTCGTTTCATCCTTTGAAGCCACAAAGACCAAAGTTCGTGCGATGTTCTTTTGTATCCCAGCCTTGACGAGTCTATTGACCAACTCTTCTTGGTCCGATGACAGGTTTTTCTTTGCCATAATTACACCTTTTTTTTAATTTATTTAAGTTCTACTATATATCATTATCTAATAAACTCTCTCCTTTTTATATTTTTGGGTAAATTCTTTAAGGTT
>CAZHUM010000102.1:0-4529 GCA_964535805.1 uncultured Thermoplasmata archaeon
GAGCAGTGCGTATCCCTCAAGAGTGAGGGATTAAGCCAGCACAGCGCAGCGAGGGAGTTGATAAAAGGCTTTAAGCGTGATAGAAGGAAAGTTAGTAGAAGAAAAGATTAAAAGTATCATTATCAGGATCTCACCGTTTTAACCACCTTTTAATCTTTCTTTATCTTTTTCTTTGGTATTTTCTTTCTTCTTTCTTGTTTAATTTTTTCAATTTCTTCTTCTCTTTTTCTTGCCCACCAGAATAACAAATACAAAGAAACTCCTACCGCGGCACCAACAACTAGAAGGATCAAATAAGGATTGATTCCCTTAGATTCTTTATCTTTATCCTCATCAGAAGTGCTTTGTATTTCGATATTTTTACTTATTACATCCGTACTTCCATCATCATCGGTAATTATCAATGTAACTTCATATGTGCCTTGTTCAGAATAAGTATAAATGGGGTTGCTTTCAGTAGATGTTTTTCCATCTCCAAAGTTCCAACTATAACTGACTATACTTCCATCTAGATCTGTAGAATTATCAACAAAATTAACCGTAAGACTATCTATCGTATATGTGAAATCAGCTTTTGGGCGGAAATTCGCTTTGTTGACAGATACCATCTTAGAATAAAAATCCGTGGCACCATCTTCATCGGTCACAGTCAAATTAACCCTAAAGGAGCCTCCTTCATCATAAGTTTGTGTGGGATTTTGTGCTGTAGAAGATTGTCCATCTCCAAAATTCCATAGCCATGAAGATATCTCTCCCTCGTTATCTGTTGACTTATCTACAAATTCAACTTTTAATCCATCAACTGTAAATGTGAAATCTGCGGTGGGTGGATTATTTCCCTCGGCAACGGAGATGTGTTCTGAATATGTATCTTCTAATCCATCTTTATCTTTAACAGTTAACGTAACCTTGTAAATCCCATCTTTAGTGTATGTATGAATGGGATTTTGTTCTGTCGAGGCATTCCCATCTCCGAATTCCCACGACCACGAGACGATAGAACCACTATCACTAACCGACTTGTCTTCAAAATTTACTGTTAATTCATCTTTAGAATAACTGAAATCTGCTAGAGGTCCCTCAGATACGGTGATTTCGCTAATATATGTATCCTGACCTCCCTCATCATCCGTAACAATAAGAGAAATAGAATAAGTATCTGATTCGCCATAGGTATAAGATGGACTCTGTTCAGTAGATGTATTTCCGTCTCCAAAACTCCAATACCAACTGACAATACTTCCATCTGAATCTGTGGAATTATCAGTAAAATTAACAGTAAGACCTTCTGTAGTATATGTGAAATCAGCTGTCGGAGGATTATTTCCTTCCGATACGGTTATGCTTCTTTCATAATCATCTACATCGCCATCATCGTCTGTTACCGTTAACTTCACAGTATATGTACCATTCTCACTAAAAGTATGTGTGGGATTTTGTTCTGCCGATGTTTTTCCATCTCCAAACTCCCATGACCAAGAAACAACAGAACCGTCTTCATCGGTAGATTTAGATGTGAAATTAACAGTTAAATAATTCTTCTCATACTTGAAATCGGCCTTGGGTGGAAGATTAGTTACTGGTAATTGTATAGTCGTTGAATTAGTAGCTCCATCGTCATCTGTTACCGTCAGAGTTACAGTATAAGTGCCATCGTCGGCATAGCTGTGACTTGGATTCTCAGCAGTAGATGTATTACCATCTTCGAAGTCCCAGCTCCAGCTGGCAATATTACCGTCAGAATCACTAGATTTGTCGGTGAATTGTATAGTATCTGACGTTGACGGACTAGCTGGACTGTAAGTGAAATCTACTGATGGCTTAGTATTGCTAACTGTAATATCTATAGTCGTTGAATTAGTAGCTCCGTCGTCATCTGTTACCGTCAAGGTTACAGTATAGGCACCATCGTCAGCATAGCTGTGGCTTGGATTCTCAGCTGTGGACGTGTTACCATCTCCGAAGTCCCAACTCCAGCTGGTTATACTACCGTCTGAGTCGCTGGACTGATCGGTGAACTGTATAGTATCTGACGTTGATGGACTAGCTGGACTGTAATTGAAATCGACTGATGGCTTAGTATTGCTAACTGTAATATCTGTAGTAGTTGAATTAGTAGCTCCGTCGTCATCTGTTACTGTCAAGGTTACTGTATAGGTACCATCGTCGGCATAGCTGTGGCTTGGATTCTCAGCTGTGGACGTGTTACCATCTCCGAAGTCCCAACTCCAGCTGGTTATACTACCGTCTGAGTCGCTGGACTGATCGGTGAACTGTATAGTATCTGACGTTGATAGACTAGCTGGACTGTAAGTGAAATCTACTGACGGTTGATAGGTTATTCTAAAGGTCTCACTTTCATCCGTAGATTCACCTCCGTCGGAATCCTTAGTTTCTATCTTTACAATCGCATTGTCGGTAATATTATCGGGAATTGTCCATGAATAAGAACAGGGAGAGGTCAAACTAGTAAGATCCTTTGCTATATAATCCCACGAATTCCCGCTATCATCTGAGAAATATATATCAACAGTAAGATTTTGATCGGGTTCTTCTTCATCGCTCATGTTCCACCAAATTTTAACAGAATCGCTAGGGTACCATACCTCACCACCTGTAGGGTTGGACAACTCGACATTAGGATCGTCGTTTTCAGATATAGATACATACGCGGGATTCAAACTTTTTTCACAATTAGAAGATATTCCCAGTTTGACCTTTTGAGAATTGTTTGAATAAAGGATGAGCTTGGTAACATTCTCGCTTACATTTATTATATCTTTAATTATCACTTCACCCTCTAAAACGCTGAAGTTAATTTTTTCCGACGTGGGATGAGCTATCAAAATCTCTTGGGTACTGTTAACTGAAGTGGTGAACTCCAAAGTTGAATTTCCTTTTTCATTTAAAAGTCGGGATTCATTTCCCAACTCACTCCCTATAGATTGGTTTTCTTCGTTTGTGAAGTTGTTTACTACATCCTTACCCGCTCTTACCATGTCGCCCAACAGGTCGGTTATATTCAACATCTCCCAATTAGTGCTCCAGTTTATCGCCTCTTTCAACAGCATCTGTGAACTACCCGTGATCCCGACCTCTGGTTCAAAACTGAAATAAACACTGCGATAACCATCCATATCCCAGTATTTATCATGTGTTACGACACCAGCTAAATTATCTTCAGATAAAGCAGCTAGTTTAGTCGGAAGGAACTGCATAAGGGTTTTCAACGTTTCTTCACTCAAGGAAAAAGAGATATTGACTTTCCTATCTGAGCTAACATTGATATTCGATAGATCAACACTCAGATTAAAGCCACTAGCAGAAATGTTGGCCGATATCAGGGAATCGTAAAATTCATTTAGACCTCCATCTAGACTTAGATTCAACGCTTTCGTTACATTGGTCCCATTAATTGCATTATATGTTATATTTTTAGTTAGATTACCTAGTTGCCAAAAGGTTTTACTAGCCAAAGGTTTCATCTCTAGAGCTGCCTGCCAAGCGGCTATAGCTAATACCCTAGGCATCCCTAGTTGCCAACCCACCTGAGTGTAAAATGAAAATCCATGTACGTTATAGATCGATGGTTGTGATATGTTGAATTTGTTGGGAATATTCCATCCGAGCGTTTCACCTTCTAATGGAACTGTAAAGGAACCATTGTTGGGGACATGAGGGGTCTGAAGAGGTATAGAACCTATTAAACAACCAAGAGCATACAATTCCTTTTTCCCGCTGTTGATGAGCGTTTCTGCAACCTTATCTCTGGCATACTCCCAGATGACGATCTCAGGCATGCCGAACATAGCAGCGAATGTCTTTTCATTGAACGGATCTAGGTCCGAAGGATCATAACCTATATGCCCTCTAGTTCCCACCTTATATTTCTCAGAATCTTCATCACCGCTCCAGACTATTTCATCTGACAGAGTTCCGTGACTTCCGAGCAGACCCGTATTATTATCCTTTGTGTAATCGATTATATGCTCCTGCAAACTCTTATCATCCACTTCTATATCCGCTAGATCGTAATTCCAATATGACGGATCATCAGAGTCCATTTGTTTCAATCCAACTCCGAGATCACTCAGGAATATAGCATCGGGTTGGAAGTTTGAAAGATCATCTTTTAATCCCTTGTCCGGATGTGCTACATAAATGTCGAATTCATCACTGATATATTCCCAATGCCTGAACGGGAATAGATCGTATTCAAAGGAGAGATTGGCAAACCTCGATTTATTTTCCATCTCTCTGACCAGACCTGAAGGCATATCATAGATATTGTACTGGTTTAGGTTTGAAGATAGATGTTCAACATTTTCTTTGAATAGCCAATGTCTGTAATTTGGATCAACAAGAAGGACCTTAGTATCACTAACTTCTTTGTCTGTATAATAGTGACCCATGGGTGTATTCATGTATCTTCCTTCATTGTCCGAAGCATTAGCATAAAACCGCATATAATTCCCTGCAGACTGAGCTGGAATCGTTGCTTCTTTGATAACAAAAGGTAAAGAGATCTC
>CAZHUM010000103.1:0-4393 GCA_964535805.1 uncultured Thermoplasmata archaeon
CCCGGTTGGAACATGGTGGGTTATCCTTCCGAAACAGACAGGGGAGCAGATTGGGAACTGCCAGATGAAGTAACTAAGATAGGTGTATTCGATTCATCAGAAGAGTATCACTTGAGGTATATATACGATCTGAGTACATACACCATGACAGCTGGAGAAGGTTACTGGGTTTACAACGATGCCGACTATGTGGTAACTTGGACGGTGGAATATTAAAAATATTTCATCAGTCCCTCTTCATCAGGATGTCCATGAAGTTGACCAGGTGCTGGGAGAGCGCGGGATTGTTCGTGTAGCCGCAGGCATCGAATCCCGGAGAAGCTAGAAGTGCTCTTTTCCCATCGCTTATCATATCCGTTGCTATCAGCCTCTCCCTGCGTTCTACATCCGCACCCTCCAGTACTTTCTCACCATAGGTTGTTATTATCGTGATGGCAACACCTCTTTTTATCGCCCCTCTGAACTCGTCCTCGACATACTTGAGCACCTCGGAGAAACGCGGTGATGAGATGACCACGTCCTCATCCGCCCTTTTCACCAGTTCAGCGATCTTGTCCATCACCTTCTTCTTCCCGTTGATGGTGTAGACCACCTGCGGTTCTCCCCTCTCGGAAAGCACTTCGTAGATTGTGTTCAATCGACCGAAGACCTCCTCGATCTTTCCGCTGAGCCTTGCCTTTATATCGACTGGCTTCACGGGTCGGTATATCCTTGGCCTACCCTTGCTTACAACGACGTAGCCTATATCGTGGAGATGGTCTAACGCCTTGTAAACGGATGTCCTCGGCAGTCCTGCAGTCGAACCGATTGTATCTGCATCCGCTACACCATGAGCTACGAGTGCCGTGTACGTACGTGCTTGATACTCTGTCAAGCCGAACTGCTGCAGCCTTTCAGATATGTGGTCGTATTCTTTACGAAAATCCTTGTTTTCATACTCGATTTCTGCCATCATTAGCTCTAATCGCTACAAAATATTTAAGTCTTATCTCAAGTTCTATCTTCTCCGATAATATGGTCATACAAGAATCAAGTTTACCGAAAGGGCTTCCAAAGAAGACTGGATCTCTTTGTCCAGAATGTAAAAAGATCATCCCTGCCACTATAAAAGAAAAGGACGGCAAAGTAGTGATCCAGAAGGAATGTCCAGAACACGGTAAGTTCGAGGGTGTTGTTTGGTCCGATGTGGATATGTACCTGAAAGCTGAAAAATGGGCATTCGATGGAAAGGGAGTGGACAACCCGAAGATAACTGGAGCTGCCAGCTGTCCGGATAACTGTGGACTCTGCAACCTGCACAAGAGCCATACGTGCCTAGCAAACGTTGATCTGACGAACAGATGCAACATGAACTGCCCTATATGTTTCGCCAACGCCAACGCGGCTGGCTACGTATTCGAACCTTCTTACAAGCAGATAGTACAGATGCTTCAAACCTTGAGAAACGAGATGCCATTGCCTACACCCGCGGTTCAACTGGCAGGTGGAGAACCCACCGTACATCCCGACTTCTTTAAAGTCGTGAAAGCCGCATCCGATATGGGTTTCGCTCAGGTCCAAGTGGCGACGAACGGTGTGAAATTGGCCAATATCGATGACTATGCACAGAAGTGTGTGGATTCCGGGCTTCACACGGTTTATCTGCAGTTCGACGGACTAGACGACGAGATCTACAAGGAAGCCCGGGGAAGACCCATGGTGGAATTGAAAAAGAAGGTCATAGAGAACTGCAGGAAGACCAAGCCGAAACCGCTGGCAACGGTACTCGTTCCAGTACTTCTCAAGGGAGTCAACGATGACCAGGTTGGAACTATCGTGGATTTTGCTATCAAGAACCGAGATGTGATCAGGGGAGTCAACTTCCAGCCCGTGGCTTTCACCGGTAGGATCGAGAAGGAGAAAAGGGAAAAGCAGAGGTACACCCTTACCGATATGGTGACGGGATTAGCCGAACAGACGGATTACTTCTCTAAAGAAGACTTCTACCCTGTGCCCTTCGTCACACCTATTTCACAGTTGATCTCAGTGATAAAAAACGAACCCCAAGTAGCGTTCACATCCCATCCCCACTGCGGTCTAGCATCCTATTTGGTGATAGGAGATGACGGGGAGGTCACCCCGATAACGAAGTTCGTGGACGTAGAAGGTCTCATGAAAGAGATGCTTAAGAAAGCAGATAAGTGGGATACCGTGGTACACAAGACGTTCTTCAAGATCGGCAGTAAATTAAAGAGCGAAGAGAACAAGAAGAAAAGTTTGGCAAAGAACTTCAAGAAATTCTTCGGGGAATACTTGAAAGACGAAGAACTACCGGGTGGCGCAACGATCGCTGAGATAATGGCAGGCATTATGGATAAGGGAGATAAGGAATCGGTAGGGGAGTTCGCCTGGAGGACCCTTTTCGTCGGAGGCATGCACTTCCAGGACCTCTACAATTACGACATCGAGAGGGTAAAGAGATGTGTGATACACTACGCCACCCCGGACGGCAGGATAATACCCTTCTGTGCCTACAACTCCGGACCGACTTATAGGACGGAAGTTGAGAAGAAGTTCTCAGTACCTTTAGATGAATGGAGGGATAAAAAATGAAGCCGGTTATCGATGACGAACTCTGCATGAGGTGCGGTGCCTGCGTTGGGACATGCCCCGTGAACGCCATGTTCTTGAAAGAGTACACCATCGAGATAAACGAAGATTGTACGGAATGCGGTCAGTGTAAAAAGGTATGCCCGGTCGGAGCGGTATCATTGGAGGGAAAATGATGATCATAGAAGAAGGAGATGTTCTTGAATACGATGTTCTAGTGGTTGGAGGAGGACCGGTTGGAAGTACTGCTGCAAGGTATGCCTCGAAGAACGGAGCGAAGACACTGGTCATAGAGAAAAGACAGGAGATAGGCTCACCGGTCAGATGCGGAGAGGGGGTATCCCTTGGTAGATTTGACGAGGAGATAGATAACCTTGAAAGGTGGACGGCAAGGAACATGGTCGGAGCTAAACTCTACTCGCCATCGGGACACATGCTGGAGATAACCGAAAAGATGGCTGGTGACGAAGTCGGAGTCGTCTGTGAGAGGGATCTTTTCGATAAGGAGATGGCACGTTTGGCAGCTGCTGCTGGTGCGGATTTTATGGTAAAAACAACTGCGAAGAGTCTGATGATCGAGGACGGCGTGGTCAAAGGTGTGAAAGCACGAAAGATGGGAAAGAACTTCGAGATAAGAGCGAAGTTGACCATAGGTGCGGACGGCTTCGAATCCCAGGTAGGTAGATGGGCAGGGATATACGACACGATACCACCTAAAGACGTTATGACCTGCTTCCAGTACAGGATGACGGGAGTGGATATCGATCCAGATTACACGCACTTCTACCTGTGTAAACACGCTCCGGGAGGATACGTATGGGCCTTCCCTAAAAACGAGGACACCGCCAATGTGGGGTTGGGGGTCCAGTTGAGCAGGCTGGACGGCAGTAGATCACCGAAGGATTACCTGGACGAGTTCATCGCGAATCACGACGAGTTCAACCGAGGTGAGGCCATAGACATGGTCGCGGGAGCGGTATCCGTTTCTCATCCACCTGAGAAGGTCACAGCCAACGGGATACTTTTGGTGGGAGACGCATCTAGAGTCGTAGATCCCATGACCGGCGGAGGCATAGTCAACGGAGTGATCCAGGGCAGGATCGCTGGTGAGTTCGCCGCAAAAGCGATCAAAGAAGGCAGAGTGGACGAGGAATTCTTACAGGGCTATGAAAAAGAATGGCGTGATGAATTGGGGAACAAGCTGTGGCGCAACTACATGGCCAAGGAAACCGCCATGAAACTGAGCAACGAGCAGTTCGATAAGATCGTAGATGCACTTTCGGACATGGAATTGGATAAGGTGAGTATAGGAACCATCTTGGAGGGTGTCCAGAAGAAATATCCCGAGCTGGTCGAGGAGTTCAAAGATTTACTCTGATTTACGGTCATGAAGTCCAGCGAATACAGAAGCATCATCTGCCATGGCGAGGATGAAAAGTGCTTCACCGTTTTCGGTAGAAAGATGCCGATATGTTCGAGGTGCCTCGGCGTCTACCTGGGGATGATATTCGGTGTGATCCTAGGATTTTTCATGGATTTGGAGAACCACGGTGGTCTGCTATTCATCTTGACTGTAGTCGTTCTGATACCCTTCACTCTAGACGGGCTGTTGCAGGAACTCAATGTTTTGGAGAGCACGAATACCAGACGACTCACCACTGGATTTTTAGTCGGCTTCATGTTAGGGATGGACCTGGTATGGATCTGTGGGAGAATTTGATAGCAGTTCGTCCAAAGGTAAATGCAATCCTGCTGGCTCGGAGGGAGTTGTGGATGATGAAGTCAAAAAGATTTATTGCTGATA
>CAZHUM010000104.1:0-4337 GCA_964535805.1 uncultured Thermoplasmata archaeon
CCCATTCCATATTCGCAAGTCATTTGATTTAAGATTTACTCAAAGGAAAAAAGAAATATTTTTAGAGAATAAAATCGATATTCGACTAAATCTTGAAAATAGTTCTGATAAATAAGGTCAAAAGGGGTTAGAAACTGGGGGAATTTGAACCCCAGTGAGTATGCTCCCGTCGGGATTCGAACCCGAGTGATCGGCTATCTCTGGCCGGATAACGGCCTCGAAAGGCCGAGATGATTGGCCGGACTACACCACGGGAGCAAATTACGAAGTAATTTGCGACTTCGGGGAACTTTGTTCCCCGTGGGACGAAAATTCTTAAAGAATTTTCGCGACTTAATGGGGATTTTTCGTGTTCAAATGAAAGTCACAATCTATATCGTGCCCAGACATTTAATGCCTGGACGTCGTAACCGCATTAAACAGCAGCCCTAATAAATAATTTTCTCCCTCCAAAAAGCTTATACTGTCATATTTATTCCACCAATCGGTGTTTCAAGTGGAAATAGATCCCTTTGTTTATGCTCACGAAAAGGAAGATGAAATCGTCTGGATGAGTCAGAATACGAACCAACTGGAGACCTCACCAAAGATAGTAGAGGCTATGAAAGAAGCTCTGGATGACCGGAAGTACAATCTGTACCCATACAAGCAGGGCATCCTTGGATTGAAACAAGCTATACTGGAAGATCTGGGTTTAACCGGTGGCTACGACGCCTTGGTTACGAACGGTGCGATAGAAGCAACTTATACCTTAACCAGGGCGATGCTGGAGGAGGGAGATAACGTTGTAGCCTCTGACCCGAGCTTTATGCCCATACACCACCAGATAGAACTCTCAGGCGCAGTACCGAAAGAGATATTCGTTTACAAAGATCCGTACAAGATGAAAGTAGATGAAGTGAACGAAGCCGTCGATGAAAAAACAAAGATGATACTTCTTATCGATCCGCTCAATCCCCTGGGAACCGGTTACACAACGGACGAGGTAAAGGGTATAAGCCAGATCGCGGAGGACAACGATATCTTCCTGATCCACGATATAACGTACAGGGATTTCGCCTATGAGCATACACTCGCTTCTAATTTCTATCCTGAAAAGACCATGTTCATTTACACTTTCTCCAAAAGCATAGGTTTCGCCGGGATGAGACTGGGTTCTCTGATTATGCCGGATGAATACTCGGACATTTTACATAAATACAGGACCAACGTGCTTTCAGCCAATGTGATCGCTCAGGTCGGTGCGAAAAAGGCGTTGGAGACAAAAAATGAGTGGATGGACGAGATGATCAAACAGTCTCGGAGAAATCAGGCTCTTATCAAAGATACGGCGGATAAAATCGATGGAGTGAATCTACCGGTCTATCCATCGAGTACCAATATGTTCGTTATGGACATTCAAGAAACCGGCTTGAACCCTCAACGGATCCAAGAAAAATTACTCTATGAGCACCAGGTGTTCGTTAGAGGTGGAAATTATCTGTCAAATAAGGCGGGGGATAAATTCGTTCGTATATCTTTCAGCGTTCCAGAAGAGGGTGTTAGAAGGTTTTCAAAAGCCTTGCCTATAGTAATAGATGAGTTAAGATGAGATTTGAAGCTGTTAGTGACGGGGTATACAAAAAGGGCGATGAATACCATACTTTGAATTTGGTCCCTGGAGAATCAGTTTACGGAGAGGAACTGGTCGAACACGAAGGCATGGAATACAGAAGGTGGGCTCCTAGACGCAGCAAATTAGCGGCATTTTTGAAGTTGAAGGGAGCATTACCCATAACATACGATATGAACATACTATACCTGGGTGCTGGAGATGGAACTACGGTCTCTCATATATCTGACATCCTGACTCATGGTAAAATTTTTGCAGTAGAGTCGTCGAAAAAACCTTACAAGAACCTTTTATCTTTATCGAATAAGCGGAAAAACATTTTCCCTATCTTGGCGGATGCCAGATATCCTAGAAATTACGGAGAAGTCATTCCCGACATCGATATGATCTATCAGGACATCTCCCAACGAGATCAATTCAGGATCTTGGTGAAAAATCTCGAGTTTTTAAAAAATGGCTCCTACGGATTCTTCGTAGTGAAAGCGAGGAGCATCGATGCCACAAGGCCCACGAAAGATATATTTAGGGAGATGAAGGAAAACATATCTAGGGAAGCTTTAAAGATTATTGAAGAGGTTGACATATCTAGGTGGCAGAAGGGCCACTGCATGATACTGTTTAGGAAGTGAGAAAATGAAAAAAATGAAAGTTATATGTCCAACATGCGGTGTAGAGATCGAGTTGGATGACCCTACACTAGATGTGATAGATTGCCCCAACTGTGAAAGAAAAATTGTATTCGGTAAAAAGTCGGAGCTATAGATACCAAAGATATTTTATCTTCGAGTGAATAATAGATGGCTATGATAAAGAAGCGGGAAGAAGAAGAGGGTTTTTTCGGAACCCTACCAGGTAAGATATTTCTATTCTTCATCCCATTCTTCATCGCCTCTTTTTTTATCCTATTATTGTACTTGATGATGGTAGATAAAGGCATGTTCTGGATAGTGGGCGGGGGCATGTTCGGTTATTTCTTCCCACCCGCCGGCAAAGAGAGTGTGATTCCACTGACTGTGGGTGCATTAAGATCGAAATACGGCCTGACTCCATTTATGGTGATCACCTTGGTGGCTACCACCATCGCCTTCGTCGATATCGTCACATCATATTTCCTACTTTGGAACTTCTACATAGCTGAAAAGATACCTCTGATCGGTAAGTGGATAAAGAGATTCGAAGAATTCGGTGCCCAGAAGATGAAAGAGAAGGAGTGGATATCCCATATCGCTTTCGTTGGTGTAGCTCTTTTCGTCGTCTTTCCTTTTCAAGGCAGCGGAGGTGTTGGCGCTTCGATTTTAGGAAAAGTGATAGGGATGGATAAGTACCATGCCTGGATAGCCATAATAATCGGCGCCTTTTCGGGCTGTTTTTTCATCTCGTTTGTTTCTTACTTTTTGAGCGGTGCCGTGCTCAGCGCGTTCAAGAGCGGTGTGTTCCAAGGCATCGGTGTTTTAGCGATCATTATCGTATTCTTTATATTCTTGTACTTTTACTTCAAGAACAGAGCGAACCTAAAAACAAAAATCAATAAGAGGTTAAAAATATGAAATTGAAAGGTAGAAAAATACTTCTAACCGGTGTAGCAGGGTTCATCGGGAGCCATCTTGCAGATAAGTTAGTTAAAGAAAATCACGTTATAGGATATGACAATTTATCTTCAGGTAAGAAAGAGTTGATATCACACCTGGAACCGAATGAAAATTTTGAATTCGTTCTCGGCGATGTTCTAGACGAGGAAAAACTATCAGAGCAGATGAAAAGATGCGATATGGTGTTCCACCTAGCAGCAAATCCGGATGTGCGTGTGGGTGCAGAGGATACCTACGTTCACTTAGAACAGAACATCATGGCGACCTATGCAGTTCTTGAGCAGATGAGGAAAAACGATGTGGATGAGATCGTGTTCACATCTACTTCAACTGTGTACGGAGAGACTGATGTGATCCCCACACCGGAAGATTTTGGACCTTTAGAACCCATATCATTGTACGGTTCATCGAAGTTAGGATGTGAGTCCCTGATATCTGCTTACTGCCACACCTTCGATATGAAGTCGATTTCATTTAGATTTGCTAATGTTGTTGGGCCAAGAAGTACACATGGTGTCACCTTCGATTTTGTCAACAAATTAAATGAAAATCCGGATAGTCTTGAGATACTGGGTAGCCCCCCAGGGACAAAAAAATCATATTTCTACATAACGGATTGCATAGATGGCATGATCTACGCGACCAAACAATCCGATGAAAGGGTTAATTATTACAATCTAGGCTCTGAAGATTATATAGATGTAAAAACCATCGCGGATATTGTCTGTCGAGAGATGGGCCTTGATGATGTTAAATACCGATGGACTGGTGGAGTTGACGGCGGTCGAGGTTGGAAGGGTGATGTAAAAGTGATGAAACTTTCAATTGAAAAGATGAAATCCATCGGTTGGACTCCAGAATACGACAGTGGCGAGTCTATAGCCAAGACCGTCAGATCGCTTTTATAACTAAAACATCTCTTAAAGTATCGATGCTAAGATCTGAGAGGGGTTGGCAAGTATCAAAGCCACTAGCAGACAACTAACAAAGTAGACATAGTACATTATTGCGTATTTGTACTCGTCGATTTTATCCCATACCGCACCATCATTTGTCATATGCAATCCCATTTTTGTCATATTAATGTCAGACACAAGTATAATCAAGTGTTTATTATTTAAATGTTTCTTACAATT
>CAZHUM010000105.1:0-4337 GCA_964535805.1 uncultured Thermoplasmata archaeon
GTCCAAAAACCATCAAAAAAGAGGAAGATCAACCATAGCCACGTAGTAGATTATTGGTTGGTTTTATTGTTTGCTAAATTCCTATTTTTCTGACCTGAATATTCTTATATATTTCCCGCCCCCAATCTAACTCAATCAAATGGTCGAATCAGACGTGAACCGCTTTTCGATCGCTGTAAGGGGCGTCAACTGTCAGTACGAGCTCGTCTCTTCGTAGAGCCGGTCTATGGTCTTAGCTTTGTTTAAAGTGAGTGTGATCGGATCTCCCATGGGAATCGTTAGAGGGTATGTTGTGAGTGTATAAAATGGTTATCGTATCATTCGGATATTGGTTGTATAACTCGGCGGATTACAATGTGGTTTGATCCGTTGAATACTTGGGGTAAAACGGAAGAAAAAAAGGGAGGGAGGGTGATTATCGTGATCTGTTATAGTTACACCTACAATATTTAACTATTGTTAACCTTTTCGGTTCTGGTTAAAAATAATATTTTTGACCTTTGTAATCGTTAGAGGGTATGTTGTGAACGTATAAAATGGTTATCATTTATTTTCTCCATTGTGTTCATTTTACGTAGTGTCCCTCCATATGAGATATTACATGAAACCATTACATTTCTGTTTTATAGAGGAGGGCTTTCGGTGGATGGTCTGCTGACTCGCGCTGTGAGAATGGAAGTGTTCTTGATTTACGGTGGGGACCACCTGCTCGACGGAGCACTGATTCCCTTTGTGGAATTCGCTATGCTCCTGTTAGATATTATAAACGTCATCATTGTTTCCCTTTGGGAAATTATGAGATTATTTTTCTTTTGCCAGTTCTAACGCCTTCGCGTACAGATCGTCGCTTATCCACATTCCCTTGTCCCTAAGTTCATCTAGGCATCCTTTTAGATCAGATATCAAGCCCTCCTGAGATGCCCAAACCAAGATCCCTACTGTCCCTACAACCTTGAAACCCAAGGACTTCAATTTCTCTCTGGGAATTTTTTCATCGATTATCACTCTCTCAGCTTCCATCTGCTTTGCTAGTACGATAACCTCTGACTCTCCCTTATCGAGTTCCAATCTTAGAACTTCTAAGAGAAAATTATCTTCTACCTCCCTTCTATCTATCCAATCTGTTTTTTCTATCTTTTCTGCCCCTGGTTTACCTTTTCCCTGGACACATATTTCCCGATAAACTTCTTCTGGGATCAGTATGGGTCCAAACCTCTTCTTTAAAAGAGAAAGATGCCCGATACGAGCCAAGTAAATCAATGGACCTGTATCGCTGACCACGACCATCATAACGCCTTCAAGTCCTCTTTCAAATCGTTTTCTGTGTACTGAAGTGGTACCTTCTTCTCACGAAGAATCCCCATCATCTCGATCTTAGAGATCCCTGCTATTTCAGCTGCTTTACCCATAGATACTTTCCCCTCTCTATAGAGTTCTATAGCTATCGATTTCAAAGCTTCTTTACCGACCTCTTCCTCAGATACGTGTAGGATGTCTTTCAGCTCCTTCGGGACAGAGATGTTAACCGTTCCAGTGGACATACGATATATTTGAGGGTTTTTCGAATATTTAAAACTTTGTAAAATATTTTTGAGTGTGTTTTTTGGTCTACCGACTCGTGGAAATTATTCCAATCACGGATCAATCCCAGCGTACGCATTGCTTCGATGAAGTATCTTAGCAACCTTTACATCTTGATGTAGTAATTCTTTTCTAGCCCCTTCAGTTTCTTTGTGTCAGTTGGAAGTTTGTCTAGCTGCTTCCTATACCGAACTGCCGGAGTTCATGGCGAGTGTTTTTATCGATCTGTATCGTGGTTTTACTCATGATGGTTCACCACTATGTGTTGTTGCCATATTTAGCTCTGCCTTCACCATACCTTTTCTATCTCTTTTATCCCTTTGAGGTAGTCTTCGTAGCCGATTTACGGGTATGTTGAAATCGTGCAGCAGATCCATGAAGTCGGTCAGAGGTACATCTAATTCCTCTGCAGCTTTACCGAGAGATATCTTTCCATCTTTGTTGAGCTGTATAGCTCTGTATTTCCTACCGTATTCTATCAACTCTCTAGCGGTTGTGGAGAGGTCCTTTCCTTCTTCTTCGGCTATCTTTTTTAGAACCTTCTTTTCTTTTTCGGAGAGTCTTAAATTCATCTCTTTAGTCCTCTTTTACTTACAATTAATGTTCGAATGGATTATATCATTTTTTGTTTGATGTGGGGGTTTGCTAGAGTTTCTACCAAAAACACGCAAACCCATTTTTTGAATCTAGAATTCTCTAAGTTTAATTTTTCCATCATCTAACTCAAGGATTTCCTTATCAACAAGCCCCTCTACGATGTTATTAACATCATCAATTGAACTGACATCCACGCTATTTCTTGTTATTAAAGAATCTGCCAATTTTTCTATCGTAGTTTTTTCTTCAATTTCCCTTAGTATCTCGTATTCTGCATAGATCCGATCAGCTTCTTTTTCTACTTCTTTCATGAATTTTCTTGGGAGTGTCATCGGCATAGATTCTAACGCCCGTTCGAATGCTATCACGGGATGATCTTCAGGTGAATCTCTCAATATATCCCTCTCAACTTTTCCTTTATTCATAGGTATTTGATCTTGGAACTCTTCTAGGACCACATCGAAAGCTAAACCTTGTTCCGTTTCAACTAAATTTATCATATCGTTCACGTCACGTGTCCGTCCAGCTACACCTTTGAAAAGAAAAACATCCTCGTTATTGAGAGCATTTACACAAAGTTTAGAACCGGTGAAAACTTCTTTAGCCCGTCTCTTCATATCTTCACTTAAACTGAGTTTTTTGACCACTTTCCTATCGAATATATCAAACCTACATGCATCGTTTTTATCTAAGAGGATGGCAGCGCCAAGTTCTTTGTATTCCTCGATAGGGTTCTCTACTATCTCATAATCGAGTTCAAGCAGAAGGTCCCGGAGCGATTCAAAGTCTTGTCTGGTGGTTAATAGTAAATCTAGATCGTATGTTGCGTTCTTCAAACCGCGTAAGGTCATGGCTCCACCACCCATCAGATAGACCGTTAAATTTTCATCTAAAGATCTATCTATTTTTCTGAATTCTGCCATGATAGGTTCTCTACTATTCATCACACGCATCTTACAGGTCCACCTCGTATTGTTCAGATAATTTTTTTATCTCCTGCCATTCCGGTAAATTTTCGGTTCTATTTTTACCTCTGGTTTCAACGAACTTGATCAGTTTATCTATAGTTTCCTCGATACCGTAATAGTTCGACGCTTTCTTCAGGTCTTCGTATGAGATATTTTTATAGATCATCAACAGAGCACAGTAACTCATATTTCGAGTGTCGGCTTCGACTATTAAAGAGTGTGAAATAAGGTCGACTAGGCTTAGCTTTTCACGTATTTCAGAGTAAAAATAAATCGGTTTAGTGGTGAAAAAGTCTAGGTCGTAGTCTGAAAATCGTTGGATACCAGTCGGTTGATAGTCTTTTTTGTTTGGAGGTTTTTCGTTCATGGGTATCATCAAGTATTCGTGTGGTGAACTCCATACGATCCTTTGTGTGGGTGTTTCAACTTTATGCTTGTGATCGATAACCGTCTTAGCGAATTGTACCAGTCCTTTCATGCGGTCTGTTATAACGAATTCGCTGTTTTCCTTTTTTATCAAACCTCTATACTGAAGTTTTTCTAACAATTGATAGATACGCCGGCGGTGCAGTTTGAGGTGGGATTCTATTTGGGTCACTGTAACTGGTTCATCTAGGAACCAGCAAACTTGGAGCATCGAAGGTGAGATCAGAGAAGGAAAATCGATGTGGGAGTGGGTTGTTGTTAGGTCTTTGTATGTTTCAAGTACTGTGGTTGGTAGGGCGCGAATTTCCTTGCAGCGGTCACTGCGAGTAAGTGTGACCATTTCTATGTTTTGGAGGTGATTTACCCTTTCCGATACATAACTTACACTGTATCCCGTGATGTCGCTCAACTCCGTGATAGATGTGGGGGAATTGAGGGCGGTGAGTATCCGTAGGTCGGATTCAGTCAACATTATGTGCAATAATAACGAAAACTTATATAAGTAATTTCGCAAAAAGTGCACGGTCTTATTCGGCTAGTTTGTCTTTGTCATGTTCTTTTAGATCCGAGGGAAGCCTTTCTAGTTGTTTCCTAGTGGTTCCCGATATAAGTACTTCATATCTCGTCAAGCGGAACGAACTCCTCGGTCTCTAGAATACGATCGATATCTTCGTAGAATTTTGTTCGTTTAGCTATCTCCATCAGCTTTTTGATCACGTCGTCGTAGGTCTCTCCCTTCCTTCCGAACTGCCGGAGTTCATAGCG
>CAZHUM010000106.1:0-2451 GCA_964535805.1 uncultured Thermoplasmata archaeon
GTCATCTTCATCCACGTTATCTCGTTGGCCCTGCTCAGATGATTGATATATGCCCTGGAGTAGTTCTCGCAGATCTCACACTCGCATTTATCGTCGATAGGTCCTTTGTCCCTGCGGTATCTGCCCTTTTCGATGTTTATCCTGCCTCCAGAGGTGAAAACGCTCCCGTGCCTTGCGTTCCTGGTGGGATAGGCGCTGTCGAATACATCGACCCCTCTTTTTATACATTCCAACATATCTACGGGAGAACCCAGACCCATGAGATAACGGGGTTTATCCTCTGGAAATACACCATCAGCGATCTCGGTCATGCGGTACATATCCTGTGCCGGTTCTCCTATCGACAACCCACCGAGCGCATAACCTTGGAAATCGATCTCACTCAACTCCCGACAGCTCCTTTCACGCAGCCCGGGGTCCGTTCCACCCTGTGAGATAGCGAATATGTCAGTGTCCACGTTCCTGCACCTTCCCGCCCAGTTCGTGGTTCTCTCGACGGACAACTCTAACTCTTCTTTGTCCGCAGGGTATGGAGGACAGTAGTCCAAGCACATGGCCACGTCGCTCCCCAGCCTCTTCTGGATCTCGATGTCCTCTTCCGGTGAGATGAATAACTCTTCTCCGTTGATCTCGGATTTGAAATGAACACCTCCGCCCTCTATCTTCTTATCGAAGCCCTTTCGTATCATCTGGAACCCTCCGCTGTCCGTGAAGATCACACCGTCCCAGTTCATGAATTCGTGGAGACCTCCGTGCTCTTCGATTATGTCTATTCCCGGTCTCATCAGAAGGTGATAGGCGTTCGTTATCAAGGCTTGGACTCCGAGCTCTTTCAGATCTCTAGAGATGAGTGTTTTTACGTCTCCGCTGGTCGCTACGGGCATGAAAAGCGGGCTCTCCACCTCACTCCCGTTTACTGTCATCGTGCCAGTCCTGGCTCTTCCGTCCTTTTTTTCGATCTTTAAATCCAGCATCATACCCCCTCGATCAGCATAGCGTCTCCGAAGCTGTAGAATCTGTAATCTTTTTCCACAGCCTCTCTGTAAGCATCCATTATTCGTTCTCGGCCTACAAAAGCGCTCACTAGCATTATCAAGGTAGATCTTGGGAGATGGAAGTTTGTGAGCAGCATGTCCATACCGGATTGGAATTCGTAGCCCGGGTATATGAACAGGTCGGCCCATCCTTCTTTCGCTTTAATTTTTCCGTTCTCCGCAGCAGATTCCATGGCTCTAACCGTCGTAGTCCCCACCAATATCACCCTTCGCCCCTCTTCATTAGCTCTGGTGACCGCTTCGGCGGTCTCTTCCGGTATCTGATACCATTCTCTCTCCATGCCGTGTTCTTCCACCTCATCCGTTCGAACAGGAAGGAAGGTACCTGGTCCTACGTGCAGTATCACGTCGTAGATATCCGCACCTTTGTCTATTATTTCATCCAATACATCCTGGGTAAAATGGAAGCCCGCGGTGGGCGCTGCTATGGAACCTTCTTCCTCGGCATAGACCGTCTGGTACTCCGATCTATTTTCTATCTCTCTTTTTATGTAGGGAGGCGTCGGCATCTCACCGTGCTTTTGGATCAACTCTTCTATCTTGTCCGACTTCAGGGTGAAATGCCCACCATCTAGATTTTCTACTACTTCGATAGTCTCCCCCTCGACTATCAGCTCTCTACCCTCTTTGATATTCTTGCCCTTGACCAAACATTCCCAACCATCTTTTACCTCCCTGTAGAACAAGATCTCGACCTTACCTCCAGTGTCTTTTTTACCATTGACTCTTGCAGGGAATACCTTGGATACGTTTCTCACGATCACGTCACCATCCCGGATCAGTTCGGGTAAATCTTTGAAACGCAGGTGCTCGTGCCCATCTTTCTTGAGGTAGAACAGTTTGGATTCGTCCCTGGGGCGCATGGGTCTCTGGGCTATCTTCGATCTGTCCAGTTCGTAGTCAAAATCCGATAATTTCATGAACTCTTCACCCACTCGAATAAAAAGATTATAACCTTTTTGGTCTCCTCGCCAAGTATCTGATGAATAATATCAACCCCACGAAGAGGGGAGGAAATATTAGTACCGAATAATAGGAGCTGAAGAACGAATTCTCACCACCGGTTATAAAATATATCAAAAGCCATGCAGTTAGGGATAGGCCAGTGGCAAATAGAGCTATGGCGAGCATCTCCGTTATCTTCATGGTGAATCGAATCACCAATTACCTCCGGATATATAAATCTGATTTTGCATTGATCACCAATAATATTTTTAAGGAGTTACGATATCGGAGAGCCCTGAAGAGCAGGTAGCTCACTAGCCCCGTAGTTCGTCAGAAGCCCAGCTTCTAACTGACTCGGGGGTTTTTGAACAAAAAAGCCCCGTAGTGTAGTGGTCAATCATACGAGGTTCTGGTCCTCGTAACGGCGGTTCGAATCCGCCCGGGGCTACTT
>CAZHUM010000106.1:2551-4312 GCA_964535805.1 uncultured Thermoplasmata archaeon
GGCGGTTCGAATCCGCCCGGGGCTACTTTTTTATCCCGTGTAAATGGATGATCGTATAGATTTATGATCATCAATGTAAAATTATTTATATCGGGGTATACCTGGGTATACCAATGTCAGATAAAGTGTTGAGCACCAAGGTTCCAGATGACGAAGTTGAGATGATCAAAAACATCGCTGAGGAAGAAGGTGAGAGTATCTCCTCCCTACTTAGAAAATTGCTGCATAAAGAGGTTCAAAAAAAGAAAATAGATTGGGATTCTCCATGCTTCGGTTCAAACCCTAGAGACGATGAACCCCTGAAAAAAGATACTGATATAGATGATATCCTTTACGGGAAGTAAAAAACATGCCTGGAGATTATCCCTCTATTTTTATCGACACAAGTGCATGGATCGCCTTAAATGAGAAAAAAGAAAAACACTACGAAGAAGCCAAATCATTTGTGGATAGAAATAAAAAGAAAGAGTTTAGTTTCGGTTCGATACACACATCTGAGATGGTCTTGCAGGAGACTTATACCTTTCTTCGTTATAATTATAATTACGATGCCGCGTTGGATATCGTAGAAAGGGTTTTGAAATCCAATATAATCATACATCCTTTCTCTTCGTTGAATTTTGAAGAGGTATGGAATAGATTAAAAAGGGAAGAAAACAAGTTGTCCTTCGTAGACTGGAGTACTGTCGTACGTATGGAATATTACGATATCAAACATGTTTTTTCTTTTGACGGAGATTTTAAGAAGCTAGGGTACATCGTGATGCCCGGTTAGGATCAATATTATTGTTATCAGTTTAACGAATGGAGTTGTGAAAAGATGGAAAGACCATATGTAGCGATGTATACGCCCCATAGGTGGTTCCGAAACGCCTACATTGTTCGCCTCACTGGACCTAGACGATGATGAGTGGCCAACAGAATTGAATCATATCGAAACGAAGGTTGAGAAAAATGGACAAATGTGGGTGAGGTTCAAGGTGGACTACGATGGTTAAAACAACCAAATTACGTCAGATATCATCCCAGTTTACTACCTCCACCCCATCTATCCTTTCATAATGCTTAACATTAGTCGTTAAGATCGTTTCTTCATGTAACAAAGCAGTGGCAGCTATGTACAGGTCGTTGATCTCGATCCTTTCTCCCCTTTCAATCAAGTTAGCAGCTATCTTTCCCGCCTTTCTAGCCACTTTTTGGTCTATGGATATTATGGTAAGTGGAGATATGAACTCGTCCAACAATATCGCTTTTCGATTAGATCTGAAAAAGCCGGTCGATATCTCCATAACAGTAGCGGATGAAACTATGTGGGGTGATAAAGAAATAAGATGATCCATCTTTTTCTCTTCTATACCCCTATCGATGTCTACGATAACTGAGGTATCAAGCAGCATCTTCCAACCGCTCCCATTCTTTATCGCTCATCTTCTTTAATTCACTTCTGGTCTTCCCCCAGCCCTCTAAGATGTTCAAACCGTTGATATCCTCTAAATTGCCGCTTTTACCCAATTTTCTGATTATGGATGAAAAGCTTTCTTCGCCCTTCATCTCATTTAACCATTCGTACACATCATCCGAGATAGATATGTTCTTTGACATGGGCACATATATGTACATAGACATTTATATATCTTATCCTCGTAACGGCGGTTCGAATCCGCCCGGGGCTACTTATCTTACGCCATCTAAACTAGGTTAGAGGCCTCCATACAAATAAATAATCAAAGTCAAAATTATTAATACATGAACACCCCTACG
>CAZHUM010000107.1:0-4251 GCA_964535805.1 uncultured Thermoplasmata archaeon
CTAGAAAAAAGTAATGTTTTTCATCGTCGATCAGATAGCTCTCGATGGTTTCGATGGGATCTTTTTCAAACTGATCTTTGAATTCAGGATCCTCCATGATCTTGAACATTATGTGTGACTCATCCACCCCTTTTTCCTCTATAAGCCATTTTTTGAGCAGTTTTAAAAGGGTCGTTTTACCCGATCGTCTAGGCCCTTTAATCGCCAGCACTTCTTTCCTGTCCATCCATCTCTTCAATTTGTCCATCAATTCCCTGTGGAAGTACTCATCGTTCTCAATAGTAGAATCCTGATATCCGTTAAGTCTGTTGTTCATCTTCATCGCCCTGTTTTCAATAATACCTCAAGTATTATTTAAACATTTTTAACAATAACTCTAGTATTACTAAATATTTTCACAAAACGTTATGTCCTCGGTTATATTACTGGTATACAGATCTCTAAGTGCAAGGCAAATAGCCAGACGATTGCACAGAAAAGTTCACTTCTTCTTCTCTTTCAGAAGGAACTCCATCTCATCCCATATCAGCTCGTGTTCCAAATCGTTCTCTTCCAGGAATTCGCTGATACCCTCTACTATATCTTCGATCTCTTCCTCGGATTCATCGTAGGATATCCGGGGATAGATGAAGAATTGGACACCTTCTCTCTCCCTCGGGAATATCAAACGGTACCGAGCTTCTCTGTTGTGACCCATGGGTTTCTGATTCTTAGCTAGATCTTTTAGATTGATCCTGATCAGCATCTGCATGTACTCCTCCCCACCATCTTCGGGATACTGGTCGGCCAAACGCATGAATTTGTCCAGCAGTTCTGGGAATACGGGCACTAGATCTTTGTACTCTACATCTTCATCGAACTTGAATAGACAATTTCTCTTGACCAATTCATATTCTATCTCTTCTTCCATGAAATCTTACACCTTGATGTAGGAACCCTATTCAACCCGGTGATATTTAGTTTTAGTTGTTTTCCAGCGCATGCACCCAGATGGTAATCTCTTTTCCGTCTATGGACCATTCCTTTTTGTAACCCTCTCCAGAGCCCATCTCCAAGGTGTCTGATAGGGTTTCTTTTTTGATGTAATCGCCCATCTCTTCGATGGCATCCTGAAGCTTGAGATTTCCTCGATACCTTGTATGGATCTTCTGTGTGTAGCCCAGTTCCAGGTCCTTCCTCATGGTCTGTATCCTTCTGACCACATCTCTAGCAAGACCTTCGATCTCCAGCTCTTCGTCTATGATTGAATCGATGAATACTCTAAGGTCTCCGTCCTCGCTGGCTATGTAGTCCTCTTTCACTTCTTCCGACATCTCTAGGTCGTCTTCAGCAACGTTGAATCCATCGAGCTCGCAGACACCCTTTTCTTCGATATCTTTTTTGACTTGAATGGGATCCGCGTCGTTGATCAACTCGGCTACCTTGTTAGCGTCTCCTTTGAATTTGGGACCTAGTGAGGAATAGTTGGGAGCTATGCTGGTGACGGTCAGTTCGCTCTCGTCTTTGCTGACCTTCAAGTCCTTCACATTTAGCTCGTCCATGAGGATATCGCTGAACAGCTCGATGGATGTATCATAATCTACGTTCTCCGAAACGACCACGGCTTCCCGCAGAGGCTGTCTGAGCTTGATGTTTTCCTTCTGCCTGGCGTTCCTACCCAGCTCTGCGATCTTGATCACATGTGACATATGTTCTTCGAGTTCTTTATCGATCTCTTCCCCGCTGCTCACCGGATACTCCTCCATGTGAACAGAATCCATCTCGTCCTCCACCGGTCTGATGGTATTCTGATAGATCCTCTCGGTGATGAACGGTACGAAGGGAGCCATGACCGAGTTCAGCGTTCTTAGTGTTCTATAGAGCGTGTTGTAGGCACTCTCTTTCTCTTCTTCCGTGCCCTCCCAGAACCGCCTCCTGCTCCTCCTAAGGTACCAATTGGACAGATCGTCGATGAATCTCTCGATCTCCCTGGTACTCTTATGCACCTCTAATTCGTCGAGATAGTACCTAACATCCTTGACCAGCGAGTTAGTCCGGGATAGCAGCCACCTGTCGATCTCGTCGCTCACCTGGTATTCCGAGGGAGTAAAATCGTCTATATTTGCATTGCTGGTGAAGAACGAGATCACGTTCATCAGGGTGTTGATTATCTTGCTCACTTTCTCCTGGATCATGTCCTCGTTGAAGAGTGTCGATTTCCATACGGGTGAAGAAAGGAAGTACAGTCTTATGGCGTCTGCCCCGAGTTCTTCAAGAACTTCCGTGGGTTCAACGGCATTGCCTTTACTCTTGGACATCTTCTCTCCGTCCTCGTCGAGAACAAGGCCCAAGGTCAAACAGCTCTTGTAAGCGGGTTTATCGTAGAGCAGAGAGCTTATGGCAAGCAAGCTGTAGAACCATCCTCTAGTTTGATCCAGTGCTTCGGTGATGAAATCTATCGGAAAAGCCTCCTCGAATTTATCTTCGTTCTCGAAGGGATAATGAAATTGTGCAAAAGGAGCACTGCCGCTGTCGTACCAGCAGTCTATGACGTACTCCACCCTTTCCATCTCTTCCGAGCACTCTGGGCAGTTCAGCTTGACCCTGTCCACCCAGGGCCGGTGCAGCTCGAAATTTTCTTCCAACGGTTCCGTCGCCATCTCTTCCAGTTCCTCTTTACTCCCCACGCAGTGCTGATGCCCGTTCTTGCATATCCAAACGGGCAGAGGCGTACCCCAGAACCTGTTCCTGCTCAGCGACCAGTCTTTCAGTTCGTCCAAGAAATTACCGAACCGCCCGTGTTTGAGGTGCTCGGGTTTCCATCTTACCTGGTCGTTGTTTTTGATCAGCTTCTCCTTCTCGTTAGACGCCCTGATGAACCAGCTCTCCAGGGCGTAATACAGAAGGGGTGATTCACATCTCCAGCAGAACGGATACGTGTGCTTTATACTCTCCCGTTTTATCAAATCTCCACGTTCGTGCAGATCCACCATTATCTGTCCGTCGGCGTCCTTGACGAATTGACCGGCGTAATCCGTTACTTCTTCTGTGAACTTACCGCTCTCATCTACTGGGTTCACCAGATTTACGCCCTCTTCACGGCATAATGCACTGTCCTCCTCACCGAAGGCGGGAGCGATGTGAACTATACCCGTACCTTCCTCCAAGCTGACGAAATCGGCGGAAGTAACGTAGTGACTCTTTCCTTCTGGTGCCACGTAACCGAACATGGGTTCGTATTCTTTACCCATGAGTTCTTCCCCTTTTACGGTCTTTATGACTTCCGCATCTTCGAACACTTGATCGACCAGCTTCTCCGCCATGTAGTACTTATCTCCATCGTGTTCTACGAGCGCGTAATCGATATCCTCTCCAACAGCGAGGAGCAGATTCGAGATCAGAGTCCAAGGCGTGGTCGTCCAAGCGAGAAAGTAATGATCCTCGTCTTTGGCTTTGAACCTGATATAGATCGATGGGTCTCTCACCTGTTCCCAGCCCTGTGCCACTTCGTGGCTGGATAGAGGAGTACCGCATCTAGGGCAGTAAGGCACTACTTTGTGTCCTTCTTCCAGCAGACCGTTCTCCCAGTGCTGTTTTAGACTCCACCATACGCTTTCGATGTAGGAGTCCTTCATGGTGATGTAGGCATCTTCGTAGTTGATCCAGAAACCGATCCTCTCGCTCATGTCCTCCCACTCTTTCTGGTACTTGAAGACGCTCTCTTTGCACATCTCGTTGAATTTCTCCAAGCCGTACTCCAATATCTCCTCTTTGGACTCGATGCCCAGTTCTTTCTCGACTTCGATCTCGACCGGCAGACCGTGGGTGTCCCATCCCGCGATGTTAGGGACGATCTGGTAGCCGTCCATGGTCTTGTACCGCAGGTAGACGTCCTTTACAACTCTAGTCAACACGTGACCCATGTGGGGCTGACCGTTTGCCGTAGGAGGTCCCTCGGTGAAACCGAATTTCTTTTTCCTCTCTCTTGTCCTACTCCTTTCCGCTACCTTCTCCTGTTCCCATAATGTTAGTACCTCAGCTTCCGCATCCGGTAAAGATTTCTCTCTGTCAAGGGGTAAGAAGCGTTTTCCCGTGCCTTCGGGCTTGGATTCTTCGCTGTTTTCACTCATTAAAAATCCTCCATAAAAAAACAATAAAACACAAACTGGGCGGATGAGTGATCTACTCGCTAATTATGATGATTATGTCGTAGATTGCCCAATTCATCACGTGAACATATAAAGGTTGATTATTTAAAACTTACTTTTTATG
>CAZHUM010000108.1:0-1940 GCA_964535805.1 uncultured Thermoplasmata archaeon
TCCCCGATATCCAACTCTACAAGAAATACGAACACTAACACAGGCGGATTTATCGGCAGAGTGACCAACGACGGCGATCTCTCTCTGTACGGTATATTCCGCAGCGGTCATGTTATCTCAGGAACGAATTCCGGGGCCTTCATAGGTGATTTCAATTCCGGTGATATCGCGGTCTCATCTGCGTACTATAATAACGAAACCTGTTCTCTTCCTTCAGTCGTAGGTACAGGAACGAACCTCCCTGTTCAAGGTCTAAATACTAGCGACATGGTGAAGCAGACCAACTACCCGGACTGGGATTTCACAGAGACCTGGGGCATCGTAGAAGGCGATTCATTCCCCTACCTTCGAAGCACGTTCCCAGAAGAACCTAGACAGTTCAATGGATATCTCTTGGATCGGAACGATGAACGATTCGGCCCGATGGAGTTTTTAAATGTGATCGTGAACGGTGAGCACGAGGGCAAGATATACACCGGCGACGATGGGTACTATTACAATGCATATCCGAACGATATCTACAACATGGGGGACATAATCGTGCTGTACGGTTCGGGCAACTCTAGAAAATTAAACAACACCGTTATCAAGGTTAAAGATGAAGGGGTATACCACTATGATATCAAATTAGAGGAAAGAGCCGTTCACGTATACGACGCCATGGGTACGGATGGCTTGTCTGTTTCTGAGATCATGACGGCCCGTGATGAAAGTGAAACATCTGCGAAAATATATGAGGTGCTTTCCAGCGGTATGGAACTCGACTACGATATATCATTCATGTCCGAAGGAACAACAAAGATCATACTCGACGAGAATTTAACTTCGAAGTACGGGTCCGAAATCGAATTTAGAGGAGTCGTCGATGCTGCAGCGGACGTGATGGTAGACGCAACGAATACCACATTCAAAAGTTCGGTTAACGGAACAGGTTCTCTAACAGTTAACGGAGTCTGTGAATTATACGACGATACTTCCACATCTTACCAGACTTACAATGGGCCGGTAGAGATCAAGGATTCTGTGTACATGAACGGAACCTCCATAGCATTCAAACAGGATGTTGAAGGAAACGATCAACTATCTGTTCACGCTGATCTCAGGGCGGATTCGAACATAACCACTGGCGGCCAGCAAACATATGGGGGGCTGGTTTCGTTCACCGGTTCGCACAATACACTGACCGCCCCGACTGTTGTGTTTGAAAATGGGGTAACCAATGATCATGGGCCCTTAACGATCAATGGCCGATGTGAAATACATGAAAACATCCAAACACTGACTAATCAGGTATACAACGGAGACGTAGTATTGAGGAATAACATAAACATGACAACAACTGGAAGCGGCGACTTGATCTTCAACGGTACGCTTGAAAGTGATGGGATTCCTATGGATCTGAACATTCAAACAGGTACTGGTGATGTCCGATTCAGGGATAATGCTTCTCTCGGGGGACTCGTGATAACTTCCTCAGGGCATATAATCAACGATGGTAATCTAAGTTCAGAAACTTTGAGAATAGAAGATTGTCGGGAAACGATAGACATGGGTACTTTTTTAGTGGCTGGTGGCTCTGAGATCCACGCAGATGAGATCAAAGGTGAGATCATCACTGGAAGCCTAACTCTAGATGTGTCCAAGGCAGATATAACCGGAGAGGTGAACGGTCTGTCAGGAGAAGCTGGTGCTGAGGAAATTAAACTATTGGATCACATACTTATGAACAGGGTATTTTTTGATGGAATCGATCTGTACTCTTTCGGGCCTGACGACAAAACACAGGCGGTCCAGGATGGATATTATTACAATGTCTACGATGCGAACTATCCCGCGGATGAGACGGTCACATGGTCTATGGATACGAACGCATCTTCATGGTTATCGATGGATTCTACGAACGGACTCCTTTCAGGAACTCCGAGAAACGAAGACGTTGG
>CAZHUM010000108.1:2040-4170 GCA_964535805.1 uncultured Thermoplasmata archaeon
AGTAGATAACAATGGTGGGTCTGACTGGAGCAATTTCACTTTGAAAGTTTACTCCGATGGGGATGGCGACGGGATACCCGACTACATGGATACGGACTTCCTGACAGTTGTCGAATATAACAACCAGACCGTTTACAGCAACAACACCGTATACCAGAACACCACCAACAACGTAACGACCGGCGTTTCAAACGAAGATACGGACGGAGATGGCTGGTCCGATGCTGTGGAGATATTAGCGGGAACCGACCCGTTGGACGCAGACGAGAAGCCAACGGACTCCAACCTCAACGGCGTCGCGGACTTCATGGACCCGGACTTAGAGGCCACGACGAAAGTCGAGACTGAAATAGCTACACCTGCCTGGGCCTGGGGTGCTGTTATTGCAGCTATTGCTTTTGGTATGATAGCGATGATCTTGTTCTTTAAGAGATCCTCAAAAAAGGAAAAAGAAGGATTTCAAAAACAGGAAGAAGAGCAAAAGCCTAACGATGAAACAGAAGATGATGAGATAATTCAGGAAGACGATTGATGATCAGCATTGAATGACAAGGATGTATGCTCCAGCATTTGCAATATGTTTTCCTTGTTGCACTGTTGCGCAACAGCGAAACTATTATATAATATACCATGATGCCCAAGATGATGCCTGACGAAAAGCTCGCTAGGGCGATAAGGTCTAGGAAAAGAAGGGACATCCTCCAGATGTTGTGTGAGGGTGAGAAGTTGTCCGTCCACGAGATCGCAGATAGATTGGATACGACGGAATCTTCGGCTTCCAAGCATCTGAAGCTGTTATACGATCTAGGATTGGTGGAGTACGAGAAAAAACCACCGGAGAAGTTCTACTTCCTCAAGATCGACGAGATAAAAGAGATGTTCGAAATTTACAATAAAGTTGCAGAAAAGATAGGATAGGTGGAAAAGATGAAAGTAGTAATAATAATGGGATCGAAGAGCGATATGGATTGGTCACAGAAGATAGCGGATACGTTGAACGAACTGGGTATAGAGAGCGTGATGAGGATCGCCTCAGCGCACAAAGTGCCGTTGAAAGCTATGGACATAATAAAAGAATATGAAGATGAAAAAGTAGTTTACATCACGGTTGCAGGAAGAAGCAACGCACTGAGCGGTTTCGTCGATGCTCAGACCGAGAAACCGGTCATCGCATGCCCGCCGTACAGCAGTAAATTCGCCGGTGGAGATATCTTTTCAAGCCTGAGGATGCCTTCCGGTGTGTGTCCTATGGTCGTCATGGGAACAGAGCAGGCGGGGTTAGCCGCGGCGAAGATGTTGGGATTGACCGATGAAGACCTGCAGGAAAGGATCAAAAAGTATCAAGAGAAGAACAGAAAGAAGATAGATGAAGACGATGAAGAGGTGAGGTAAGATGGGAAGTGTCAAGGATCTAGAGATAATGAAAGAACCGACGGAAGAAAAAGAAGGTGTGGGAGTTTTCGAGTTCAGCGATAGGTACAGCGTGTTCGATTACGGAAGCATGCCGGACAAGATCGATGGTAAAGGTGAAGCTCTATGCTTGATGGGTGCTTACAATTTTCGTGAACTGGAAGAAAGAGGGATCAAAACACATCTTATCGGATTAGAAGAGAAGAACAGGATGAAGGTCAAGGTAGTGAACGTGATAACAGAAGGTGAACCTGAAGAATACAAGAACATGATGGTACCTCTAGAGGTCATCTATCGAAATTATCTTGGGGAAGGAAGCTCCGTGTTCAGAAGACTGAAGAAAGGAAAGATAGAACCTTCTGATCTTGGTTTAGATAGTTATCCAGAAGTGGACTCTAAGATGGAACCGCCGATCATCGACTTCAGTACAAAGTACGAGAAATTCGACAGGTACTTCAAGAATTTGGATGAAGTGAAAGAACACACCGGTTTCGAAGATGAGATGATAGACCTGATAAAAGAGAAAGCGGTCGAAGTCAACGAGTTCATCAATGAGAGAGCTAAAGAACTCGGTTGGAAGCACCTAGACGGTAAAGTAGAGATGGCTTTGGATAGTGACGGTGAACTTATGCTGGCCGATGTACTGGGTACCTTAGACGAAGATAGGTTCGAGTACAACGGAGTGAAGCTGAGCAAGCAGATGCTTAGGAACTACTACAG
>CAZHUM010000109.1:0-4073 GCA_964535805.1 uncultured Thermoplasmata archaeon
TGGCTATAATGCCAGCTACAGCGGTACAAGCGGAACAAAGACAACCGGATTTAGTTGTAAGAAATATTGGTTGGGTATTTCCAGTAAAAGAAGGTGAAGAATTACCGGTTACGGTATATGTTGAGAACATTGGAGATGCGAATGTAGAAGAAGGTTTTTGGCTTGAAGTAGAATATTCAGACACTGTTGGATTCTGGCAGGAACCCACAGAGACATTTGAGATATGGGTCGAACCACCGATTAGAGCGGGTGAGATAAAAGGGGTCGAATTCACGACCAAAGCTCTCGAAAACCATCAAGTTGATTTTGAGGTTTTCCTGGATACCACAAAGATTATATCGGAATCAGATGAAGATAATAATAGTGGTCACTTAGGAGTTTTTTCTGCTGAAATCCCTCCGGGATCAACAGCATCTGGAACACTTTACATTAGAAATGATAATCTTGCGGCACAAGAAACATTTACAATAGAGGTTGATGGATCTACTTTACCTGATGGATGGGGATTGTCAGGTGGAATTCCACCGACGCAAATTACGGTTGCACCAGGAGGAAACGTAGCTTTATCGGAAACACTAACAGTCCCGGAAAACACTATATTGAATCCAGCAATTAGATTTAATGTAACAAGACATAGTGATGGCGAAAAAGATTATGCATATGTTCAGATTCAAACTACCCCAGAAATTGGATTCTCTTTTAATCCATATATAGATGAGTTCTCTGTTTGGGTTGTAGATTCAGCTGATACAGATGTTACTGTCTCTTCTGAGATAATGGATGAAGTTGGTCCCATTAGTGTTACAAAATATACAGCGACAAACACCAATGGAAACTACCTTGGTGTAACAGTAAGTAGGATTAAAACTAGACATCTTAATATGTATGAGATAACAGAATTGGATTACAATGGACAGATAACTATAACACCCGATGATAACCAGTTTATTACAACATTCAATGTGAAAAACGGTGAACTAAAACATTATCATCAGAGGATGAGGTCTGATTCTGAAACAATTTTAAACACAAGATACAATGAAATAAAGGACCAAACTACAATAGAGGGTATGCTTGGAAGTGAAAGAGTAACACTTAAATTAGATAATTTTCAAGGATTGGGGACTAGAATAACAAACGGAGAGATATACCTACTAAGGTTGGATACAAGTGATACTACAACACCGTGCTGTTCAAATCAACTGTGTGTAACTGGAACAGTATGTCGACTTGTTTACACATAAAACTTTTTTCTTATTTTTATTATATTATGTCTAATGGTTCAATTATTTTCATGAATAAATCGAAAAGATAAAAAAGAATAAAAGACCTTGTTAAAGATGTTATACAAAAAAACTTACATTAAAATGGAAGAGATATTTGATGGAAAAAGATAAAAAAGATAAAGACGGAATTTTACAGCATTTTTATGTGTCTGGGGTGGAACCATTTAAAAGAGGGAAACTTGATGTTGATAGAGAGATAGCTAAAGAAAATATGGAGAGATATAATTATGAAAGATTAACACACTATTTTAATAGCATTTTTACCTACATTTCAATATTTTTACTTGCTCTTATTTTCCTTTTTCTAATTTGGATTCAATACAGTAGCGTGGTAAGATGGTTAATTATTGTAATGGTATTGGCAATACTTGCTTCACTTATACTCCGAAAAATAGGTAAAGAAAGTAAGCCTATAAATGAATGGAGAAAAACATCTAAATTTAAAAAGATTAACACTTCGGAACTTGAAAAAACATCAAAGTTGGTGAGAAGAGCTTTTAAAGGGCTAACAACCAGCCAAGCACTGCTAGAAGAGAGGATCAGAGACGGTTTCATCAAGAAGATGAAATGTGAACGGGGTATTTCAGACAGAGATGTGGAAGAATTGTTGGAAGATCCTGGGAGATTGAGGAGATACATTGGAGATGATGTGATAACTGATTTTCTCATTCATTGTAAGGATTATCGTGAAACGGGAGGAGATAAAAAGTTGTTTTCGAATATGAAAATTAATAAAAAATCTGATGATGATTATAGGGAATGGATCGAAATTGTGATAGATGGAATAGACAAGTGGAATTAAGAATAATTTAATTATTCTAGTTATATTTATATATCTGGATGAGAGTAAGAAATAATCTCATTTAATTAAATGTTTATATCTTGCAAAACTACTTCGACTAACTCTATGATTTTTCTAATTAGGTCATTTACCCTGATCATTCTCCAACCCACGTATCCACCATCTAACTCAAAGGGAAAGAAATATATCTATGTTCTATTTATATTAACTCGGTGTTTTAGAAAATGGCGAAAAGATTCGAAGAAAAGCATGAAGATCTGATCGGTGGGTTGATACGGACCGGGATGAAAAAGAATACTGCGATCGTACTTTCTTATCTATTCTCTAACGAAGAGTGTACTCAAAGTGAGATGGAAAGAGCAACGGACCTCAGACAGCCCGAAGTCTCCGTAGCGATCAACGACATCAGAGCTAAGGGGTGGCTGAAGAAGAGAGACGTTGAGAAGGAGGGCAAGGGTAGACCGTATCACGTCTATTCACTGGGCGGTTCTTTTGACGATATTTTAGATTATATCAGGGAGAGAGAGGAAGAAAAGATAGATGATATCAAAAAGAATATGGACAGGATCAACTATCTGGTTAAAGATTTAAAAAAGAAAAAAGGGTAGGGAGTTTTATCATTATTCTAGATCCTCCCTCCACACCACTTTTATCCACATTGCAAAATACATATGTTACCAACCACATTTTGCACGCGATATCCATTTGGCACTCACCGAGCCAGCATGGTTCTAATTAGATTTATTCACTAAAGACCCCCAAATCACCCATCTCCTTCATTTCCTACGCAAGATCCGTTTGTTTTCCCCCATTTTTTTGCAAGATGTATTTGGTAAATCACGTGCAAGATGTATTTGGTGGTTTTTTTACTCAATATCTTCTAAACACAAAAGAATATCCCTTTCAAATTTCGGTAGTTTGTTTTCCACAACATCCCAAACTATATCCCAATTAACACCAAAATACATATGGATTATTTTATCTCTCATCCCACCGATCTTTCTCCATTCAACTTGTGGATTGTCATCTTTAATATCAATAGATATGTTCTTAACAGCCTCTACAGGAATTTTTTCTAAAATTCCTTCGATTCTCGGAATCTACGATTCCAAGTTTAAAGGAACTAGTTCCTTTACTTGCTGGAATTTTATTCCAGCTAATCTCCTATGATTTCCAAATTACGAAGAACAGCGTCTTGTGTTTTCAGGTCATCCATCAACTCTTCTTGGCCCATCCCTTTTGTAAATAATTCGATCCTGTTGATAGCTTCTAATATGTCTTCTAGAGATTCTTTGTCCCCCCTCTTAGACATAGACTACGCTCCTTGATATCTCTTTACTCACTTCAGGGATCCTGATACCTTTAACACCTACGGGGGTCAAAATATCTACAGGTCTGTCTAAAAGATCTTCAAGGTAAAAGACCAGTTCCATAAAGTTATCGAAATTCGGTTCTTCGAATTCAACTATTACATCTACATCACTATCTTTTCGTTCTTCTTCTCTTGAACAAGAGCCAAACAGTCCGATACTCTTTACACCGAATTTTTCCTTTATCTCGTCTTTATGTTCCTCTAGAATCTTTTTGACAGTCTTACCCATATGGATTCATAATTGATTAGGAGTCATAAATAATTTATTATACATTATATGTATGTTTACCTATCCGAAACTATTTTATTCTTTCACGATTATACACCCTTGAGAAAAGGAGGAACAGACAATGTACGCAGTCAGACCGAGTATCAACCAATCACGTCCACACCGAATCCGAGCCAAATCACTTGGGATATGCATCTGGGGAGAAATACGGAGGTATCGATAATTGAATATTGGTTTTTTCGTCTATTTTTACCTTTTACCTACATCGCCGTAGAAAAATAGCGTTTTATCCGAAAAGTAGATATTACGGATTTTGTACATCGAGATAACAAAATCTTACTACATTTTTACATATTTTGATTTTATCCAGATCCTTTCTCCAAC
>CAZHUM010000110.1:0-4056 GCA_964535805.1 uncultured Thermoplasmata archaeon
CGACGATATTATTGATATCGTTGATAAGTGCTGGATGCGTAGAAAACGAAGATGAAGGTACGGACACCATGGAAGTAACGGATATTCTTGATCGCGAAGTAACCGTACCAACGGATGTCGAACGAGTAGTCGGTGTTGCCTCTGGATCGGTCAGGATGCTCTCTTATCTGGAGGCTACGGATATGATAGTGGGTGTTGAAGATGTTGAAACTAAATCTCCATTTACACCATATCAATTTGCGCATCCCGGATTATCTTCACTACCGGTCATCGGACCCAAACACGGCGGTGATGCCGAGATGATACTTGCGCAGGAGCCGGATGTGGTGTTCTACTCGTGTTCTCAAATCGAAACAGCTTCGGAAGATACCATGGATAACTTACAAACAAAAACAGGTATCCCTGTGATAGCCATAGATCTTGGAGATTTGGATGCAAGAAAGGATGTATTTCATTCCTCGCTTAGATTGATGGCCGAAGTTCTTGACAAAGAAGAAAAAGCCGAAGAGGTCATAGATTTCATCGATGAAACACTAGAAGACCTTAATGAACGTACAAAAGACATACCCGATTCTGAAAAACCGAACGTTTACATCGGAGGAGTAGCACTTAGAGGAGCTCAAGACATTTTATCAACAAGAGCTAGCTACCCTCCATTTGAATACACTGACTCCATAAACGTAGCCAGTGAGATCGGAACCGGACATGCTTTTATAGATAAGGAAAAACTCCTTGAATGGGATCCGGAGATCCTCTTTGTTGATTCGAGCAGTTATGAAAACGTTATAGATGGTATAAACGACGACGCTTCCTATCAGGTACTTCAGGCCGTTGAAAACGAGAGCATATACACACTACTACCTTACAATATGTACAATATCAATCATGCAACAGTACTGGCGAATGCGTACTATGTAGGGATAACACTCTACCCGGAACAGTTTACAGAGATCAACATCGCAGATCAAGCCGATGCCATATATGAAGAGATGCATGGAGCGCCTGTTTACTCGGACATGGCCAGAACAGCTTATGGTTTTACTCAAGTGGAATTATGAAAAGGTTCATAACTGCGTTCAAAAAAAAATCGGTGAAGTCCACCAAGCAGACTAAAGGATCTGACATACTCACAGAATACGATAGATACAACGCCAAAAAGATAACTTTCATCGTCCTCTGCTCGGTATTGGTATTGCTTACCGCTATGATCGCCCTTACCCAGGGTTCTTACGGCCTCAGTTTAAAAGAGGTCTTTTTGGCCCTTGTAGGGCAGGGGAGCAGTGTATCGCAGACTGTAGTTTGGAATATCAGGATGGTGCGGATAATCTCGGCTATTTTTGCAGGAATAGGTTTAGCGATTTCAGGTATGGTAATGCAGAACATACTGCGGAACCCGCTAGCCTCACCGTCAACCTTGGGGGTATCAAATGCGGCTTCTTTTGGTGCTGCATTTGCAATAGTGGTACTTGGTTCTGGAAGGATAAGCAGCCACGGTGGCAGTGCGGTTACATTCACGATGCCATATATCATAGCGATCAGCGCCTTCGGTTTCTCCATGATATCCACCGGCGTGATAATATTGCTTACTCGATTCAGGGATGCATCGCCAGAAACCCTTGTTCTTGCGGGGGTTGCCATGGGTTCTTTGTTCACTGCCGGAGTCACATCCATGAGGTATTTTGCCCAGGATGAAGTACAACTCTCGGCGATAATATTCTGGACCTTTGGAGACCTGGGGAGAACGGGATGGACCACGGCTGGGATAATAGCTGTTGCATCCGTAATATGTGCCATATACTTTTTCTTGAACCGCTGGAACTACAATGCCATGAACGGAGGAGAGAACGTAGCTAGCAGCCTGGGTATCAACACCGAGAAAGTTAGGATCACAGGTCTAATCGTAGCGTCCATGATAACCGCAATTATAGTTTCCTTCGTGGGAATCATCGGTTTCGTGGGTCTGGTAGTCCCTCATATCGCTAGAAAAGTAATAGGCAATGACTCACGCTTCCTTATCCCTGCGTCGTGTGTGGTAGGAGCACTTTTACTTTTAGTTTCAGATACTGTGGCAAGAATGTTGATCTCTCCTATAGTATTACCAGTGGGAATACTCACGTCCTTCTTGGGAGCGCCCATGTTCATCTACTTGATACTCAAAGGGAGGCATAACTGGTGAGCTTGGTACGCATAGAGAACATGTCTTTTTCCTACGGAAAAATAGATGCTCTCAATGATGTTTCATTATCCTTGGAAAAGGGAAAACTCGTCGGGATAATCGGTGCCAACGGCTCGGGTAAAAGCACGTTGATAAAGTGTCTGTGTGGATTGTTGGACATAGATAGAGGACATATAGCATTGGAGGGAAAAAAACTATCTTCGATACCTAAAAGGGAAGTTGCCACCTTGATAGGTTACGTGCCCCAGATACAGGAAAGAGCCACCCAGAGTACTGTTTTTGATACTGTACTCATGGGCAGGATACCCCATCTAACCTGGTCCCCTACCAAAACAGATCTGGAGATAGTAGCAAAGGCTATGGAAACTATGGAGATCACGGAGTTTTCTTTGAGAGATATCCACGAGTTAAGTGGTGGGCAGCAGCAGAGGGTATTCATCGCTAGAGCCATGGCGCAGAAGCCCAAAGTTCTCTGCCTCGATGAACCCACCAGTAGCCTAGATATAAAGCATCAGCTCGGCTTGATGCGTGGAATAAGGGATATTACCCGTAAAAAGAAAATACTTGCGTTGATGGCCGTGCACGATCTGAATATTGCATCGCAGTACTGCGACAGCCTGATCATGCTTAAAGAAGGGCGTGTTTTTAAGGAAGGTAAACCTAATAAAGTACTCTGTAAAGATAACATAAAAGATGCCTTCGGTATCGATGTTGCGATACACAAACACGGAGAGTTTATGCACATAGTTCCGGTGGAAGAAAGTAATGTGGAATTCTTCGAAAATTGAGCATCAGTGCGGTGTTGAAAGATCTTTTGAATTTCGTAGTCGATTCTTGCTATCGTCAATTCTTGCGATAAAATCAATCGTCAAATCCTACGATATTCTTTAGTCAAATCTATCCTCAGTGCAGCGCAGAGCCGCCGTTGACTCCTATGATCTCACCGGTCACATAAGAACCCATGTCGGAAGCCAGATAGAGTGCGGCGTTAGCGATATCCTCTGGTGTACCGATCCTACCGATGGGGATGTTAGCGGCCCGGATCTCTTTTTTTTCCTCTGAATAACTAGAGATGATGTCGGTATCTATGGTACCCGGTGCTATGGCATTGACCGTGATACCTTCAGGCCCCAGCTCCAGGGCTAAAGCTCTAGTTAATCCGATCAAAGCAGCTTTGGACGTCACGTATGCCGTACCGTGTGTAGATCCTTTGAATGCGAGTTGAGAAGAGATGATGATGATCTTACCGTGATCACTTTCTTTGAGATATGGTAAACAGAATTTGGAGAGTATGAACGGGCCTCTGACGTTGACTTCCATGGTTCGGTCATAATCGTCTATCGATGTACTTTCCAGGTTATTCCTATTGTAGATACCTGCGTTGTTTACGAGTATGTCGATCCCTTGGTATCTTTCGTAGAATTCGCAAACGATCCTCTTTGCGTCGTCCTGGGCGCACACGTCTCCCTTCAACAGCATCCCTTCAGAGTACTTATTTACGATCTCGAGAGTTTCCTCCGCCTTTTCCTTGCTCTCGTGGAAGTTGATCCCGACGAAAGCGCCCTCTTTGGCGAATTTGATGGCTATGCCCTTCCCTATCCCTCTAGATGCGCCAGTGACAATCGCTTTCCTTCCTTCCAATCTCTTTGTCATATATTGTTTATATGCATAAGATGTAATAAACGTTTTTGATTAGGAAATAATTAAATAATAAAGATAAGTGTGAGAGTTGCTTGTGGGGAACGATGTTTAACTCAGATCCCCCTTAGTCGCAAGAATACGTTTCACTCATTCTTGCGTTCCACTCACTCGCAAATATTCGCAAGCTCATATTTGCGTCCCAACGTGGAAGCAAAGCTTCCACTAGGTCGCAAAAGTTC
>CAZHUM010000111.1:0-3982 GCA_964535805.1 uncultured Thermoplasmata archaeon
AATAATCTACTACGTGGCTATGGTTGATCTTCCTCTTTTTTGATGGTTTTTGGACATTCTTTCAATTCACCTGTTTCATAAAATTCTTTAAACCGGTCCAACCACAATGGATTTTCATGACGATGTATAAATTCAACGAATTTTGTAAGTCTATCCATCGTTTCGTGTTTTACAACATGTTCGATCTCACAGGCTTCATCGTCTGCTACTTCATCATCGAGTCCAAGTATAACAAGGAAATCCCGTAATACCTCGTGTTTTTCTGATAATTTGATCGCCAATTTTCTCCCTTTGTCGGTAAGGGTCGCCCCGCCGTATCTTTCATAATTCACATAACCACTTTCATCTAATTTTTTAAACATCTCAGAAACTGTAGATCTTCCTACCCCAAGTTCCTGAGAAACATCTTTCACCCTAGCATAACCTTTTTGGTCAACTATTTCATAGATGACCTCTATATATTCCTCTCTTCTTGACGCTACCATTTTTTTTCACCATATTATTTTTGGCGACCCGAACTATGTTCGGAATATGATGAGATGAAAGGGTATTTAATTGTTGCTATTATCCTCGTCTAACCTTTATTTTCCCCCATAAATTCAGTCCCCTTTTCAGTGACCATATATCTCCTGTACGACGTAGATGATTGGGTATTGCAGCTGAGAGGACACATACTACATCCGCTTTCACAGTCGTTCACTTCTATCAGCAATCCCTCATGTTTCATAGAATCAACCATGGCTTTTATGGTCTGTAAGCTGAGATCAAGTTCCTTACTCACGTGAGATAAAGATTTACCCTCTTTCATCTTTCGAAGGATGGATTGACGTTTGGAGATGTTCATTCACCTCCTTTGACATCTTGCTCAGAATTATCCTCAGGTAAATCTTCCTGCTGTTGATGTATCCTTAAATAGTACAAAACTACCAGTGAAAAAGGTAGTATGAACAACGAAGGGGGATAGGGTGCAGAGTAAGCGGCCAAGAAACCCTCTGCTGTGTTAAACCACCCCTCTTCTCCCCCAGGGATAGACTCCATAATCGTCCCAAATATATACATACCGGCCAATACCCATATCATGGCACTAGCTATCACTGTTTTCGCTTGTTGGTGGATACCTCTAAACTTTTTTACACCTGACAGATAGATGCACCCGGCAAAGAACAAGATCAAACCTTGCCAAAGTAAAAAGTCACCTGTCATTATAATCGGACCCCACTCTATTGTATTTCTTCCGGCTCCAAGTGCTATCTCAGCGATCCCAAATATCAGGACCACTGCACCTAGGATCCCGAAGTATATGCTTCCGAGGGTATATTTTGTATCTTCTTTCATATTATGCAACTCCCATGATAATCCATATCAGATGTAACAGTCCGCCCCAGAGAAAGAGAACAACGATCAAGCTGAGTAAACTTCCGCCCAGGGTTTCGACGATGCCTTTCCATCCTCCTTCTTTTCCCTCTTTTATCATCATTGCAAAAACGGCAATACAGGGGAAATACAGGTTTATGAGGACGACTGAGCTGATCAATTGATATTTCGTCATCTCTATAGCTGAAAGCTGTGCTACAGCGAGGTCCTTTCTGAGAAATCCAGCTACCAGCGGACCTACCGTTTCCTTTGGTACACCGAACCAAACTGTTAATAGCGGGGATAGGGCATTCGCCAGTCCATCTATCACTCCACCCAAGTAGAGTATATTAACCAGACCAACACCCAATAGTACAAAGGGTATAGCAACTGTAAAGAATCCTTTTACCCGTACCCACATCTTCATCGATACGTTCCTCAAAGTAGGTCTACGGAAAGGTGGGACATCTATCAACATCTCAGGAGATCTGCCTGGTATTAATTTATGTAAGATAAAACCAAAGATAAAGAAACCGCCCAGCAGATACAGGAGAATTATACCAGTATATTCCGGTATCAAAGAAAGCATGACACCCAGCTGTGCCCCACATGGGATAAAGATCGCTAGAAGAGTCATCATCATGAATCGCTGTTTCTTTGTCTGAAGTGTCCTTGTAGCAGCTACTCCTGGTACGTTGCATCCTAAAGATAGGATCATCGGAACTACTGCAAAACCATGCAGACCTATTTTATGTAATATGGTATCAACGAGTACTGCCAATCTTGGTAAGTATCCACTGTCCTCTAGAACTATTAGATACAGATAAAATGCGGTTATAGCCGGAAGAACGACTCCAACAGCGACGAAAAGACCGGATGTGAGCATCCCAAAGGCCTCGAAGGAATTACCGGCACTTGGGTCCCCGACCAGGATGTAATAGAGCCAACCTCCCTTACCTGGAAAAACTTCTTGAAGCCACGGCAACCAGTGGTTATCAAATAGTTTAACAAAAAACCCATCTGTAAAGAATCCTGCGAAGGCTCCGAAGAACGCCCAGAAACCATAAAGAGCGGTGATAGCGATCGGGATGCCAGTTAATGGTTTTACTGCAAGTTCAGCTATAGCATCTTTTAATGTGTGTTTTCTTTCACCATAACTTACCGTTTTTCCTGCGATCTTATCTATCAGTTCCCATCTTTCATCAATATCTAATTTCATCCAACGGTCACCTCCGCTTTTTTCTTTATATCTCTAATATCTACCGGCCTTGTTTTTTTAATCTTAGACACCAATTTTTTGATCCCACTGCCGCTGATAGCCACTGTGGGAACGACCGGGATACCAAGTAACTTTCTTAACTCATTTAGATCTATATCGATTTCTTTGTCTTCTGCAACATCCCACATGTTCAACGCTACAATCACAGGGTATCCTTCCTCGATTATCTCCAAGGTAAGATACAGCCCTCTTTCTAACTTTGTTGCGTCGATAACACAGATCACAACAGAATCGGGATTTTCTTTGAACATCTTAACTGAGACCTCCTCGGCTTTATCCTTGGGTTCTAATGAGAAAGTCCCAGGGACATCTATGAGTTCGACGTCTTCTCCGTCGATCTGCATCCATCCTTGTGTATAATCTACCGTTGTTCCAGGATAATTAGATTCGGAAACACTAGCGCCGGTCAACCTGTTAAAGACGACGCTTTTTCCTACGTTTGGATGTCCCATCAGTAGTATTTTCACGCTTCCACCTCCACCAGGATCTTTTCAGCTATTCCGATACCCATAGATGTTGTAGAACCTTCCACTTCCACCACGACAGGCCCCTTGATGGGGTGTTTAGTGGTGAATATCAACTCTTTACCTGCCCTGATGCCCATACCTGCAACCTTGTTCTTCAGTTCCGTGTCTATATGGACAACTACACCTTTTTCTCCATATTCCATTTCCGTAAGTTTCTTTTTTTCCATTTTATCATATCCTCAAAACTCTTATTTTAGCAGCCATACCCCTACCGATCGAAACAGTATTCCTGTTGGCTTCTACAGTTATGGGCCCATGAGAAGAGATGATCCTCACGAACTGTCCTTCAGTGATACCTTTCAAAGCTAATTTCTGTTTTAAACCACGACCTCCAGATACTGATACGATCTTTCCAACATCTCCGGCCTTCAGTTGATTCAGCATCATCGTTTACTCCTTATTGGGTTCTTATTAATTCGGGGCACCATAACTTATCCTGTTAACCGTAAAACCTATCGAGTATATAAAGTTTACGTCGCCCCGTAATAATAACGGCCTCCCGAACATTTGTAACAAAATGGGCATACATATCAGGATTATCTCTATAGCAAATATGTACGCCCTCTCTCATTTTATCCTAAAGGAATTATCAAAACCACTCCCTCGCCTCCTCCACACCCATCAACCCAGCACTCACCAACCTCTCCACCGTCATAGCTCTCTTATAGTCCAAAGTAGCCCGGTCTCCTCGTCCATCTCGAACACGTCACCCCACTCAAGCTCGAACTCACCTTCGGGCAAATGTTATATCTGTAGTCGTCGAAAATTTTTATTTGATTGAAAGTCAACATCCGAATGATACGATAACCATTTTATACGTTCA
>CAZHUM010000112.1:0-3964 GCA_964535805.1 uncultured Thermoplasmata archaeon
GGTGTAAAAGGGTGATGTTCACCCACGTCCTTTTTTACCGAAAGATATTAAATCCAGGTCGGTTAATTGAAAGCCGATGAAAGATATCGAAGAGGTCATCAAAGGATTCATCGAAGACTACGACGAGAACCCGCAGGGTTGGTCGTACTGGATAGACCGCTCCGGAGAGTTCCACAATATCTACGTGTTGAACCAGGGCAAGGGCTATTTCCTCAAGATCGATTCGATATACACCTCGAACCCCATGGGTGTGGGCACGAAGGTGAACATGGAGGAAAGGATAACGGACAAAAAGATGGGCGGCTTCGGTTTCAGAAAGTTCACTGAATCCGAGATGGAGAACTTCATGTACATCTTCAAGAACCACGATGAACCGGAGAAAGAGGCGCATAAGATGCTGCAAAAAAAGCTCAAAGAAAAGCCTAGAAGGCTGGACGGCGTCTCCAACAGTGAACTCTTGATGCTCGGTCCCTTCAACAGAGGAACCCCTTTCGATAACGATGAAGAAAGTGAACGCTACTCAGATCTGGATAAGCAGCTCAAAAAAGAACTAAGACGGAGATTTTACAGAGAGAAACCCATGTATGGATAGATCTTACTCTTCCTCTATCTTATCTACCTTTTTCATACCGACCAGGTACTTTTCGATCTTTTTGAAATCGTCTTTGTCGAGACCCGCCTCTTTCATCACATCGACCATCATCTTCTTGTTCTCTTTTAGAGCGGTGATCAACACGTCTCTCAACAATCCGACGATGTCTTCCTCGTCCTTCCGAAGCTCCAATAATTCGTCTTTCAGCTCCTGGAGTTCTTCCACTTTCTTACTGATCTTCTCTTCCTGCTTCATGGCCATGACCAGGTATCTCTCCTTCTCCTTTTCCAACTTATTAGCCAGGTCCACGAGTTCTTCTTTTTCTTCTGCCATGTTAAAACCTCCACTCTATTTTTATGATATCATCTTCTCTGCAAGTGATTTGAAAGCCTCTTCCACATTTTCACCGGTTTTAGCACTTGTGAGATAGTATTCTTCTTCGTACTTCGATAGGGTTTGCTCTATATCATCTTTATCCACTTCGATCTCTTCTTCTAGATCAACTTTGTTCCCTAAGAATACGATCTTCGCATCTGGATTGTTATCTTTGATGACATTTATCAGATTGTCTATCCTGTCCAAGGTGTTCTTCCTGGTCAGGTCGAACACTATCAGGGCACCTTCGACACCTTTCAGCGTGCTGTTGACCAATATATTGAAACTGTCCTGTCCCAAGAGGTCCCATATCATCATCTTTAGGTCCACATCTTTAACTTGCATCTCTTTCTTTACGACCTTGGCACCTATTGTGGTTATGTACTTGTCCTCGAACATATCAAATACAAAACGTCTTACCAAAGATGTTTTACCCACGGCCGGGTCTCCCAAAAGAGCGATTTTTTTGATAACAGTCATATGGACCGTTATTTTTCTGATTGTTTAGAGAGTATAAAAAATTTACTAAATTTTATCATATAAGATCGCAGTCAGAGGCATAGAATCCTTTAAAGGCAAAATATTTAATCCGTCCCCTTTGTTGATTTACTATGAAGATAATACCGGATACCAGCGTGATAATCGATGGGAGAGTTACTGAAAGGATCAGGGCCGGAGAGTATCTCGAATCGGAAATAATCATCGCTGAAGCTGTTCTGGGCGAGCTCGAAGCACAGGCGAACAAGGGTCAAGAGATCGGCATGAGCGGTCTAGAGGAGATCAGAGAGCTGAAAAAACTCGATGATGACGGCAAGGTAAAATTGATTTTCAAAGGCGAAAGACCAACATTGGACCAGATCAAACTGTCCCCGGGCGGGGAGATCGACCATTTGGTGAGAGAGCTGGCATCGAAAGAGAAAGGTACACTGTTGACCAGCGATCTAGTTCAAGCACAAATAGCCTCTGCAAAAGGTATCAAGGTGGAGTACCTTAGAAAAGTCAAGAAGAAAGTCGAGGAATTAAAGATACTAGACTTCTTCGGAGAGGACGTGATGTCCGTACACCTGAGGGAGAACATAAAACCGAAGGTAAAAGCTGGAACACCGGGCGATATAGAATTGAGAACGTTAGACAGGGATGTTCAAACCGAAGAGGAGCTCAGAACCATCGCAAGGGAGATAATCGAGACCTCCAAGAGATCACCCGACGGATTCATAGAGATGGATAAGGGAGGAGCAACTATAGTACAGCTGGAGGACATGCGCATCGTCATAGCTAGACCTCCTTTCTCGGACGGCTTCGAGATAACGGCGGTCAGACCCGTAGCGGAAGTCACCATCGACGATTACGAGCTCTCCAAGGAATTGAAGGAAAGACTCACGCAGAAACAGAGGGGTATCCTGCTCGCCGGTGCCCCGGGTGCTGGGAAGAGCACCCTTGCCAAAGCCATAGGTGAGTTCCTCAACGATCAAGATTACATAGTGAAGACCATGGAGGAACCGAGAGATCTGATGGTCTCAGACGATATAACCCAGTACACCTCCCTGGAGGGAGACATAGCGGACACCGCAGACGTGCTGCTGCTTGTAAGACCGGATTACACCATCTACGACGAAGTGAGGAAGACACCGCATTTCAAGGTGTTCGCCGATACGCGCATGGCGGGGGTCGGGATGATAGGGGTCACACATGCGAACAGAGCCATCGACGCACTCCAGCGTATGATAGGAAGAGTGGATCTTGGGATGGTGCCGCAGGTTGTGGACACCATCATCTTCCTGGAAGAAGCCGAGATAAGGAAGGTGTACGAGATCAAATACACTGTGAAAGTACCGGTAGGCATGACGGAAGAAGATCTAGCCAGACCGGTCATCCAGGTGATAGACTACCAGAGCGGTGTAAGCGAGTACGAGATCTACACTTACGGCGAGCAGATAGTCGTTATGCCGGTGGACGAAAGTCAGGCACGCAAGGACACTGTTAGACGGTACGGAGAGAAGAGGATCGAAGAGGAGATCGAAAGGTACGTACGCGGACCGGTGGAAGTGCAAGCGCTATCGGATAATTCGATCAAGGTCTTCGTCCCCCAGGATCAGATACCGGCTATCCTCGGCACCGGTGGAAAGCGGATCTCCAGTATAGAAAAGGAACTTGACCTGAACATAGATGTTAGGTCCTACGACGAGAAGGTGGAGAGAAAAGTTGACAAAGCGAAGGCAAAGCCGGTGAACGTCTACCACGACAGGGACAAGATCGTTATCGAAGCCGGTGATCATAGGAGCGGAGATAAAGTGGACGTTCTCGGAGACAGCGAGTACCTGCTCACCGCAACGGTGGGAGGAGACGGTACTATCAAGATAAGAGAGGGAACCGAGGCAGCGGATAAGCTATTGGACGCCATCGATAAAAGGAAGGGTATCAGGATCGCTTGAACGGGTCGTATATTCCAGAGAGGGATTATATAGCTACCCTCTATATGGAGATCAAGTGATCGTATATGAGTGTAGGTCTTGTCCTTCTCTTGGTCCTAGGGATCGTATTATTCTCAGTGGTCGCATTCCGCACCTCTTTTTACGTAGTACAACCCCACGAAGCGGGTATACTGATAGTTCTTGGAAACTACAGGGGAACGCTTCCTCCAGGAGTGAATATAGTCCCCCCGTTCATCTCCATGGTCGATAAGGTCGATCTCAGAGTCCAGATGTTCACACTGCACATCGATGGTGCTCCGACTAAAGATAGGAAACGGGTAAAGATGGAAACCACTCTGTACATCAAAGTCACAAGCGCGGAGAGGTCTTATTTTGAAGTAGAGGATTACAGGAAAGCCGTTTATCGTTTGACCAGAGTGACCATCGAAAATCTGATAGCAGACATGGAATTGGAAGAAGTTATATACGGAAGGACCAAAATCAGCTCTACCGTGAAAAATACTGTCAATGAACAGGCAAAGGAATGGGGGGTCCAAGTTGATAAGTTGGAAATCCACAGGATTCA
>CAZHUM010000113.1:0-3891 GCA_964535805.1 uncultured Thermoplasmata archaeon
TATATTATAGTGTAATAAGTAATTTTCGCAGTATATACTGAGATATAATTAGGTTTTATGTTCAATATTATTTTACTATAAATTCCAAATTATGTCAGGTAACTGACGTAGATTGCGGAGGTCAGAACTGACGTAGCTTGCGAAAAAATGGGGTAAAACTGACGTAGATTGCGGAGATTTTTTGGGTGAGTGTGGTCGGTGGAGTCGTTGGAGAGGAAGGGAGGGTCGGTTAGGATGTCTGGATAGTAGAGGATGCTGACGTAGATTGCGTGTGGTTTGTGATAGGTAACTGATGCGTATTGCGGAGGTTTTAGTGGTGGGGGGAGTATGGCAAACGGATCCCCATTCGCAATATACTCCGAATTTCAAGATGTTTTTAAAGGTATAATATTTAAAATTATAAAACAATATATATCATTACAACTATTCACTTAGATAATGAAAAAATAGACAGGGTGTGGATATAAATTATTTAATAGTTAAATCGTCTTTCGTATTCTTTATGGGGTAGCCATTCTAACACTATGGATATAACCACAACTTCATCTTTCGCTACGGAATATAATAATCTCCATGCGTTCGGTAGATTATATTTCCAAAGATTATCGATCTTGTACCTCTGGATGTATTTTTTTGGGATCAACTTCTTAGGTATCTGAATTCCGCAGAATGCGTCTTCAGCTATATCATCGAATGCCCTATCCAACCATCTCTTCAAATTTTGGTCTTCTGTTGTTGATCCTTCTAACTTGTCGTATGCTTCTTTTATCTTCTGTTCTGCAAAAACCACCCTAGATTTCAAAAATAATCACCTAAATATTTACCTTACAAAAAGAGACTCTTCCTTGAGATATTTTTTTACTAATTTTGGATTCCATATCCAACAGATCTTTCCTTCTTTATCTCTAGCTACCTTACCAGATTCTAGTAGGTAATCATAGACCACATTAAAAGTTTGGTACATCATCTTCTTAGGAAGATGTTCCCATAATGCTCTTTTTTTATATTCCCCACTATGTTCCTTTATGAACTCTTCGACCATCAGGACCGTGTCGAGCTGTGGGTAATGGAGTACGTCATCGGAGTTGGACATCGATATGAATACCACCTAAGTTTTTGTTATATAAGTATATATAACTTTCTCCCTAATAAAGCTTTTGGATATATCTTGAGGATGTGTTATTCTGTAATTATTTCGCTCTTTTTTTATGAAGATAAAGGGCGGGGGAAGAGAGTTGTGAATATGAGAAAATATCTTTACGATCTGCGGTTGGTATCCACCGCATTTGATATATGAATCGCCAACCGTTGTTGATAATATTGTTGTAAAAAACAACCGCATTTGATAATGGATTTGTGGGTGAGTGTGCGGTTGATTATTTTGGGTCTGGAGGGGTGTTATGAACTGCAGGATTTGATAATTGGGGTGATTTAACGAGTTTTTGGAAAGTGTTTTAAATGTTAATTCAATACGTTTTATCGATCGATGTTGTTGGTTTTTATAGAATAATCGAAAGTTATTAGTATTACCATGTGCATATTAGGGTATGATAATATGTCGAAGGCTAAAAGAGTCTCTATGACCCTTCCAGATATAGTGAAAAGGGAAGTCAGCGCCATTCCGGAAACCGGTTATTATGACAGCAGCTCGGAATTTTTAAGAGATGCGATAAGAACTATCCTGCATGAAAGACCGGAACTTAGAACAGCTATAGCTTGTAAACTATATGAGAAAGGAGAGATATCACTAGGTAGAGCTATGGAGATCGCTGAGATGGATCTAGAGTCCATGAAAGAGATCTTAGAAAGTCGTGGTATAGCGATTCGAAGAGGTTCCGAAACTAAGGAAGAGATGGAAAAATCAGTGGAAGAATGGCAAGAGTGATCGTAGATACAGGCTTTTTAAGTTCGGTTTTGAAAGCTGGACTTTTAGAGACTACACTTGAGATAATAGAAAAGAGAAGAGTTTTCATAACTGAGGAGGTAGAGGAAGAGTTGAAAAAATGTCGATTGTATGGTCAGTATGATCAGAAATTTTCAAAGGATGGACCGATAATAACATTGAATTTTAAAAGAGAAAAAGAATTAGATGATTTATCTTATTTAGGCTTGGGTGAAATATCGTGTATAAATTACTGCAGAAAAAAAGGTGGCAGATTACTTATCGACGATAGAGAAGCTAATAGAAAAGCAAAAGAATATGGGATAAAAACCCTTACTGTACCAGACCTACTTTTCCTTGGTAAGACAAAGGGGATATTGGAAAAGCAAGATATGAAAGATTATATCAAAGATTTGAAGATGAAAGATAATTATCTCTTCACTGACGAAGTAAGAAAAGAATTGTTGGATTATGATTGAAAAACTTCTGTAACTTACTCGTTTACTTCTGTATCTTTACGATCCTCCTTTACTTCGACTTAGTTGGATTCTTTAATCTCGATCGGCGGTTGATTTGATTACGATCTGCGGTTGGTATCCACCGCATTTGATATATGAATCGCCAACCGTTGTTGATAATATTGTGGTAAAAAACAACCGCATTTGATAATGGGTTTGTGGGTGAGTGTGCGGTTGATTATTTTGGGTCTGGAGGAATGTTATGAACAACCGCAATTGATAATTGGGGTGTTGGGGGGGAATATAGCAAACGGATCTCTATTCACAAAAACTTCCAAATTTTAAGATGTTTTAAGGATTTAAGGTTTTTTTGGAAAGTGTTTTAAAGTAATATTCAATAGGTTTAAACGATGGATGATGAAAGAAATTTTAATCATATCTCCAATGGTTAGCTAAGTAAAGAAGTTAATCATTCGATTTCTTCGAGTAAATCTTCGATCATCGGTTTTGTTTCTGGTATATCTATTGTTGATACTCTCCAAACTATGTTTAGGTCCACTCCGAAATATTCATGGATGACTATATTCCTAAGCCCGATCATCCTTCTCCAAGGGATCACGAGTTCTATGAACGAGTGAGAACTGGAGAGTAGTCATACTTTCCAGGGAATGTGTGAGTTATCATTTCTTATCTTCATTGGGATGTTCGTTGAAGCCTCTCCTATGACCTCTAGATTTCTTAAAACTGCGTCTACTGCCATCGAATTGGACTTGAATTCTTCGAAACTCTTATTCGATGTATAATTTGTTATCTTGTTCATCGAATCCAAGATATCTTCAAGAAATATGATTGGATCTTTTCTGCTCACGCGTACACCACATCTGACATTATATTGGGTTTTATTCTCGGTTTAAGTGCATCTTCGGTGACCAAGTCGATTTCTCTACCCAACAGTTCTTCCAATTCATCCTTTAAATCGATAAATTCCCAGCCTATCGGTTCAGAAAATTTTACGAGTATATCTATATCGCTGGATGGATCGAAATCGTCGTGAACGTATGATCCGAAGACTCCTATATTGGTTACATTATACTTATCTTCGAGTTCCGGCTTATGTTCTCTGAGTTTTTGTTTGATCTCTTCGAGCTCACTCATCGATTAAATAATAGTCGGAGGATGATATATATGTTTTCTTTTCCGAATCAATGATGGGAATATGAAAATCGTTTTATCTATTTATGATCACGAAAGAATTTGTTTTTTCGTTATGATTGACGGTTGTTTTGATTACGAACTGCGTCAGTTTTGATTACAATCTACGTCAGTTTGGATTACGAACTGCGTCAGGTAACTACCGGATTTCATCCTACGTTCTCAATGTTTTAAACACTTGAGACCAAACGCTGTTCGTACACGAGTTACCTGATGGCGTTCGTAATAAAATGGGGGAAAACTGACGTAGATTGTAATGGTTTTTGGGGGAGGTGAATTTAATATTTTTTGGTGTCTGGGTGTTGGTGATAACTGACGGTGTTCGTAATACGAAAGTTT
>CAZHUM010000114.1:0-3722 GCA_964535805.1 uncultured Thermoplasmata archaeon
TCATCTTCTTCAATATCGAAAGAGGACAGCAGGCGATCGTCCAGTTCTTCATCGAATTTTTTACGGTAACGATCTCTCAGGTCCATCATGAATTCACCGAAATTGTTGGTGTGTTTCCAGAGAGCCGCCCCGTAGTCCAGTGCTTGAGCTATAACCCTTCTTTTATCGCTGTTGTTGTAGAGCTTGGTTTCTATGACATAGATGTTACCGTTTGAGTCAAATCCCAGTGCATCTATGGGACCGCTGTTGGTAGGGACCTCCCTGGCAACTATGATGAATGGTATCTCTTCTTCTATTTCTTCTATCGGGAGCACTTCCGGATTATCGTAGATGTATTCCTGGAGTTTATGTTCTGCTTCGAATTTAGATTCTTCTATCTTTCTAGTACCTTCTTCGTTTGAGATTATTATCGGCATGATGATCACTCTTCTCTAGGTGATATAAACTCATAGTAAATAAATTTAAAGATTGGAACTTATGATAGGTTTTGATGAAAAGAGAAAACCTTATCCCGCCCTGTGTTCCCTGTGCTAGCTCGAACGCTTCCTTCGAGCCTGCTGGGGAAGGAACGAATTTTTATTGAATTAATATCTTATATTACTTTCATACAACTCCCCCTGCATTAATTCTTAATAGACATTAATTATAAATAAGATTGAATGCTACAAAAGAACATAGGTGGATTGTCAGATAATTTAATTGAAGGTAAAAAAATGCCTGAATTTGGAACTCAAAGATTGATAGATACTGATTTGATCTCTTCTCTTATATATAATATAACAAAAATCGGTATGAAAAAAGCGGATTATATAGGTAAGATGGATTATCATAAAATTCTCTATCTATTACGAAAAAAATTGGATAATAATAATAGAATTAAAAATTCACTTCAATTTTACTGGTACCGTTACGGACCATACAGCACTTTGATCGAGGGCTCTATCAAGGATTTAAAAAGGGAAAAGATACTATATCCTTCCGAAAAGAGCAAAGGAGAAGGATTCATTCTAGCAGATGAATACGATCACGATTATAATGAAATCGATTTTGAAACAGCTTTAGATGAGATTGTTGTCATCCTAGAAGATTATGACCTATTCGCTGATAGAGATGATATCTTAAAAAATAAAATATACATATATGCCCCATATAAGTTCCAGAGATTCTACAAATTTGATTTCTTACCGAAGATAAAAGGTTTGAAAGAAGGTTCTCTTCTTTCTATAAGAGGTTTTGGTGATGAAGAATTGATTAAACTTCTTAGTTTAGCTGAGGCTAAACTCCCTCTAGATGAAAGATTTGACGAGTTCAACAAAGTCTTTTCGAGATTTGTGACTGACTCAAATTTATTTTTCAAGAAAATCGATAATGAATTCTACGAGGAAGGGCTCGAGATATACGGTGATATTTCTGAAGAGATATGGAAAGTTTTCTGTAAAAGGCTCAGAACCGTAAAGTATGACCCTTATTATGAAGATAAAATTGACGGTTGGATTGAGATATACAAAAAATCCTTATCCGCGTTGATGGAAAAGATTGATGAATTCGAACTAATTATTGATAAAAATATCGATGATCTGAGTAGTTCTAAGGAGATAAGGGTTTCTGAGGATAGTCCTTGGGGTGTAGTAGCAAAAGATATTTTAGAAAATTAAGGTCAAAACATGTATGATAAGGACCACCATTTTTTGGATACAAATGTTATCATCGGTTATACTGTGGAGTGGGATGACCATAATCATTTTAGCAGGAGATATTTTTCGGAGACGTATGAAAATGAATGCGATCTTCATACAAGTGTAAGGGTTGAGAGTGAAGCTAGAACGGTTATCGAGGATTGTCGACGCCTGATACTGCAGGCTTTTGAGTTAATATCTTCTGATTTTACTCCAGGAATGGATCAAAAATTGAGGGAAGATCTATTTGGTTTTATTAAGAAAAAATTTTCCGAAAGAGAACGGTTTTCCTCATTGGAAAAATACCTACAATACAAATTTTTCAATATACGAAATCTATTACTGAGTGGATATCCTCTCAGCAAGATGATGGAAGACGTAAATGATGATTTTCGTCCTCCTATGGAGTTCCTTCATCGTATGAAAAATGATCTGGATAGTGATATACATTTTTTTGATAATGTTCCTTCAAAATATCTTCCAGTTTATCCCGAGAAATATTCAGAACTGGACTCTGTTATGGAGAACAAATCCGATAGAGACATAGCCCTTGATGCCTTTCACTTGAAAAATGAAGAAGGTTATAATGAGATAGTACTAGCTTCCTTCGACAGTGATTTTGTTGATATGAGATATAAACCTAAAATCGAAGATTGTCTTGTTGGATTGTACATTTTTAATCTTTTTGACATATGATGATTCAATCTAAAGAGACCAAAAACAATTTAATCACTCGTTCCTTATGCGATACGGGAAAACAGCAGGTAGAAGTCTATGAGAAAATACAACCCCTTTAGGAACATCTTCTATTATTATCGAGGACCTTCCAGTAGAAAGGATAAACAATTCGATAAACAGATTGAAGATAATACTACAAAGGCACTGATAAACACTTTTGAGCATAGTGAAAATAAATTTTTAAAGTGTTTTTTTGATAGAATGAACCTACCTTTTGATAGTTCAAAAATATATTACGATCTACAAGTGTCCGAAGAGTTGAGCAGACCAGATGCATTAATAAAGGTTGGTGACAATGATATCTATATTGAGTCGAAAATAGGTTCGTATTTGGACAAGAATCAAATAAACAGACATCTAGGATCTATAGAAAACGGATTCCTGGTTTGTGTTACATCGCGTTCTAAGGATGTAAAGAAAATAGAAGAGATGAACATAGGTAACCTAAGGTTCATCACATGGAAAGAAATTTATTGTTGTTTGGAAAAAGAAATGAGTAGGTCTGGAACATCCTTTATAGTAAAACAATTTTTAGAATATTTGGAGATGATAAATATGAGTCCATTCACCGGTTGGGAAAAAAGAGATTTTGAGGCATTTTTGTACAGAGAAGAAGATCCAAGAAAAGAACTTCGAATGAGAGTCAAAGGAAAACTTCAAGAATATTTAAATGAACTCAGCAGAGAATTGAAAGATCATAGTCTGTATAACAAACTCAAGGTAGATGTTGGTAATTTGAGTAAAACATCTCCACATGTTTGGGGTGTTTTGTGTATCCCACCGATAAAAAGGAAAGTAGATGTCCCCCACTTCAACTTCCTCGTAACATCCGATGATTTCTGCATGGGTGTTCAGATTGAAGGGAAGAAGCCCTCTAATAAAATGAAGAAACATATCGAAGAGGATAAGGAAGGATTTCTTGAGATACTGAAGGGCTTGGATGGATTTGAATTGAAGTTACGTAAAAGGATCGAGGTTCGTCCTAGAAAATTTGATAGTACAGATGTTGTGAGTATCAAATTAGGTGACAAAGATGTTACTATGTCTGATGTTGATTACTTGATCAATAAGATGGGAGAGTACGATCTATTTGAACTGAATTGTGGGATGTCAATAAAGAGAGATAAAGAAATCCTTCATGATGAATCTTTTTTAGATAAGAGTGTAGAATTTATGATTAAACTGAAAGATTACTACGCGTTTTCCCTTGAAGATGTTTAGTTTCTAAAGACTAATGAGTATGTTTTAAGGACTTGATGTGTTTCATATTTGTTTCTGGATGTTTTTGATTTAGAGGGCATGTGTTTT
>CAZHUM010000115.1:0-3681 GCA_964535805.1 uncultured Thermoplasmata archaeon
TTCACCGTCCGATCGTCCATCACCATCAGAGTCCCAGTCCAGCGGTCCGTCGTTGGTGCCGTCGCCGTCTGTATCTGCATCAGGTATGAAGTATCCACCACCGGAGTTGTCTTCGACCTCGTCATCATCCGCAATACCATCATCATCAGTATCCTTTCTTCCCGGGTCCGTACCGAGTGTCTTTTCATAAAAGTCATTTATCCCGTCGCCATCGGTGTCTTTCTTGAGTGGATCAGACGGAACACCTCTACGGATAGTATCCGGTGAGACGATGTTATTCTCCTCTATGTATATATTCCACCCGTCCAGTTCTTCCTTATCACTCAGCCCGTCCCCGTCGCTGTCGGTGTCCTTCGGGTCGGTGCCGTAGATGTTTTCCTCCTCCTCATCAGTCAAGCCGTCGTTGTCGTCGTCGGTGTCCGCATTGTCTCCGATCCCGTCGCCGTCGGTGTCCTTCCACTCCGAGGCATCCAGCGGGAAGGCGTCTTTGGTGTCTTTAACGCCGTCGTTGTCGTCGTCGTTGTCGGCTTTGAGCTTCTTTCCCTTGAACCAGTCGGGTGCGGGTAGTGACTCGTCCGGTTTGCCGTCGCCATCGGTGTCCACCGAGCCGGTTGGGTTCCACGATCTATGTTCCTTATCCTCCTTTGTTTTTCGAGTGGGGTTCATTATTATTACCTTTCTCTTTTTCCAATCCATTATTTTCATGTTTTTCTTTTTGAACTGATATTTTCCAATATTTGAGAGTTAATAAACATAATATAACGACACTAACTATGTATGATAAAAGTTGTATATTATTTAAGCCTATAAAAAAACTATCATTATATTTGTTCAAATCAAAATGACTTTTATCAAAAGAAATATTGTAACTGTATTCAATTAAAAAATAGATATTAACATTTATATCAAAGAAAAATTCATATTCTTCAATTGATGTACCATTCTCAAATGACAATTTTATTGTATGTTTACCGGGATATAAAACTAAATCTTTGTGATTATATCCTAGTTTCCCCTCGACATATCCACCCACATTATCAATATCTGAAACTGCAATTTTCTCACCATCTAATGTTATTATTATAGGCGGTCTATCATATATATTAGTATACCTCCAATCATCCCAACTTATACGACATCTTCCTCCAAGGAAATACCAAAAAGAAGATATTGTTATTATAACTACTAATAATACTACTATTGTTCTATTTACAAATGGTTTTTCAAACAAATCTTTCAATGGTTGTTTATTACCAGTCACTAGCGTCACCCCCTTCTATTTCATACCAATGATAACGAATCCAGTCCAACCTTAGTCTCTCCCAATCATTCCAATCTCCAGCTGCATTACCCCAACCAGATCCATACCCTACAAACCAATCAGGTGTATCATAATTCATTACGCTTGGATAATCTGTAAATTCATATTCGCCCCCTTTTTCAATATTGTCATCAACACCAGCAAATCCATCTGGTTGTGCAATTGTTCCTACTGCATCTCTTCTCCCAAATCCTAAAGTATGTCCTAATTCGTGCATAAATGTATGGGCTTGAAAACTAAAAATATCAATTCTAAGAGTTGATTCTTTTATTGCTCCATCAAAAACCATAATATCATCAGCATCTCTCCAAACACAAGCTTCAGGATTGTTGGGGTCTGCTTCTCTATATTCTTCAGTACCTCCTTCTTTTCCTCCAGTCATTCTACCTGGTGTAGCTCCACCAGTTTCTTCATCATTATATTTTTTATTCACAAACAACACATAGTGGAAGATCCCCGCCCTATCCGACTCAAAATGATTGTCTCCATAAACTTCGCTAAGTTCATTCAGACCTCCCCATTCTCCATCCTCGTCAAAATCTTCGTAAAAGGATGGATCACCACCATCGTTATTATAATCAATTTCAGGTAAATCTAAACGCCAGTCTCCATCATCACCACCTACACCATCGTTCCAATGAGTTCCCCATTTAATCTCCCAATACTCTTCCCAACTAGTTTCCTCATCTTCAGGTATCTCTTCTCCACCGCCCATACATCCATCATCGATATGCAGATAGATATCATGGTTGTAAAATTGATTTACAACGAGTATCTGAGCTTTTCTTTGGAACCTATGTCCTTCCATCCAATCCACTTCGACAAAAACATCGCTCTGATCTGGCAGTGGATCCCACCGATTCCTAACTTCTTTAGCAAGGTCGTGTTCGATATAATCCGGCAGACCTTCGCCGTCGGTGTCCACCGAGCCGGTGGGGTCCCATGATTTATGTTCCTTATCCTCCTTTGTTTTTCGAGTTGGGTTCATCATTACCTTGCTCCTTCCTAATCTTAATTCCGGTAATATGCCAATAAAGTAAACAAAATATTATCATCGATGTTAATCCCAAAAAAAATAGTATAAATTCTATGTCCGAAAAACCTATAATATGTGAAAAATTGGTCGCCGGATAAGGATAAAAATGAGATTCTTTAAATGAGACTTCCATATTATCATAAATAATTATACGGATTTGTTTGTTGTAGTCCTGGAAAAAATTAAAAGTACCAAAATGAGAGCCGTTGTTAAAAAATATCTTTAATGTATGTGATCCTGGAGCTAAGGTAATTACCTCTGAATCTTCTCTAATATAAGATGAAGGTGAAGAACCTATCAAGTCAGAAGGTTTATTAAATTTTAAAACCTTTTTATCATCTATTTCTATATATCCTCCAATCTGATCTGGATTTGCATCTCTTAAATCATTTAATATAATAAAATTTTTACATATAATAACATATCCTATGGACGTTATTATAATCAAAAATGCTATTATAATAACAATAATTCTTTTTATTTCTAGTTTATTTTTCATCTGATTAGTTATCCAATTATTCATTTCACCCACTCCTTTTTATGCATTCACTCCCTCCACTTCATACCAGTGATAGCGTATCCAGTCTAATCTCAATTCTTCCCAGTCATTCCAATCGCCAGTTTGCTGACTCCAACCTGATCCATACCCTATGTACCTATCAGATGAATCATAATTCATCACACTTTTATAATCTTCGAAATCTCTACCATCACCACCCTCGTCTTCTCCATATTCATCAATACCAGTAAAGCTTGTAGGTTGGCTTGTTTCATCATATACCTTCAATAATCCTAATTGATGTCCTAACTCATGCATAAAATAATGTGCTTGCTTTTGAGGACGATATATCTCTATTAGAGCTGTTATAGTGCCTTCTGCGACCATACTATCATCACCATCACCCCAACTACAATCCTGTTCGGGCGCGATAGGTATATATTCTTCTTCACCGCCTTCTTTACCTCCTGCTAATCTACCAGGGGTTATTCCCTTCGCATCACCTTCATTTTCTAAATTTGGATGTATATCATTAATAAATAATACATAATGAAAGAATCCAGCTCTCTCTGGTTCAAAATGATTGTCTACATACACTTCACTCAATTCATTTAAACTTCCTCTTCCGCCCCCTTCTTCAGTTCTATCATTGTCAAAATCTTCATAATCTTCTAAAATACCATCACCATCATAATCTGTTTCTGGTAAATCCATCCTATCATCCTGATCATCAATTCCAATTCCATCGTTCCAATACGTACCCCATTTTATTTCATAATATTCTTTCCAGGTTGTTTCCTCATCTTCTGGTATCTCTTCTCCACC
>CAZHUM010000116.1:0-3556 GCA_964535805.1 uncultured Thermoplasmata archaeon
TCGTCGTTCAGACCGACGTTAGTGATATCTCCTTCTACTATTATGTTATCTCCGGCTAACCCCTCAGCTGGAGCATAGATGGATGCAACTTCAATATCGTGGTTGAAAACCGTGGTAAAATTCCATTGGTATGGTTTACCTTGATTCCCGGATATATCTTCATAACTTGAAACATTCAAGGTGACATGGTCACCGGTATCCCAATCGTTGTGACTCCACGTCGCGGTATCGTTGTCCATATATGTAGAAGACCACCCCTGGAAGGTCCATCCTCCGTTGTCTACTCCACCGGTCTGATTCAGGGTGGGTATTATACTCGTATTCAACGAAACTGAGAAAATAAGAGAGACATCTCTGTCTATAGGTACATTCTCCTCGCTATGCTTAGGATCTGATGAAATAACAGATATACCATCTACTTCCTCTCCTATCTCACCCCAAGATGATGACGGTTGTACATATAAACTGATGCCTATATTTGCTATCCTCAATTTATAATCGCCGTTTTCAAAATCGAACCTTACTGTATCAGTGATGTTTTCATCGGTCTCTACAAAATCCCTGGAAGCATAAGTACTAACATCATCTTTATCTGCACCGTCGCCTTTATATGGATTTGTAAAAGAATTGGTGTCGATAGTTACACCATCATAGATTGTATATATGTATGCGGGTCTGCCGTTAGTGTTTCCCTGATAAAAGTACTTGTAATGGACACGTGAATTGTTAGTGTAGGACATGTTATTGAACGTTATCAAAGTTCCACTATCATCATGATCGCCGAACGATTCTATTATATCTCCGTGGAAGGCGAGAAAAACATCTGTCCCGTTGCCTTTATACGAAGCAGAGGGATTTCCATAATAAAGATACATCATATCTTCCCCAGATGTATTGACCCATGTCTCCGCGTAACTACCGTTCACCTTCTCCTCTATCCAATAAGCCCTTTCCGAAATACCGTCCGCGCCTGTAAAACGTATATCACTGAAATTCCAGTTACAGTGACCCTCGCAGCTGATTTCCCCTCCACCGTCGTAAGAGACATTTATTTTCATCTGATAATCGGGGTGTGGATTTGATATATTCAAGCGTTTCCTGTATCTCCAAGATGTGTCCATCCAATAACCGGAAGAGGTTAACACCGGATTTTCCTTAGATATCTCTTTACTTTCATGATCTTGGCCTCGAGCATCGAAGCCTACAATCAAAATGTTCGAAAACAGGAAAAAAGTGACCACTATAACAAGCATCTTTTTCATTTTCATAATCCTCACGGTCCTATATTTTTAATTTACTCAAAAGGGGTAAATCGCTTAAGATTTATTAACCTTGTGATTCTAACCCTGGGTCATACCCTCGACTTTCTCCAATATCTTTTCCCAATGACTTCCTTTCCAGTAAACACGGTTGCATGCGGGACATCTCCAGAAGTTATCATGACGTTGGTATATTCCCTCTGGCACGTCCTCCTCGACGGATTCTTTGTCAACTTCGATAACCGATACATTGCAAACGGAACATCTGGAAAGTGGATCTATCTTTACTTCGTAATTTTCTAAGACCTGTGGTACTATCTCCTCGGCAGGCACCTTCTCTACTAACAGGGATCGACCACGCTGGCTCAGTTCTTTGTCCCTGGTGATTATCACCCTGTCCTCTTCCTCTGCCCTTTTCAAAAGTTCGTCATCGCTCTCTTCTTTTGAATAAGCGGCATCTATTCCTAGGAGCATCAACCATTTAGCGGTCTGGCCGAGCATCCTGTCTACAAGGAACTTAGTCATCACCCAACACCCGATATCTGAGTAAGATTCCATCATCTAATTCTTCGTGAGAGATCAGTTCCATATCGACGATATCGTTGATCGTTTCAGCCCCTTCCCCATCCGCTGGAGTCGGTGCGTTTCTACCTCCGATGATCTTGCTTCCCACGAAGATGTAGAGCTCATCCACTAAACCGGCTTCGAAGAATGAATAAACAGTTTCTCCACCTCCCTCGACCAGCAGTTCTTGGACACCTCTCTTCTCCAACTCATCTATCATTAATTTCAACTCTACTCTATCTCCTTCTCCGCATTTCACAAAACCCTCTCTATCTGTGTCTTCAGTGGTCGCGATCAGGTATTCACCTTCATGGAATAGCTGTGCATCCATCGGTACCCTACCTTTGGAATCCAGAACGACCTTCAGGGGATGATCGGGTTCGTCGACGAATTTATTTTTGACAGTGAGTTTAGGGTCGTCGGCTAGGACGGTACGGATACCGACCAGGATAGCGTCCACTCTATTTCTCAGCTCGTGGACTCGCTTGAAATCCTCTTCCCCGGATATCTTGACTTCCCCTCTATCGGACAGGGCGATCTTACCGTCGGCCGACATGGCCATGTTCACTATAACCTTGGGTTTCAATCGAGTCACCTTCTAGTATATGATACTGTAATATCCCTCTTCCTTTTTTATCTTTATCGGGTCTGAAACGAACTTGTTGACCAACCAAACGTTGGTTTCTAGATGACCTGTTTTCTCTTTGATCTTTAGTTTTCCACCGCTATCCAACATTGTCAGGTAGGGTATGACCTGGTCGGCACACCACGGGTCTAGATCTACATTTTCATCCAGGCTCTTCTTAAGTTTATCCGCCACTTCTTTACCGACTTCTTCTGCGGGCACTCCCTTTTCTCCCAGAACTCCCGAACCGACCACTTTTGTGCCTTCCGTCCATAATGTAATCCCCGTCCCAGCACTGGGTGAACTGTAGGATTCCGTAGTTATGGATAGGTCGTAATCTAAAAGCTCCTTCAGAGCGCTCTTCTTCATCCTGTTGGCGATGTGATCCGGAAGGTTGGTAACGAATGCTCTGCCCTGGATCTTTTCTACCTCTCTACCGATCTTTAATCTTCTAGGTTTAGAAGGGGTAACCTGGACCTTTACTTTCCCGCCTCCTTTCGGGTAATGGCCTCTCTTGACGAGCTCCGAGCTAACTTCTATATCCATCTTCCCAAGCATCCGTAAAAAGACGTTCTCGAAGTAATCGTAGGGAGGTGACCACCTTACATCCGTTCCTCCTTTTACCTCGATTGCTAACTCTTCCTGTGCTGCCAGGGCGGGTGGGATAAGGGCTTGAAGCAGCAGAGTAATGCTTCCAGCGGTACCTATATCGAATCGGTAGAAACCAACCTTGATCTTTCCAGGTGAGAAAAAGATCTCCTTCGACCCCTTATGAACTCCATCTACCTCGGCACCACTCATCTCTTTCAGTGCGTTGATCGCCATCATATGTTGATGAGAGAGCCCGGGATTCGGCCTGTTGGCTCGGATGTTGTATATCCTGATGTTTTCCTGCTTCAGCGTAGCCATAGCGATAGCTGTCCTCAGTATCTGACCTCCGCCTTCGCCGTAGGATCCGTCTATCTCGAGCATGCGTTCGGATGCGTGTGTGGGTTTTTATCTTTTCCCGATGAAATAAAAAAAGGAGAAAAAGGGTTTTCAGAAAGAGGTTTCGTCGTTATCCGGTGTACTCTCCGTCTCGTGGTACTCGCCTGAATCCTCTTCCCAG
>CAZHUM010000117.1:0-3498 GCA_964535805.1 uncultured Thermoplasmata archaeon
CCTGCTCATCTTTACATTTGATTTTTTCTAGTTTTAATTTAACACCAAAATTCTTCGGTCCGTCGTACCAGCCGTCATCGTCGGTATCCGGATCTGTATTCTCAGTGCCTTTAGACAATTCACCTTCCTTAGTAACATCATGTTCAGGTATAGTTATTGTGAATGTCCAAATCGTTATTTCCTGCTCAGGTATAGTTATTGTAACGTCATATCCGTCCCATAGTCCATCTCCGTCAGAATCTGGACAATACGGAGATGTTAGATGCTTTTCATCATTATCTAACACACCATTTCCATTCCAATCCTCTTCCCAATCTTTAAGACCATCATCATCGGAATCTATGTCCGGTTGTGGATCATCGGGATCTTCCGGTTCCTCCGGTACGATTATCTCATCCTCTCCGTCGCTTTTCGCCCCCACCGAAGAGTGATCCAGCGGACCATCGTTCATCCCGTCATTATCGCTGTCGATTCCATCATCAAAGTATCCACCACCGGAGTTGTCTTCGATCTCATCATCATCCGCAATACCATCTTCGTCGGTATCTACGTTTGTAGGATCCGTCCTTAACTCTTTCTCTTTCTTGTCTTCGATCCCGTCACCGTCGGTGTCTTTCTTCAACGGATCAGATTCCACATGGTATTCTATATCGACTGTACTCGCATCATTATCTACCTCCACGATCACAGTCCACCCGTCCAGTTCCTCCTTATCACTCAGCCCGTCGCCGTCGGTGTTAGATTTTTTATACATCTGATTCAACTTCAATCACATCTCCTGTTTGTGCATTTATCACTATATGAGCATTGACAGGAGAGCCCCAATCTGTTGCTGTCCAATATATCCACCATTCCGGACTTGAATTGTTTTCTCCCCCTGATAAATGAAAACTATCGACTTCTGCATCATCGTATTCCTTAAGATAGTTGTTTATCTGTTTATTGGCTTCTGCGATCTCGTATGCTTCGTCGCTGTCTATAGTCCAGTTGGTGATAATGTTCTGTTCATGATGTCTATTTGTCTTTCTAATTTGAGTTTCTAAGCTGTTTGAAACAGAAATTTCTAGACAATTATTTTCATTTTGTGTTAGATTCCAATATCTAAAAGTTATTTTTTCGAACTTACCATCCCTTAAATGTGATGAACTACCAGTTACAAAGATCAGAGTAGCATTCACATCCCAATCCATCGCAGTAAGATTAGCTACTTCCTGAGCTTCTTTTCCAGTAATTCCTTTAACATTATTGGGAGATTCTTCAAAAATGCATCCCATTGATATAATACAAAAGATCGTAACCAAAATAGTGATTTTCTTCATCATTTCACCTCCTTAAGTAGAATTTTTAGACTCGATATAATGAGGTGTTTGGTTGAAATATATTGTATGTTTATCTCGTGGATTTGATAACTCCGGTAGATTGTTATCGATCTGAGTGGAATCAACATCATAGAAGATATGATCCCCGTGAGTATGCCCGTAGAAGACCGCCTCCACGTTGTTGCTGTTCGCCCACTCTACGAATTCCTCTCTATTAAAGATGATGTTTTTTTCTCCATTATGTCCAACGATAGGGTGGTGCATGAACACGAATGTATTCGTGCTTCCCGCACTGGTGTAATCTGATTCCAGCCAGCTCATCTGCTGATCGGATAAACCAACAGATGTCATATCTAAAATTGAAGGGCACGGTTGGCCCGAATTCAATCCTACAAAATGTATATCTCCATAGTCAAAACTATAATCTGATGAATCACCTTCTACAACCGATGTGGATGTTTTGGATTTAAAGCCAGGTACTATATATTTTTGATAAGGTTCTATATCATTGTTCGGATAAATTATACTATCCCATGCATAATCATGATTACCCGGAACAGTGAATACTGGTATTTTTGAATGCATTATACACGCTCTGACCGCTTTCGTCTGTTTCTCTTGTTTATTGTCTAACCAATCTCCGTGTATAAGATCACCTGTGATCAAGATAAAATCCGGATTCTCGATTTCGTTTAATCTTTTAATTAATGCTCGAAGATGTGCAACATCATAAGATGGATCCGTGTGTCCCAGATTCGTCAGGGGGTCTCCCAATGGATCACCTACATGTGTATCAGTTATCTGCACGAATTTGAAATTCGTTTTGAAACCTCCTATCACTTGAACCGAGTGGGGTATCTCATTAGCATAGAGTTCGTACCCACTCGCTGTTTCGTGATATACTTTCAAGTCATATAAACCTTCTTGGAGTTGATTTCCATAGTAACCTGTGGAACTGAGTGTAGTTGTCAATTTCAATATCCCTGCATTAATATCTCTATCTATATTTTCTAACGCATATGTTACGTCTTTGGAAGCATCCGAAGAATCTTCCAACACTATCATAAAGTAATCTAGTGGTGGTGTTACCGCAGACATCTCACTTATCTGAACTACTAATTGCCCATCTTTCTGAACTATCTCAGGACAACCAACGGCAGGATACCATACCTTTTCAACTGTCACATCATGTTTTTGGCAGGATTTAATATCATCTAAATTATAATCAGTTGGATAATAATATACATCGTTCCTAGCTTTCTTTCTCCAGATATTGACTTCGTCCTCCTGTAGAGACTGGATCTTTGTTTCAAAATAATCTGCTTGTGAATCACCATCAGAATCCCATACATTTACAACCCTATAACTTACATCGCTCTTTTTACTTGTCCAGATGTTCGTACCTTTATCTGCTTCAAACCATTCAGGCAGATTATCTCCGTCAGTATCACCTATAGATTGAAGTGGATTTGGGTCTGACTTTTTGATTACCTCTGTAGAAAAATAGAAGTCGTACTGGGTATCGAATGTTATGCTGTCACTCAAGTATTCTTTTTTGAAGTTGCGATCACTTCCTAGAGTTATGTCGTATTCAACTAACTTGTCATCATTCCAAAGGTCCTTTTCCCAAAATTCAATTTTTACTTTTGAGCCTGCTCCGATCTTTTTCTTCGTATTTGTTATCCTCTGGAAAACCAATTTGTCCATATTGTCTAAATCATCCCCTTGATCTATATCGATAAAACCTTCGTCCCAATTACCACTGTCAGGGTATTTTATATCATCCGCAATTATGAATAATTCGTCATCACCGTCCCCGAAAATAGTACTGTCCTCCTGTTCATCAAAACATTCTATCCTTGTTATTTTTACGTTGAAAATTTGATTTTTTGGTCCATCGTACCATCCATCCAAATCAGTATCTGGATGGTCGGGTTTTGTTTCACCATCAACGTAATCCCATTCACCATCTTGATCTGCATCTTCATCCCCATCAAGCAGCCCGTCACCATCGGAATCCTCTTCTAAATATGATACGCCAGCACCCTCTTCAGCCATCTGCTGTTCTGTCTCGTCGTCTATACCATCGTCGTCATCATCTGGATCTTCAGGATCATCCGTTACTATCTCCGATTCACCGTCCGATCGTCCATCACCATCAGAGTCCCAGTCCAGCGGT
>CAZHUM010000118.1:0-3463 GCA_964535805.1 uncultured Thermoplasmata archaeon
ATCCGTATGTTCCAGAGGCGTCGATGTCGTTACCTAGTCGGTAATGCGCTTCAAGGTCTGCACTCATATTCTGTAATTCTGTTAGGTTCGTTATCACGTATGGATCGCCCAGTGTACCGTCTCCGTTATCGTACATGATATCTTGTCCATCTTTTTCGAGAGAAAACATTCCACCTACTCCGACCTGGAAACCGCTCAAAATCAACATAAATACGAATCCGAACCCGAATATTTTTTTTGTCATTTTACTGTCTCCTTAAAGTAAATAATGTTAGTAGTAGAAACCAATCGATATAAATTTTCTGATTCCTTAATCGGATCACTTATTATTGAAAATGTCGGAGCAATGCTTTAACTTCATCAACGTAGCGAAACTATGTACATCGGTTGAGATGATCACCCAGCTCGGGGAGATATCTTGGCAGAGATTATATACATGAGAGTATGTATTTTTAATCGATAACATGGGAGAATACTTGATAGTTCTGAACAAGGACGAGGATTCAGTGTCTATAGTGGATCTTGATAACGGTGAGGTAGTGAAAGAGGTGGAGACGGGTCACAATCCACACGAGATAGCTGTCACACCAGATGGTAAGAAATCCTACATATCATGTTCACTGGGAAACGAACTCGATGTGATGGATAACGACGGTTTTGAGATCGTAAAGAGGATAGAGCACGAAGATTTCGACTTCCCCCACGGCGTTGGAATCTCAGGGGACGGAAGACTGTTTTTGGCCTCGACCTACAGCAGCATGATATTCGTGGTCGATACGGAGAAAGACGAGATAGTGAACCACTTTCAAACTGGACAGAAGCACTCACATATGATAACATTCTCATCTGACGGAGAGAAAGTTTTCGTGCCCAACATCGGCAGCGATAACGTGACGGTTTTGGATGCAGTTGAGGAAGAGGTGATCGATCACTTTGATGTCGGTGGAGGACCCGAGGGGACCGCGTTCCACTCGGAAAGTGGGCGGTTCTACGTAGCTAACCAGAAGGACGGTACTTTATTCGTGATAGATCCAGAGGATTATGAGGTCGAATTCAAGAGAAGGCTAGGCACTACGCCGATACGCATAGTCTTCTCGCCCGATGAGAAGTACGCCCTCATTCCGAACAGAGAATCGAATGATGTTTCGGTGATCCAGACGGACTTCGAAAGGGACGGTGAAATAGTCCCCTGGGAGATCAAGAGGATACCCGTCGGTGTTTGGCCCGGCGGTACGGCCTTCGATTCGGAAGGGAAGAGAGCCTACGTGGCCAACAACAAGACCAATGATGTTTCCGTCATCGATGTAGATGAACTGAAAGAGATCAAAAGGATACCTGTTGGCATTCATCCGGATGGTATGGCATATCTGAAGAAGTAAAAAATGGAACGACTGGGTCGGAGGTCCGTGTTTATCTTCTCTTTCTAATAACGAAGATGAACTCAGGTTTTTTACGAGCTTTACATCTCAGTGTATCCAGTTATTCTTCTCGACAAGTAAATCCCTCGATAGGCCTAACCTTTATTGTTTACGCAATAAATAGCCAATATAACACACCGAAAAAAGATTCTAGTCGGAGCACTCTTCGTATGGATTTTGAATAAAGGTACATCCTCCTAGGATACGATTATGAGATATATTCTAGCCTGCTTGAGTCACCCGGTACGGTGAATGATGCCGGTCATCGACCGAAAATAGTATTTACTACAAAACATATGCCCAAATAATGGGTAAACAACAATATAAGAGTATAACTTATAGGCCCCTATCCGAGAACGAAGCCTTTGTGATGGAATCCATAAAGTCACATGACCTTATCGTTTTTGGTGTGGACGAGATCAAAGCTTTGTCTAGTTGGGAAAAGACACGTATCCATAACACCCTTTCCAGTCTCAACAAGAAGGGGCATATCATACGGATAAAGAAAGATACATATTCACTAGAAGAGAAATTTTTTGATAAGACTTTCCAAGCTATAACGGAAGCTGTAAAACCGTCCTATATCAGCTTCTGGACCTCTCTATCATATCATGGATTCACCGAGCAGCAAGTCAGCGTGATACAACTGGTCTCTACGAAGCAATTCGATAACCTAGATGTTAGAGATAAAAAGATAGAGATCTCCACTTTCAAGCCGAAGAGGTTCTTTGGATATGAAGACATCGATGGTGCAATCATGGCCGTTAAAGAAAAGGCATTGGTGGATTCCCTTTATATGCTTCACAAATGTGGTGGGCTGGAGGAATATATGAAATGCCTGAAAAATGGTTATGATGAATTAGATAAAGAGACCTTTAGAGAGTACATCACCGAGTTCGATAACAAGTCACTAGTCTCCCGGATGGGTTTTCTTTTAGATGTCTTAGATCTAGCAGAAATTAAATTTCTCAACAAGTTGAAAGAACACATATCCAAAAGTTATGTTCTGTTGGACCCGCATGGTGGACCTATAAGATCACATAACAGCGATTGGAACATAAAGATAAACAGGGATGTGGAGGCGATACTATGATATCGAGAGACAAGTTGAGAGATATCAGTAAAAAAACGTCACTTCATCTGTACCAGCAGGAGAAAGATTATCTGATAAGGTTGTTCTTGTTCAATTATTTTAGAAGATATGATAATGCGATTTTCAAAGGCGGAACATGTTTAAGATATCTTTATGGAACAGAGCGTTTCAGTGAAGATATCGATCTCAACTTAACGATACATCCTAAGCAGTTCAAAAAAGAAGTTGAAACGGTTTTGAATGAATTCAAAAATGTGGGTATCGAGAACGGTTTCATCAAAGAAGAAGTATTCGAAGAGGCTTATACCTGTGAAATATGGTTTCACGGCCCTTTATACGAAGGTACGAACCAGACACAGAACAAATTCAGGTTGGATGCCGGTGAGAGGGGAGGTACTCTGCTGGGACCCAGGTGGACATTGATCGATTCGGAATATCCCGAGACCAAGAATAAATTTCTTGTACAGGTCATGGACGGTGATGAACTCTTAGTTGAGAAGATCATAACGTTGCTTTCGAGGTCTAAAGGCAGGGACTTGTACGATGTTTGGTTCCTATTAGAAAGTGGGATGACCGTTCCTTCTAAACTCTTCGAGAGAAAGTTGGAAAAACTTTCAGAGGAATATGGGCTAAAAGATAACTTTTCATGGGACTCTTATCCAACAAAGGAAGAGTATACTGGAGATATGGAGAGACTTGTCCCGAATTTGGTCCCGTATTCTCAGGTTAAAGCTGAGGTCAAAAGTAAAATCGATGGGTTGAGGGAAGAAATCTCAGACGATCATCTCGATGTATGATTTAGTGGGGCACGGGGACCCAACAAAATTTCTGCGAAATTTTGTGGTCTGGAGGAATCAATGATTCCTCCGAGTGGCCACATCTTCGAAGAAGATGAGGCACGGTGATTTAAGCACTAATTTAATGGTAAATAATACAACGTTCACACTTATAT
>CAZHUM010000119.1:0-3436 GCA_964535805.1 uncultured Thermoplasmata archaeon
TTGGTCTGCCGGTCTCTGCTCTTACTTCGAAATCAACGTCACAATCGTTTGTATCGTCACCGTCTGTTACTCTAGCCAAGCCTTGTCCTGAACCTGGTGCTCCTGGATAATCGACCAATGTCGTGTTATCTGGTTTTATATCTTCCCAACCATATTCAACACGATCCATGACCGTCCAGTTGTCCTCATTCACTCCCGATGTCGGGAGGTATGAAAGCATCAATTCATCCGCTGTATTTCCTAGAACACCGGTACCGCCGAGATCTACATATAGAATATTGTCTGCACTTACGTATTCTGCGCCCAAACCACTAAATGTGCCAATTACACCATCGTCGTATTGTTCGAGTCTCCAATCCGTTGATGCAGAGAGATCAGTTGTTGTGTAGATGTACACATAATCATTTCCTGCATCTCCAGGTTGTGGTACGAGTTCGTTGATTTTCACTGTCATATCGGGTTGTGATCCTGTTGCGAAGTTAATATCTTCGTTGACGATCGCACCTGATGTGAAAACAGAGTTCTCGTTTGCTATCGTGTCGGGCATGCCGTCTCCAGAGTTATCTAACCAGTAAGTGATCTCGTCGCCGTCCAAACCACCGTATTTACATACTGTTTGACTTTCGTCGTCACCCATGGTTTCTATTGATATAGAACCATCACCGTTGTACGTTAGATTACTGCCGAACTGTGCGCCGTCTATCCACGCAGTGATCTGTTTGCCGTCTGCGGCTGGACTGCCGTCAATGTTTGCTATTCCGTATCTTTCATGCGGACTGATAAATGCCAATGCTGTAAAGCTAGAAAATATTAGTGCTGCAGCAATAAGCAAGGTTAGTCCACATGCCATTACTTTTTTCATTATTTTTTCCTCCATTAGTGTTATCTTTAACTAAGGTTGTTTACAAAAGAAACGAATTTGATTATATAAAGTTTATGACACAACGTTGAAAGAAACCCTCCATATAACTACATTAATAGATACAAAAAATACTTATTTGGAGACGTTCTTGATTCAACTATGCCTCTAGATCTGAAAAAACATGCCAGTGTGATAACAGCATCGATAATACTGTTATCGATCTTTACCACAGTATCCGCGGGAGCATCTATTCAAGAATGTTCAAATCAAAGTTACAACCAAACAAGAGCTCCAAGCGATATCGAAAACATCACACAGGATCCAAAATGGCAGATATTGTCCAGTATACATGGTGGCAACATAGTATGGGAGGATTACAGGAACGATATTTACGGTTCATGGTCATCTCCAGGTCTGAGGAATTCGGATATCTATCTTTACAACGTATCGCGAGAGGAAACCATCCAGTTAACCTCACATGAATCTTCACAGATTAAACCTGACATATGGCGTAACTACGTCGTTTGGGAGGATTACAGGAACGGTGATTCAGATATATACTATCTAGATCTATTGGATAGTTCCTTGACCCCCCAACAGATCACCACCAACGGCAAAAAGCAGATATCTCCGAGTATACACGACGGTAAGGTGGTTTGGGTAGACTATAGATCCAACAGTTACGGGGATATATACATGTACGATATCTTCGAAGATGAAATGTACGTTCTCTCGGATATAAGGGCACCGAAATCCACCCCTGATATATATGGTGATAAAGTAGTTTGGACGGATTACAGGAATTATTGGTATTATAGCCTCTATGATGCGTTTATTTCGGATATATTCATGTACGATCTGGCCGTCGATTCCGATAATGACGGCACACCTAATTACAGGGACGATGATACACCGGAAGAAGACCCCGCTGAGATCGGTATCGTTGAGGAGGAAATACACCAACACGATCCATCTATCTTCGAAAACACGATAACGTGGATAGAATATCGAAACAAGAACAACGACATATACATGAAGACCGTCGGTGAAAACAAGACCGAAGTAAGTGCGGGGAGTTCTATAGAGGAATTCCCCCACATATACGGAGGAAGGATCGTTTACAGCGAGAAGAACTACGATGGAGACCTGCACACGCACGATACCATCTGGATGTACAACATATATGACGATACAAAAGAGAAAATCGCCCAAGTTGATTATAATCCAGAGGAAAACGATGGGGTCCTGGCTAGATACCCATCGATATTCAAAGACAGCGTCGTTTGGGAAGAGAGACATTCTCCGGGTGTAAAGTATCAGTTCAGCTTAGACCTTTCAGAGTATGAAGATTACCTTGAAGAGGGTCCTGTCAACAAGACTATGATGGAGGCGTTTGATGAGAAAGGTTCTCAACTCGAAGAGGATGCAGAACTTTCCAAAGAGGGTGATGAGATATGGTGGATTTACGAGAACGGCAGCAGGAGCTATATGATTGAAGTAGATGATAGTCTGAACATATATGACAATTCTTTTTATCGATATGATATATTCTATACTAAAATAGGTTCGGAAGAACCTGAGATAAGCGATTCTCATCTGAGATTGAGTACCGGGGAAGAGGGCGCCGAGGCCGACATGACGCTGCTGGAGGGCATCTATTTCGACATCTACGCCACCGTTAAAGACGTCGATGGAGACGTGAAAAGAGTATATTTTGAATCGGATGATTTTCAGCTCGAAGGGCTGGATTATGCCCTGGACTCGGTAGGCCACGACCGCTACAGAAAAAGGATCGAATACGATGTCAACATGACCGCCGGCGTATACAATTTTACCGTTCACGCGGAAGATACCGAAGGGAACACAGCCAGGGGCGCTGAATTGACGCTTAGGCTCATAGAAAACGAACCGATCATCAACTCATTCCAGGTCGGTCTATCAGGATCAAATCTTACTCAAGAAGTCATTTATTATATAGAACCGGACAACGACCTGTACTTTGTAGGCAACGCATCCGATGAGGACGGGGATATCTCAGAAACACTTCTGAAAATCAACGGTGATAATATCAGCGAGATACAGCTTGATATGGTAAAAGTAAACAACAAAACAAATACGTATAGGTATCAACTGGAATATGACGAAGGGATGCAGCCCGGAAACTACACAGCGGTTTTCTCGGTTACGGACAGTCGGGGAAACATGGTCAACAGCTCAGAAGTGTTCATCAGAGCGCTATATCGGCCTGAAGATGACGATGGAGATGATAACAAAACGGATGGGAACGGGCAGACGGACGGAAATTTCCTATCTAACCCGCTATTTTACATCCTGCTTATCGCTTTGATAATCGTTATCCTCGCCATATTCATAGTTCTCAAGACCGGAAGGAATCTATATCTAGGGGAAGAGGGGGAGATCGAAGAAATAGAGGAGGAGGGATCAGAAGAAGAAACGGAAGAAACCTCTGAAGAAAGTGGAGATGAAGCAGATTTAGAAGAAGATATACCCGATGAAGTATGACGGCAGAAGAATTAAATAAGGTACTTTTGTAATCAGGTTCCGATGAACATC
>CAZHUM010000120.1:0-3321 GCA_964535805.1 uncultured Thermoplasmata archaeon
CGGTGGGACCTATGGGGGATGGATCGGTGATGTGGATGAGCAGTGCTCCGAATTACTATATAGTTCTAAGTCGATATACCGTATTAGGTTCGAGCAGGAGGAATGTTAGATGGAGAAGAAACTGAAGATGTGGATCGCGGTCGGGGTCGTGGTTATGGTGATTGTTGGTGGAATCGTTGTATTACTATATTCATGGATACCGGAAGATGAAACAATGTATGAGGGGGAAATAAAACTAGGTATATCACAAAATGAAACAGTTTATATCATAAATATTACTGAATTAGATGTTTATGACTCTAATTCTAATGAGTTACATAGTCATGCGATTGGACCTCCAAATATTGACATAAAAATAATCCGTGAAAATGATACTGGGGTAAAATATTATCATGAGAGATTCTTAAAAGAACGAACTGAAAGAACGGGAATAAAATGGAAAGATGTTGATGGGGATAATAATGTGGGTCAAGGTGATAAAATAATTTTATTTAAATCAGGGGGAGATGAATATTCACCAAAAAAAGGGGATAGAATAAAAATTGAAGGGACTACACATATTATACATATTGAATCAAACATCATAGAAATACCATAGGAGAGTGAGAAATATGATCAAAAAATCTAGAATTAATGAGATGACAAGAAAAATAGCGATTTTGTTATTGGCATTAGCAATATTGGTAGGAAATACATCATTCATATCCGGCAATTCTATAGATAGTAAAAATAATTATGAAATGGTTGATAATAATCAAAATGATACAATAACAGTAACAGGAAGTTTCAACAATACGAAAGGGAATCCACTTGTATGCTATTCTGTTAAAGTTTATAACTCAATGCCAGGTGGGGATGAATTATTGGCTAAGAGTTTTACTGATAAGAACGGTAGTTTTTCCGTTAATGTTCCCCTGCCAGATGCTATTCCAGAAGGAATCTTTATAGGTTTGTTTGGCGGTCTAGATAGTTTTTCAGGTTGCTATTATAATAGAGAAATCCCATCTAATATAAGTGTAAACGATTTAGGTGTAATATTTGTAGATGTTAAAAAATCTCCTTTATCTTCAAGTGGTAACTCGGTTACGATTTCCGGTACTTTCGAATACGAAGATGGAGATGGGATAGGTCATCCGGTTCGAAACGCATATGGCAACGTATGGGATGATATTATAGGAGGATTAGACAACATATTAGCATATTTTCATACCGATGATAATGGGTATTTTTGTGTAAACATAAGGGATCCTTTTATAGGTTTATATGACATATATGCAAGGGTCTATTCTACTGAAGGTGTCGATGGTGAAGTCGGGGTTAGCGATTCATTAGGATTTACTTATCAGATAAAAACTAATACTATACATAATGTAGGTGATGGTGAAACTAAAAATTTACAAACAAATTCCCCTTATTCTACAAAAGAAAACAAAGCATTCCATATATTAGAAGTAATGCAGAGAGCACATGACTTTACTGAAAATCACGGGGGAATAAACATGGGTGGAGTTAGCTGTAATTTTCCCGCAGTATGGCCCTTAGATACGGACCAATATGATTACTATACAAATAATATTCATATTGAAGAAACACATGGTTTTGAAACTTATAGGATAGCACACGAATATGGTCATGCAGTGATGGACGCAGCCTATGGGGAATTGGATGCTGGTCCAGGGTGGCCATGGGAGATAAAATCCGATCATAGGTTTTATTCAGATTATAATCCACAACATGCTATTGTCGAAGGTTGGGCACAATATTTTGGTTTTATGATTGAAAACGAAATTGAAAATGAGTTACATGATGTGAGAGGTGAAAAGGATTATTTAGGATGGTATGAATATCATAGAGGGTATAACCATGAGTGGGAAGATTTCGACCCAGGACACACTGCAGCCCATGATTACTATGGTGATTCTGATGACAAAGAACACACTTACCATGGAGATGTATACGACGATTGGGACGGCCACAAGGTAGAAGGCTCCGTCATGAAGATCCTCTATGACCTATGGGACGACACTCCCGACGAGCCAATAAACGGGATCGACTTGGATGGGAATGAATGGGATGAATATGAAGCCCATTTAGGAAAAGACTCTATCAACCTCAATTTCGGCGATATCATCGATGTACTGGATACAGAACCAGACAGCATAATGGACATGTACCCACACTTCGCTAACAAAGTCGAAGAACACCACCTCCGCTCGCTGTTCTACAACAACGGTATCCGGGACTTCGACGATGATGGTGATATCGATGAATTTTCACCAGTAATAACTGATTTCTCACCTCCCTTAGATGACTATAGCCATATCGGGATAGACGTAGATGCCTTTGATCCTGACACAGAAGATCAAGATTTCCTCGAAGCTAGATTTTATTATAGTGAAGTTGAACCCACTGATATGAATATGATAGACTGGATGGATGATGACCATCAAATTGGGAAGGATGAGTATCCTCAAGATGGCTTTTTTGTCAGTTGGGATAGTACTGAATTATTCGAAGCAGGTGAAGAAGGAGATGTATACATCATCTCTGTAGTAAATGATGATATGGAATTTTGTTGGGATCATTATCAGATACATGTTGATAATAACAATCCCCAGAAAGCTTTTATTCATACATGGGCTCCGGACAAACATGTAGAAGGAGAATGGACAAATGATAATGCCCCTTATTTTGGATGGGCAAGATGCCCTATCGAAAAATTATGTTATATTCTAGATCAAAATGATGATACTATACCAATAGAGGATCCCGAAAGTATAATAGAGTCATTCACTCAATCACATCAATACGGACCCCAATCAGACGGGATTTATCATTTCCATCATCAATATGAGGATGAAGGAGGTATATGGAGTGAAGTCGCAGTTTACGGTCCTGTTAAAATCGATACCGTGCCCCCATCGATAGATGTCCACGGAATCGAAACCTATCCTTCAAGTGGCTGGTATTCTGAATACCCCGGTCAGGTTCTAAATGTTGATTTCTTCAGGGGGGACGGGCAAAGCCCACTTCAGAAAGCGAGATACAGAATCAACGATGGAGAATGGCACGTGATATTCAATTCGCTTACCAACAGTTATATCCGAAATTGGTTCGTTAACTGGGAAGATTTACCGGATGGTGAAACGAAAGTCGATATAGAATGTTATGATAGAGCTGGTAATTTAGCAACTGATCATATTTACATAAGGAAAGACAATACGGAACCGGTAATAGATTTAAACGGAAAAACCATCTATGGATGGTATAACAGCGATCCAGGTAATATAATAAATGCTGATTTCGATTGGAGTGGTTCAG
>CAZHUM010000121.1:0-3297 GCA_964535805.1 uncultured Thermoplasmata archaeon
AAGCGCCCACGACGGCGGCGATCACCATCACCGCCAGCAGGAGAACCTCGGGGCTCGCCTCGGCGCGGCTGAGAAGGGCACGACCCACGATGTCCGTCACGCCGGTGCGGGTCAGCGCCGACACAAGGATCAAGAGGCCCAGCATCATGACGACGACCTCGCTGCCGAAGCCCATAAACGCCTCCTCAGGAGTGAGGAGTCCGGTGATAATCAGGAAGAGCAGAATGCCCAGCGCGGTCACGTCGACCGGAATCCTGTCGACGGAGAACAGGACCAGGGCAGCGACAACGGTACCGAGAACGAGTGCAATCTGGATATCCATACCTTCTCCTGCCGTCTTGGGTGACACCTTCAGAGGTGGGCGGACGATGTACCACCATTATACCGGCGCCCTCCAGCTCCGCCACTGATGCAAAGCGGGAGCGTCACGCACTGGGGACAAGCTCCTGGAAGGCAGAATTGGGCCATTGGAGAGAGAGTCCGCGGAAAAGCTCTGCCATGGGCAGCTTCTGGATCTCGTACCCGGCCAGTTCGAGAGGGCATCTGCCACGGATTCGCTCCTGGGCATCGTTGGAAAATGGGGTGAAGCGATAGACCTTCTCGAAGACGCCCAGGTAGACTCGAGCGCTTTCGATACTCTCGAAGCCACAGAAGGTCTTGTAGTGTTGGGTGAAGATGCGGATCACTTGTTCGACCGCGTTGTTGGTGGTGGGAACGATGGAGCTCTCGACAGCATTGAGAAGGGGAGCCCAGTGGCGCTCCAGGAAGTCGAAGATGGCTGATGCTTCCGGGATGTGAGCCTCAAAACGCTGGCGTTGTGCCAGCACCTTCTCGTAGCGTCCCTGGGCCGTGCGCTTGGTGCGAGCGTCGAAGATAGCGTCAATCTCCTCCAGCAAGCCCTTCACCTCGGGATGAGTCTCAGCGTAGGCCGTGCCGTATACCTCTTTAGCTTTCTTACGCACCTCTTGCAGGGCGTGGAAGATGCACTCGTGATGGACAGCCCGAGGGAAGACCTGAGAGACGACGTCCCGGTAGTCCACGCGCATGTCGGTGACCACCACACGGGGATGGTAGCCCTTGGCACGCAGGGCGAGCAGGAAAGCCTTGGCGCTCTGTTTGGTGTTGAAGGGATAGATCTCGATGTGCAGGAGGTCATAGGTGTAGCTGTCCACCGCGAGGTAGACGTACATCCAACGCCTCATCTTTCCCTCCGGCTTGTCGTTCTTGGGCACTAGCACGTACTTCTCGTCGATGCCCACCACCCCGCTGGAGCGCACCATGCCAAATAGAGCCGCCACGGGCAACAGTTGGTGACCAAAGGCGCTCACCCAACGATAGGCCGTCATCTTGCTCACCCCCAGCATCCGGCTGGTACGACGATAGACACCCTGTCCCCACTCATACGTCTGGAGGGCCGCCAGGTGACGCGTCAACGTGTACTTGGAGTAGGGGATCAGGTTGGGCGGGAGGTTGGTGAAGGTCTTGTACTCACACGCCGGATTGTGGCAGTAGTAGCGGTAGACCGCAACTTTCTGCTCCTGGTCCTGGTCGTCGACATAGTGCTTCCAACGGGGCTTCCGACTCTTGCGTGACACGTCGGTGGTGCCACAGTAGATGCAGCGTACGGTCTCATCCTCTACCTGTTCCCAGTGGCCTAACAGCACCCGCTCGATGCGCAGCATCCAAGGTAGGGGGCGGCGCGCTGGGGCCGGTTGGAGGTCCAGTTGGTCACACATTGCCTTCAGGTCTTCCCACTCTACCTGTTCCTTGTGGGGCAATCCCCCCAAGGCTTCCAGCTGCTCCACCAGCCGCTGCACGTGGGCCAACAGCTGCTCCACCAGCCACCCATCTCGCGGCTCAAAGGCATCGGCTTTGATGCTGTAGACCTCCCGCAAACGCTGCCGCAGGCGCGTCCACCCACTCTCCCGCCCAATCTGCTTCACCTGAGACAGGGTGATACCACTGCCCTGGGCGCGCAGGCGTTCGAACATACGCTGAGCCGACCACCAGGGGAAGAGGGCCCAGCTGTCGACAACCCTCTGGCGCACCTCTGCTGTCAGAATCTCGCCCCATCCATGGCTCAACAGCTTTTCCCAATCCTCCTCCAGCCAATACTTGGACCAGAGGCTGATGTGGGACTGAGGAACGCCAAACCAGCTCTCCATCTGTTGTTGCCGCACAAAGGGCGTCCGTCCATCCCGCGTCCTTCGACTGCCACGTGTCTCTCCCGCTACCTCCAGCAGCCCCAGGAAAACGACTAACATCCGCTTGTAGAAGGTCACTTGCCCATCTATGTACAGCTCGAAGGTCCCGCTCAGACGCACGTGGTAGGTGCCGTCTTTCTCCTCCTCCACCACCACATTCGGTCCTCCAACATCGTCCAGGGCAACCCCTGCCACCCGCTGCATACCCGTCCCCAGCGGCAAACTCCACCCCTGCAGCCCTCCAGCCGCGTGCATCTGCTGACTCACCCACAATCCCACCAACCCCAACAGAGCGATGTGTCCAGCTTCCTCCCACACCCGGAGCCACCCTCGATAACCCCTCTGCCTTACCAGCCTGGGCCAGACAACGCCTGCCCCTTTCCACACCCACGCTACCCAGGGCAGCAGACAGATCCACTCCCATTCCCAAAACTCTGTCAAGAACAGCAGCACCATCAGCGCTTCGCTCCGTGCTACTGGCAGCACCCAACTCCGCCGCAACCATTCCCACCCCGCCCGCCAGTTCACCCCACCCGGACACTGAACCCCCCGCTGCCCTCCTCCTCGTTTCCTCTCTCCTCTGATCACCCACGCAGGACAAACCACCCATCCCGCCACGCTTTCCAGCGGTGCCCCTCCTACTGTCAGAATCACCAGCCCCACCATCGCTACCGCACACGCTGCCGCTCCCCAGTCCCAATACCGCTTCTGCCACTTCGTGGTATACTTCATCGGCCAGCCTCCTCTGGTTATCTATTCTCCAGGTACAGTGTACCCGATTTCCACGAGGCTGGCGCTTTTTGATTATACTACCGTACTCCCCCCGTTTTTCGCCTTCATAACGAACCTACAATGCCTCTTCCCCTCTGTTTCTTGTCCCTAGTGTGATACGCTCACGCAAAGCTGCACATCTGGTTGGACCGGCGACGGAAGGTCCAGCTACCTCCATGGAAGACCAGTCTCAGCCACTGGACCAGCGGTAAATGACGCGGCCTTCGAGGAACCGGTATACAGCCACTGACCGGATCAGGAAGGTGATGTGTACCGCCATATCATGCCATCATTGACACGCTACTCCTAACCCGGACAGAGC
>CAZHUM010000122.1:0-3250 GCA_964535805.1 uncultured Thermoplasmata archaeon
TAATAATAAAAGGGAAATGGGTTAAGGAAATGGATTGGGTATTATTCTAGAGATTCTATTGTGGTTAGTATTCCTCTAACTCTTCTTCGGTTTCTTCTGTTTCTTCCTCTTGTTCCTCTTCTTCAAGTTCCTCTTGTTCCTCTGTCCATATCTTTGTTCCGCCGCCTAGGTCTTGTTCACAGTTCTTACAGAAGGCTGCATCGGGTTCATTTTCTTCACCGCAGTTTGGACACTTGATGATCTCTGGTTCCTCTTCTTCTAGTTCCTCTTCTTCCTTGATTTCGGCGCCTTCTACCAGTACATAACCACATTCGGGGCATATCTCTTCTCCCTCCAATATGGTCATTCCACAGTTAGGACATTCTTCAGGTATTTCCTCTTCTTCATCTCTTTCTTTTGGTTTTACCCAAGTCTCTTCTTCCATGACACCTTCTTCTTCACCGAGGAAACTTTCCTCTTCTTGGAACATCTCTTCCGGTATCTCTCTTTCTCCTTTGAACTGTCTGAGATCTCTGTACCAAAGGTAGATTATCAAGATTCCGATAAGTGTGATAACGGTCCCACTGCCTCCAAGTGTTTGATCGATATAACCGTAGCCCGGATAACCTTTTTCCACGAATGGATACCAATTTAATTGGTTGTGTAACCATGACATCAATCCAAGACCGAAACCTCCGAATAAAACAACTAATATCCCTACATAGAGTTTCAACTTGCTCGGTTCCTGATCCTCCCAGTAACCTTCCCATTTCTCGTCCTCTTCCTCGAATTCTTCTAATGGGGCTTCGTCCTCTTCACCCTCATATTCTTCCTCGAATTCATCCTCTTCAAATTCATCCTCATCTTCGTATTCTTCTTCCTCCTCCTCTGGTTCTTCTTCCCAAAGCTCTTCTTCTTCCTCTTCTTCGAAAAGTTGACCGCATTCAGGACATTCACTAGCGTCGGCGGGGATGATCGCTCCGCAGGTGGGGCATTCCGCCTCCTCATATTCAATAAATTCATCTTCTTCGGTATCCATGATAATCAACTTCTCCCCCTAATTTACATAGGCGTATATAATATTTCTCATGCCGCATAATACGCTTAAGGTATTGAAAATACCACGATTCTAACTTTTCAAGATAACCTTTCTAGCACTTCTGGCTATATCTCCTTTCAGTTCCTCGGGACATGATACCATCAGTGCCCATGGTTGGGTGGGTCGTTTTTGGAGTGCGCGCCCCAGCGGACTGAATTTAGTGAGATCGTAAAGCATACCATCCTCTAGTATCTTAACGTTCGTCTTCCTGAGCCGGGGTTCAGATAACTTGATCTCCTTGCTAGGAACATCCACCAGTACATAATCTTCATCGATCTTTCGATCTAGGGCGATCTCTCTCTCCAGCTTTCTGATACCATCTAGACTAACCACATCTTGAGCATCAATGCCCACTGCACTCTCGAGCTCACCTGTCGATAGTGAAAAACATTTCTTGTACAGTTTCCTGTATTTCAGTCTGTTCACTATCTCTTCATAAAAACCACCCTCTTTTTGTAAGAATGCGAAGAGCTCCCAATCCGTCATGAGCGATATGCTGTCCAAAGGCATTTCAAGTTTATCAACCGCTTTTGCTAGCATCAACTCGGCTATCCTGGCTGTTTTGTGCAGGTAAACCGATGAATACATCAGCCCCCTGGCTACCAACATGCCCTCGATGGCGGATACACCTCCCTTGCTTATAACGAGGTTTCCGTTGTGGATCTCGATGGTCTGAAGCAATCTCTCGATGTCAATTATACCGTGGACTGCCCCGGTATAGTAAGAATCTCTAAGGAGGTAATCCAGCTGATCGGCATCCATGGGCCCGTGGATTACCTGGAGGAGGTACTTTTCTTCTCCGAAATATTTCTGCCCCTCGTGGACGTTTAAATCCGTGAGCTTTTTCCGCTCGTCCCTCCCCTTTATCAACTCCGATACCTTTTCAGGTGAGATACCGTGATCTTCCAATATCTCCGGGATCGTTGGTTCATCCCTCTCCTCTTTCAATACGGTATCACCTGTTATAATCTGTTTTGTGATGTCCATATGGTCCTTCCCCGTTACCTCTTTCAGAACGATCTCCAGTGTGTGGCTGTATGGTGCATGCCCGATATCGTGCAGCAAACCCGCTGCCATGACAAGTTTTTTCTCTTCCTCGCCTAGCGATAAACTATCAGCCATCCTCTCCGCCACTCTGTAAGTACCTACGGAGTGCTCCAGTCTCGTATGATTGGCCCCGGGAAAAACCAGCTTCGTGAGGCCGAGCTGTTTTATGTGATGAAGGCGCTGTAATTCAGGTGTTTCCAGCAGCTCCAAAAAGGGTCCGTAGAACTTTACACTGCCGTGCACGGTATCTTGTATGGTCTTGTATTTCATCGAGTTGAAAATCGAGTCAATGTATTTAATATATCGGAAAAAACAAAATATCTCCCTCGACAATGTGTTCACGTGTTCAGGAAAGCCGATACCCTCATCCAAGACAGACAGAAAATATTCGATGAAAGGGAAGTACACGTTGTTTCGTACCGTTGGAACGATTTTAACCCCTCTCTTTTAGTGTACAACGGAGAAGATCTTGAAGATTTCGACCTTGGTAAGATCGATATCAACGTATCACAGAGAAAAATATGCGTTGGGAACTTCGAAGATAGTTACACTCCGTGTCCAAATAGTATCTCTGTGTCCACATTCAATCAATGCCGAGACTGTGTGACAGAATACATACCACGATTGGAATGTATCTTCGAACCAGGTGATTGCGATAACTGCGAAGGCGGTGGATTCTGTGAAGAGGAACATGCCGTTTATCTGGCATTCCACGGAAAGCACACGAAGATCGGGATGACCAGGAAGGAGCGGTTGAAAAAAAGGCTGATAGAACAGGGTGCCGACGCCTATGCCCTTTTAGCGACTTTGGAGCATAGAAGGGGGGCAAGGGAGGAAGAAAAAAATCTCAGCTCGATTCTGAATATATCCCAGAGGATAGGAAAGAAGAAAAAACTCAATACTATGGCACGTAAAATCGACAAGGATATAATCTATACACGCTACAGAGGGGTTAGAAATAGAGTTCCTGTAGGAAAGCTAAGATTCCTTAGCGATTATCCGATCTCCCTGCCGCTGAGAGCTGTACCGAGAGCGAGAGCCACGCCCGGAGTACACAGAGGGGAGATGGTGGGGATCAAAGGTAGTTTTTTGATCTACGAAAATAACGGTTTACAGGCCTTGGAC
>CAZHUM010000123.1:0-3240 GCA_964535805.1 uncultured Thermoplasmata archaeon
GGGAGTGGATCACAAGTGCCTAAGCTAGATAGACAGATGTTCGAGGAATTATCAAGAGAAACGACCTTACAGGAGATGAGAGAAGAGGTTGAGCCGTTTCTTAAAATAATGATCGACTTCTCAGAGAATGAAAATGATTTCATTGAAGCACTTTTTGATGATAGAATATACGATATAGATATTCTTTTTGAAAAGGGTGGTTATAACAAAGCACTTATAGAACATCCTGGGGTAGAATGGAGGTTAAATAATTTATGAATCTCCTTAGAAAATCTTAAACGACTAAAAATCCTTCTAACCACTCACCTGATCCCCTTCATAGTAGAATGGGAACATGTCTCTTCTCAGTTTCGCCATCCTCCCGTCTGGGTGGGTGAACACCACGCCTTCCACGTATCCCTCCTTTTTAGCGGTCTCGTACTTCAGCCCGTGCATCTTGGCGTAGAACAGGGGGATGAGATCCTCTTCGAACCAACGAGATATCGATCCGTAGGTCTTTGGGTATTTTCCCCAGGAGTGGTAAACGAGTTTTTCACGACTGTATGTAGAGAACGGTATCCATAAACGCTGGTCCATATCGTACTTGTTCTCGTTCCACTTGGGACTCGGTCCCACCAGCTCTCCGAAATGCTGTCCGTCTTCCAGCTCATCCATGTATCCCCTGCAATAGGAATTGATCAGTCCTTTCATTATGAATGCCCCTCTTTTACTGAAGAACGGGAGGTGGTTCAACCGGTTCCACACTTCTACGATCTCACCGTCCTCGATTATTATGGATACGTTGGTTCCGTCGAGCTTCTCCACCGCCATCACGGAATCGTCCTCGAACACCCATTCGTAGCCTTCGTTGACCTCATCTATCACGACGTAGTTGTCGTCCTCGTCATGTTCCCTGACGAAGGGGCTGTGGAGCTTAGGCATGTTCTGAGCTTTGTATCGTGTCATATGCTATCACATCGATCTTTGTAAGCGTAAATATTGATCGTAACATATATCGCGTTGTACATGAATGCTTCGACAAATTCTAAGAGAGAAACGGGTTCATTTCTTCACTTTCACATCGAACACTTCGTCAGTCAATCTTCCTTCTTCTATCCGGATCCACCCCTCCACGAAGCTCTTGCACTCTGGACAGGGCTCGTGTATCTCTATACTACCTTCCTGGATCTTCAGGTTCCGCACCTCTATCTCATCTCCAACCCCATAGGTGTCTAACATCCTAGCTAGAGCCTTGGTTTGCCATATGTGTTCTTCATCGAAATACCCGCATTCAGGGCATTTGAAATCCACCTTTACATTGTCATACATACCCATCGTTTCACTCCTTTTTTGTATCTGTTTTTTATATTTAATTTATAATACATCAACAGTATACCTTTTACTAAAATTTTTGCAATAAAAACAACGAGTTAATCCACCTTTAAACCTCGAGAGCCGTTAGGCTTTCCAGTAAACCACGATTATAATGCTTGTAGTATAGGTAACAAGAGGTTACAAAAACTAAGATCATAAAATCGAACGTATCTCTACTCTAACAGTTTCGAAATCTGGGGCTTCAGGCACGAGCATCATCAGGTCCCGCTCCCAATCCCCCTCCTTCTCATCGATCTTATCAAAAAATTCATCCACATTGAACTCATCATCGTATATATCCATCTTCTTCTCCACCAAGCCCAAGTCCAACTCAACACCTCTCTTCAAAAGAAACCACAGATCGAAGACATCTCTTGCAGCCTTTCTTGTAACAATTGCTCGAGCCTTTTCTGCCAGTATCTCTTTCAGGGGAAAAACATAGAGTTCGAAATTATCAATCCACCCGTAATCTAGAATCAATACCTCCTTCAGTTCGGGCTTTAAGACCGGTTGCTCTCTAAAACTAAGGTCTATCTTAACACTGTTAGGATGGTCATTTAGATCGTAATATCTCAGTTTGAAACTGACACTATCTCCCCATCCCTGATCTTCTTTTATATCACCGAAGGTTATACGCCTAATCGTTCTATCCTCCAATTTTTCCTTCAGGTCCTCTAACAGTTCATCGGTAACATTCTCCCGAGTGCATGTAAAATCTATATCGACTGAAAACCTAGTTTCTTCGAAATATATCTTTTTTAAACAGGTTCCACCTTTGAATATAAGATCATTCAAATATGGTCCCTTAGATATCTGTTCTAAGATAACTGTTATAACGTAATCTTTATAGATAATACCCTGCGGTATATTCTTCTTACCAGCCAAACTTTTTAGATCATTAACATCCATCAATGTTTCCTCCAATTAAGCATCCCTTCTTCAGACAGATTCAATTTCAATCCCCATTCTTTACAGATAGTAAAATCAGATTTAGATGAGGAAGGGTCCAACCATCTGTATCCTTTAAAATTTTTCTTCAATTTTTTTCTAACTTCTTTTTCTATTTTTAGCACGTCTAGTAAATATCCCATCCTTCTAGTCACCGCACTGACACCCACCCTCTCTAAATACCTTATAATAGTCCCCCAATCGACTTCCTCTCTTGAATTCCACACGGCTTTAGAAGCCTCATAAAGACCACCACAGTGCTGAGGATAGGTTAAACTATCGATCAAGGTTTTTTCTAATGAAGATATGTAAAAACTCTTATCGTCAACCCCTTCCTCAACAGATCCAAAAAACCGTTTTTCAGATATCTTTATGAACTTGATCTTCTGACCAAGATAATCAACATCACGTTTCCGTTTAATCAAAGCTACCTGGTTTACCCTCGGTATCTGCTCGGTCATATCCCAATAGTTCATCGCTGACCAAAAGCCAACATAATATTCATCAACGATATGATCGATGATAAGGTATATACTTTCCATCCAATCCCCTTCAATTCCTGATTTGGCCGGATTCAGTGCATAAGTTCCTTTCTGTATCTCTTCGATCCTCTTTTTTTTCTTCAACCTATGCAGAACATTAGCCACCGAGGAATCAGAAGTGCCTACTATATCCACGGCTTCTTGAAAATTGAAGACCTTCTTCCCATTTTTTTCCAACTCGAATATGAGTTTAGATTCCAAAGGACCTAAGTTCACACCTTTACTCACGATAATCACGTATAAGATGATATACGTTACATTTAATATTTATGATTGAAGAGAGATCTCTCACCCCCACCCCACATCGAACAATATATTTTTTAACCAGAACCTCTTCCTACAAAAAGGAGCAATCACTATGACAACTCTACCAGAAGAAGTAAGCCAGAAGTGGAAA
>CAZHUM010000124.1:0-3080 GCA_964535805.1 uncultured Thermoplasmata archaeon
AATATTTTCCGCTCTCGTCGTCTAGTCTTCTTCCCGCATACTCGTACGGGTTCTCTACGGTTTCTATCTTGACTCTACCCTCGCCGAACGGCGTGTATCGGTACTGGTTGACCACGTTTCCGCTGGAGTCAACGAGCTCGGTCACGCTTCCCTGGCCATCATAGAGATAATAGTATTTTTCTCCGTCTCTTTCCATCGAGATCGGATGGTCGGTGTGTCCCCGGTCGATGTTGTTGTAGTCCCTCCACCACCGTCAGGTTGTCCGATAGAGAAAGAGAGTTGACCTTACTGCCGTTCAGATAGGACGATAGATATCTGTAAACAGTATCTTCGATTATCCCTAATCATTCTTCTACCAGACGCTTTAAGATGATAATCTATTTATAGCATCGTACATTACCGTGAACGTGCACAACATACAACCTCACCGTGAACATGCACAATATACAACCTCACCGTGAACATGCACAATATACAACCTCACCGTGAACATGCACAATATACAACCTTACCGTCAACAAAGTGATAACATGAAATTCGAAGCCGACCCATTCTATTTATATCCGATAAAAACAGACCTGCTTGATAAGCTATTCATCGATAGGGAAAACGAGATAAACATCGCTAAATCGATAATCGAATACGAGTTCGAAGCCCATAAAGAAATCTGTGTGATAAACGGGGGGACTGGAGTGGGTAAAAGTAGTCTTTTACAGTATATAAATAAACTGAGCATGGATGCAGGGAAGAAAACTTGTATGTGTAAAGATTTTCAGGAATTCAAATCAGAAAGCATAGAAGAAGAGATCCTGATCATAGATAATATAGATAAATTAGAAGACGACAAGGCCACTACATTCTACAACAAACTAGAGATGCTGTTCGAAACCAGCGGTATCATATTTTTTTCTGACACTTACAACAGAAGTAGAGATGTTGTGAACTCAAGGAATTTTATAGTTTCAGATATTATATCCTTACCAAAACGGTTGGATAGAGATAAATTACGCTTTTTCTTAAAAGAAAGGATGAAAAATTGTGTTGAAGATAAAAAAGATTTCTCGTTTCCATTCACTGATATGGCACTAACCATGAGTTCGAAAAGAGCCAACGGTAACTTAAGACGGTTTCTTAGATACACAAAATCGGGATGGACCATATATAGATCAAAGGAAAAAACTGAACTAGATGAGAGTATCATGAAAGAAAGTATCATAAATGTAGATAGATCTCTTTTAGGAGGATTAGATGGAACGGATCTCAAAATTCTATGGTATTCCACTATCGGAGAACCTAACAAAGAATATTTGGCTCACGAATGCAATATCCATCGAAACACATTAAATCAGAGATTGAATCATAATCTAAATAACCTAACTTCCGAAAGGAGGGAGGGAAAAAAGGTAATAATCAATTCAATTTACAAAGAAGTTGATGGTGGACAGGAAATCTTTGAAGAAATACTGAAGGGTATGGGATATTTTTCGGATATAGTTAAATGAACTAAAAAGTACACCGATAAAGAGGAACAACATTAAGGACATAGTAAAAAAGACCATTAACAAAAGATACCTTTTTTCATGTAATTGTTGAAAAATCTACCCTGGAAAGACTCTCATCTGTAGAGGTAGACTGCCCCTCATCGTAAGAAGTAAAACCACTTTCCCGAGCAATCTTTCGGTCGATTTTAACCTTAAATAAGCCATAAGACTCGGCGAAGACGCAGGGTGGAGAATGACACTCACCACTCGTCCTCTTCGATCTCCTCGTAGACCATCTGCATCAGGTGTTCGATGTCGTCGTTCTCGTACTCTTCGTATCCCTTCTTACCTCTGACCTTGCCCTCTTTCTTTACCTCGTTCTTCTTCAGCCACCCCTTAGCTCTGATGTCGTTGATCGCTACGGAGACTTCAGGCTGTCTGAGGTCCGTTGCTCTTTCCATCTCAATTTGAGTGCACTCTTCGTTAGAGAATAGATAAGAAAGGACGATCGCAGTTTTCTTTTTCATCCCGGTTCGTATCAACCCACCGATCAGATCTTCATGCTCATCTTCGAATCTCTTCGCCATTTTCTAAAACACCGAGTTAATATCAATAGAAGATAGATATATTTGTTTCCCTCCTTAGATTCCTGCAAGATGATATTGGTAAGTCAATAACTTTAATAAACATATCAGATCGGTAGATGTTAAATAAAATTAACTACTCATTATTTTTGTAATGTGAACTATAAATTCGCTTAGTATAATTTATGATTATCCCCAATAACAGCCCTATTATAAAGGCCATAGTGGCCCATGCGATTGAATAATAGATATTAAATTCAAGGCTGTAATAAGTCCATAGAAAAATAAACATAGATATACCTAAAGCTGGAGGGAAATAATTTTTTATTCCCGATTGTAAGTTCCTACTTTTCATTGTATTCTATCCTCTACTCAATAATTTTATCTTAAAAATATGCATGTAATTGGATTAGCTATACTAGGAAAACATATTTTTATACTAATACGGTTACGCTTCGGCCAACCAGGATAATCATCGAATACCCAGCATCCGCTACCAAAATATTCCTCGCAGAGACACCATGTTCCTAAAGCACACGCTATTTCTATAAGAAATCCGCGGATATCACCAAGCAAAAGCCCTAGAGCACTACATCCTATGATGGATCCCAATCCGATACACCAACTATAAGAAGATTCTACCTCTATATTTGGAACCGGAGAGACATATTGCTCAGTACTTGTGGTATCGTCTGTAGAAGTTTGAGAATTGCTACTAGAACTACTAGTACTTACACTGTCAGAAGAATCACTCGTTTGGCTTTCTGGATCATTTATATTATCCGGAAAATCATAATTCCCAGTACCACCTGTGGTATCAAGTTGGTTTCCTGTCGGAGGGATCATCCCGCTCGGGTCACGATTGTTGACCGGGTTGTTATTACAGTACGCGTATCTGTTCGCACCTGCTGCTGAACCCATCGGTATTTGGAATTCCTATGGAATTCCGAAACATCCTGACTCATGAATCTTCCCTGCTCCGCAGAGTATATCCTCGCTCGGTTATAATATTTTC
>CAZHUM010000125.1:0-3045 GCA_964535805.1 uncultured Thermoplasmata archaeon
ATGGGCTAGTGTGTCAGTTGGATTGGGACAGCGATGGAGATCTGATCTCTGATGGTAGAGAGGAGAGTGAGGACCTGAATCCTAAAATTTATAATGACCCGATTTTGGAAGAAGCTACTTATGATGGTATTAAAGTATTGGAATCGGAGAGATTAAGCGTTATAGTAAATCCAAATAGGATTAATGATGGGAATGGACAAAACACTCTGGATGTGCAAATTGAGATAGATATCATGGAAAATGTGCCAGAAGATCTACCAGGAAAGGTGACTCCGTACTATCAAATATCAGCATCCTCAGATATCGACAAGGGATTGATAAAAAAACAAATAGACATCGGTTCTGTCTCCGATTTCTCATCTTTGAGATGGTATAAATTAACGGATGATGGATGGAAGGTTTTGTACGGTGGATTGAATACATGTGGGCCAAACAATACATATCAGTATGTTTGGGCACAAGTGGATTCTTTTAGTATTTTATCTGTAGCTGATGTTGAAGAGGGAGAGAACGATGCAGACGGGGATGGTTTAACAGATGCGGAGGAAACTGGAGAGGGTGCACAATATTGGGATCAGGTTGACCCATATCATACCCCATTTATTATCCGCCCAGAAGATGTACAAACAAACAATGCTGATATCTATATTCGTATGAGAAAAACAGTTGAACAAAGTAGAATTGTATCGCTTGAATTACAGGATAACGTTGGTGATTATGAAGTTATATGGAGGTATTCATTAGCAAATAAATACAAATGGTATACTACTAGGGGGGTTGTAGCATTCACCGCCTCACTTGGTATCAAATTTAGCGGTTCTCCGGATATAGAGATCGATAAGGTGTATATAGGACCACACCCCTCTGATACACCCCCCACAGATCCGAACAATCCAGATTGTGATTACGACGGACTTAGTGATGGAGAAGAAATTAACATTAATACATATGAACAAGTAGATTTTGAGAGTAGTAATTCATTTCGAGTTATAGGTGAAGAAACTGAGATGATGATGTTAAATTCAATTGGGCCTATAGGTTGGCCACAAAAAGGAGAAATAAGTTTTACCATTAATACTGAAGATTTCACAGCTGAGGGACCAGATCCTCCAGCTACACCAGAAAATTTAAATTTAGAAAATACTGGTTCAAATAATGTTAGAATATCATGGGATAAAAGTGAACGTGCTACGCATTACAACATATCGAGATCTGATGATGGTGGGTCTAGTTATACAGAACTCGTAGATGGAGTAACTAAAACAAAATTTGTGGATTCTTCTGTATCACCTTCGACTGAATATTATTATAAAGTAAAGGCATATAATGTGAATTCTAAAAAGGAAAGTGCAGAAAGTATTGCAATATGTATAACTACTAACCCGCCACCTGATAATCCACCCGAATACAAACCTCCTAATTTCCATGGAGGTTATTTGTTCATAACAGAGGAAGTTATACTTAGTTGGGAATCTGTAGATAATACAAGGAACTATAGAGTACAATCTGATATTGGAGGTCGTTGGGGTACTATAGATAATATAAATGATGGAGGGGAATCAGTATTTATTAGTACATTACATCTTACAGTTAACCAACAAGTAACATATAACTTTAGAGTAAGAGCTGAAAATTGGGATGGTAACGGTCCATGGGCATACACTAGTGTACTAATACAACCCATCTTTGTGGAACCACTATCAATACCTGGCGAAAGCATCACTTCAGGGGGGACAGATAAGATGATAATTTCGGCTCAACAAACAACGGACCCAATGATTTTAGATAAAAAGTTGGATATTGGTAGTTGGGAAATGGGCGAAAATAAAGAAGAAACCGCTACCAAGGAATTTAGAGGTTGGTATTTAACTCATTTACATTATACTAGAAATTGGAATCTTTATGTAAGGGATAATGACGAAAATGACGAGGCAATTATTAGCAATTACAAATTGACCGTTTGGAGATATTTGAATCCGTTATGTGCTGATAGTGATGGAGACGGGTTAGATGATGGAAAAGAGGTAAATGGTTGGGATAGCATGGTTTCCGGTCAGGCCAAACATTTTATTGGAGATCCGTTCGATGCTACAGATAGAGATGGTGATGAAGAAGATGATTTAGGAGAATGGTATCTACGAACTGACCCATCCAATGATGATACTGATGATGACGGATGTCTAGATAGTTATGATGTAAATCCCTTGGTTGATCTTAAAGTCACAGTTAATGTAAAAGAATGGAATCAAATAGATGAGGTAGATGGTTTTCCAGGCTTTTATAACGATGGTGATTTTTATGTAGTGGTTGATATCGGTGGATTTTCTGATGTAAGTAGTTATCCTGGCGAAGGCCATAATAAAGCTCATGAATACCCGGACTGGGAATCAACCTGGAATGTTCCTGACGACTGGTCATCTCAATCAGTTGATATCTCAATAGAATTAGTAGATGACGATAATGGTGGCTCTATCAGTGATACGATGGATATAAGTGGAAATGGAAAAAAAAGCGATATAACATACTTTACTACAGATGGTACTTGGTACGGAGATGATTCAACCGAAGAATTAGATGGTGCTGGACATGTAAGTGGCAACGAAGATGGAAGCACTGGAACTGATGAATACGATTGTGAGCTATGGTTCGATGTATTGATGAACGATAACGATGGCGATGGTGTACCGTACCGATACGAGATACGACATGGCATGAATCCAGTTGTGAACGATGGTCAAGAAGATCTAGATGAGGATGGTATGTCTAACTGGTACGAATGGAAATATGGCTTAGATCCAAATGACGCCGAAGATGCAGAGATGGACTTGGATGGAGACGGTCTACTGAATGTATGGGAATACGAGCTAGGCGAAAGGAACCCAAGGGATTCGAGAAACGTGTACAAGATATCTCTTACGGTATCGCTCGAGTGGGATGCTGATGACGAGTATATTGACCAATTAATGGACGGGTTCAGAGGTGCCAGCCTCTACATGATGACGGTCACCGACGGTTACTGTTATATATCGGATGTGACCATATATA
>CAZHUM010000126.1:0-2995 GCA_964535805.1 uncultured Thermoplasmata archaeon
GTTAGATACATCAATATCGATGATGAATATTCAACCCATTATTCTGAAATTATTGAATCAAACGATTCGATTAATGATTTTGAAATCGAGGAAAAGAATGTTGGGTTTGGATTCTATATATTCTTGATTCAATTTTTTATGTTGATTTTTATTATATTCTATCGAAATAAGTCGCTTGGCATGAAATTTATCTATGATGATGAAGAGATAGTTGATGAAAAAGAAAAATCCTATTTAATTGAATTATATGAAAAGAAAAAAACGATTTTAATTGTTTCAGTGGTTTTTTTAATTATTGGAATAGTAGTGGCAAGCCAATTAAATAAAATATACACTTATCCAGTCTATATCCAGATACTAATATCAATCTACTATTTTCCTGCATTTATCTTAGGAGTTGTGTTTTTCTTTCTTGAAAGAAGTCCATCAATTAGTTTTCTTTATCAAACTATTATAAGTATAACAATATGTTACCCATATTGGTATTTTATATCATTTATAATTGTAAAATTAAACACAAAATATAAGATATTAGGCTATGGTAAATAATAATTTTATGTTAATAACAGATATCTATCAACTTATCTGAGCGGCAGGAAGATCAACCTGCTTTACTCGATCGGACAGCCGGATGGTGGTGGAGGAACGACAACAACATCGACCGACAACACACTTTCCTCCGATCCTGTAGTTTCCTACGGATATACACTCGACGGAAGACGTATAGGGAAGAACGGCTCGGTCAAGGTCAAGTACCTATACGACGGTGATAACATCAACTACGAGCTCCACGAGGACGGTTCTAAGGTGAAGTACACACATCCGATCACTTCCACAGGATGTTCGGAAGGATGCGGTGGCAAAGCTTGGGTGTTAACCGTCTGCTGAAATATTGTCAAAAAAAAAATAAGAAAAAGGGTGGAAGTGTTTTTATTTTTTGATCCTGCTCTTGAGCTCTTCTACGATCTCTGGATTCCTGAGTGTAGAAGTATCTCCGGCTGGCTCTCCTGCTTCGAGTTTCTTGAGGATCCTCCTCATGATCTTACCGGAACGTGTCTTGGGCAGATCCTCTGAGAATTTTACCGCAGCGGGCTTGCCTATCGGTCCGATTATCTTGCCGACGTGATTTCTAAGCTCTTGAGAGAGTTCGTCTGAACCCTTTCGCTCGCCTTCAAGGATCACGTATGCTACGGGAACCTGACCTTTCAGATCGTCGGGTTTGCCGACGACGGCTGCTTCTGCAACTGCGGGGTGATCAACGAGGGCGCTCTCCATCTCCATGGTGCTGAGTCTGTGTCCGGCTACGTTTAACACATCGTCTATCCTGCCGACGACCCAGAAGTATTCGTCTTCGTCCCTCCTTGCACCGTCTCCAGCGAAGTAGGTATCTTTACTGTACTCTGACCAATAGGTGTTCACGTACCTTTCGTCCTCATTGTAAAGTGTCCTGAGCATAGCGGGCCATGGTCTTTTGATAACCAGATAGCCGCCTTGATTAGCAGGTAAACTCTCTCCATCAGCGTCGTAGATGTCCGCTCTCAATCCAGGGAACGGTTTAGTCGCACTGCCTGGCTTTGTTTCAGTAATCCCAGGAAGCGGTGTGATCAAGATCATACCGGTCTCGGTCTGCCACCATGTATCGACTATCGGACATTTCTCTCCACCGATGACCTCGTGATACCATTTCCAAGCAGATGGATTGATTGGTTCTCCGACCGACCCCAACAGTTTAAGGCTGGATAGATCGTGTTTATCCGGATACTTTCTACCCCACTTCATGAACAATCTGATAGCCGTAGGAGCTGTGTAGAATTTTGTGACTTTGTACTTCTCTACTATCTGCCAGAATCTTTCCTTATTGGGGAAATCAGGTGACCCTTCGTACATTATTGTAGTGGTCGCATTTGCCAGAGGTCCGTATACGATATAGCTGTGTCCGGTTATCCAGCCGATATCGGCCGTGCACCAGTAGATATCGTCCTCTTTGATATCGAATACCCACTTATGCGTCGCAGAAGTCCCGGTTAGATACCCGCCGGTTGTGTGCTGGACACCCTTGGGTTTACCAGTGGTCCCAGATGTGTACATGAGGAACAGCATGTCCTCGGCATCCATCTTTTCCGGTTCACATTCCGTAGATTGGTCTTCAGTAAGATCATGATAGTAAACATCTCTATCATCGTCCAATTCGATATCTTCTCTTTCCAACCTGTCCACTACGACGACTTTCTCTATACTCGGGGTATTTTCGAGAGCTTCTAATGCGTTCTCCCACATATTCAACTCTTTACCTCTTCTGTAATAACCGTCGGCGGTAACCAATACCGTTGATTGAGAATCGTGGACTCTGTCCGCTAGAGCGGACGGTGAAAAACCACCGAAGACGACGCTGTGCGGCGCCCCTATCCTCGAGCAAGCCAGCAGTCCTATGGCAAGCTCTGGGATCATGGGAAGATAGAACGTGACTATATCTCCTTTTTCCACACCCAATTCCTTTAGACCGTTAGCGAACTTGGAAACTTCATCCTTCAGTTCTGAGAAGGTGTACTTTTTCGATTCGTCTATCGGTTCTCCTTCCCAAATCAGCGCAGTCTTGTCTCCTTTACCGTTCTCAACGTGCCTGTCGACACAGTTGTAGGACGCGTTGATCTTACCGTTTATGAACCACTTTGCATAGGGTGGATTCCACTCTAGGACCTTATCCCATTTTTCGTACCAGTCCAATCGTTCTGCGAAATCGGCCCAGAAATCTTCGTAGTTCTCCTCAGCATACTTGTAGATCTCCGGATCGTTTATATTTGCATTCTTTTTGAATTCTTCCGGCGGTGGATATATATCTCCTTTCTCCAGTCTCGCCTCGATAACACTTTCTTTCTCTGCCATTGTTAACACCTATATATTCAACTTTGACCGTTACATCGAACTCATATATAGGTATTTTTTGGTTATAAAAAAAAGATTATTAAATTTTATATAAAATATATATCGGTATATA
>CAZHUM010000127.1:0-2875 GCA_964535805.1 uncultured Thermoplasmata archaeon
ACAAAAGGACTAAAATGTGTGAAAACTCGATGGATTTAACAAGTTAAATATTCACCTATAGGACGCATAACCTGGTGCATATATACTACGGGTTTCCGCTACGCTCACGACTTCACATGATACCCCAGTCCGTTAAGTGAAATTGAAAGAGCACTTTGGCCTGTCTCGTTAGAGTTGGGCTTCTAACAAAAGATATTTATAACATTTAATACCTAATGTATAACGATTGGTATGTCAACCCAAGTTAATGTTAGATTAAATGAGCATTTATTACAAGAAATTGATGCGATCTCAAAAGTGCTTCATGTTTCAAGAAGTGAATGGCTTAGGAATATAATCGCTCACGCTGTAAAAGAAGAAGCTCTTAATTTGAGGGAAGCTATAGCTTTGGAGTATGCTAAAGGGCATATATCTGAAGAAGAGCTTACTGAACTTCTTGGCTCAGAATCTGAAGATGTAAAATTAATCGTAAAACATCTGGAAAAGGGAAAAGAGAAGATCGATAGATTAGTAGAGAAGTGAAATTAACGGAAGTTTTTAATCACTCACTCTGGTTTGATTCAATTGTTTTTAAATATTTCTTCTTAATCTCATCATGTGAGTTAACACGTCCTTCTCTCATATCTTCAAGACCTTCTTCGATCTTCCTATCGAACTCTTTTTTAATTTCTTTCATATTGTGACTCAATTTTCCCTTAAATTCATAATGATCGTACTGTTTAAATCTTTGTATTCCTCTATCGAAACTGGGTATACCGATGTTGATGCATCATATTTCAGATTAAAGTCAGTTATTATCTCTATCATACGATCGATTTCTTCACTTTTTTTAACATCCCCAGAAAGGACCACAGCGATTTCGATAACCTTGTTCTTTTCACACATTAGTTCATAATGCTCAAATAGGATAACATCTTCAATTCAGATATCACTTTACCCCCTACTCACGATTTTCTTGGACAGTTTTTACAACTTGCTCTTTTGTAATACCCTTCTGTTTTGCGAAGTTTTCACCCCATACCAATAGTTTTTCCATTTCATTCCCAGAAGGAATATCCAATCTTTTAAAAACGATTGTATCATCTTTCCCAAGTACAATAAAGGTGTCACCTTCCTTCAAATCCATCTTATCCCTGAGTTCTTTAGGCACCACGATTTGACCTTTAGATGACAGTCGTGTTATGAAAACTCCATTCATTAAAATGAGTAAGATTTTCTTACTAATTAATATTGTTATTATTCCCCAATTCCCTTTTCAATCTACCCAACCGATTTACAACGGAAGAATTCACATCGAGTTTATAGAGTTGTGTATTTTGATACTTTCTGCTTTTCTGGATGATAGAAAGTTCTTCTAGAACATCCCATCTTCGATATAGAGTGCTTCTAGATACTCCAACTTCGTTAGCAAGATCTGTTTTTGAATAATCCATAATGGGATTTTCTAATAAAAAATCGACAATCTCCGACATCGACGTATCAAATACTAATTTTAAGCTCATCTGCTTCTCACTATACAGCAACACATTTAAATTATTTTGTCACTATGCCACCTCGAATATGGACAAAGATCCGAAGAAGATCGCGAAAAAGATCGATAAGATAGCAGAGAAAAATCAAGGCGAAGAAGATCTGACAAAAGCTCTACTTGAGTCAAGGCGAGAGGAAGACATGGAAGAAGATATCGAGTGGGGCCTTCACGGAGAAGACTGATCATTCACCTTTCCACAACTCTTCACGGACTTCTTTTATACATTCTTTCAATTCTTCTTCAGTCACGTCAACATCACTGAAAGTATCATTAATTTCCTCCAACGAGGTTACGGAGAGACGTTTGCTAACAACATCCCTGATATAATCGGACCTAGAATCATATCCCCTTCTCTCCACCGACCTATCGATACATTCCAATTCTTCTTGAGTAAATTGGATCTCAACAGGAACCATCTTTGACATATCTACAGATTGACCCATCAACATAAATAGGTTAGGGAAAAACATTTTATTAACTATTTAAATTCATAAATAGGAACGATGAATGAAAAAGAGAAAGATGAGTTAAAAGAACTAATCAAATCCGTCAAGGAAGAACTAAAGAACAAAGATATCGACGAACTACACCCAGAAGTAGAAGAAAGGGCTGATAAACTGGCAAAAAAGAAGTATTCAGATTGATTCAAACTCTGCGAAATTCCCATCTTCCCTTCTCTTCTTAAGCATCCTTATGAATTCATCCCAAGAGATCCCTTCCTGCTCCTTAGCCATTCTGATCTCATTTTTTATTTCGTCAGAGAGCTCCTTTTCCTCCATGATCATACATACGAAATGGACTATATGTATTCTACCATCCAAAGAACGAAAATTATAAAACCCTCAAAACATGTATTTTACCAACATGAAGAAACTATCTGAGGAAACTTTGAAGATTATAGAGAAAGGAAGGGTAGAGATAGAAAACGACGAAGGTCACACTCTCCAACAAGTGAAAGAAGAATCAGACTCCTACTCCAAATACATCCACGATAAAGCAGACAAAGACCGAGAAGAGCATATTTCACTCGAAGAATATGGAAGGTCTAGAGATTTAGAATAATATATTATTCATCGATATCCTCTTCCCCTGTAAAAGGCATCATCGACCCATATCTTCCCCTCGTCGATAAAATATTCGAACCTGTGATCTCCGACCCTCAATCGGTACATGTCATGACGTTTCCCTTTTAATTTCTTTATCTCCACTCCGCTCATGGAATTATACGGATCACCAGCTAGTTTTTTGATATGTTTCAGCAATCTTTCTTTTTCCCCACTATCGTCAAGATATTTTTGAAAACGGGGATGTAACAAGATCTACATCTAGATCTCTTCCAAGGGG
>CAZHUM010000128.1:0-2850 GCA_964535805.1 uncultured Thermoplasmata archaeon
TCCTGTCCCCTGCGGCTCGTTCATTGGAAATAAATTTCCACCTTTCTCTCGGTTTCTCAACGAGAAACACTCGGGATTGCAGGGAGAAACGAAAGGACGGCGTGGCTCTGTGAAGAGAGCGTTAAAGTGTCCTGAAGTGAGTTACCAGCCCGGAACATAAGTGAACTCGATTCGGCTGTATATGTGGCGACGACTCTGCCCTTTACACGGAATTTCAATAAAATTCCGTGAATCGAATGAATAATCAAATTATTCATGTAGACTAATGGGGAAGTCATAACGAGCGGGACGTATATTGTGTTTGGAGTCGGGATGGTAACATAGTGGTAGGCTGGATAACCGAGGGAAATCTCGTGCTGTCCTATCAGGATGGTCATATAGCGCCCTAATGTGGGCCCTGAACGATAGGTAACCCGAGGTGAAAACCGAAGTTAGGCAGCACGAGAAATCGGACAGACCCATAGTAGCGATGACCTCAAGCCGATGAAGAACTAGTGATAGTTTGGAGGGTAAGACTTGAGAGAATGTGCTGGAATCTAAAGATTCCACCTTTCGCCGCTTTAAGTAAAACGGCGATGCGAAGGAGTCTGAGGTTATTGAGAATGAGCATGCACATGGAAGTAGGTAACCCTGACGGGTATCCCACGAAACAAACATACAATCGAAGTCGGTGGGGTAATGAAAGGATGAAGGTTTACTGCTTCTGTTTGAGTATGCAATCGGCAGGAAGACTCCTGCTCCCTAGAAAAGAGAGTAAAACAAACATTGGGAAATAAGATTTACCTCCCAACAAACCAAAGCTCTCTCAGGGTACTCAAAGTCGTGAGCCGTCTACGGGAAATCTGTACGTGCGGTTCTAACGGGGAGGCGTAGGGGGAAACCCCTATCCTTACCCACCAATATGATTCCTCGTAATCTACATGAATTTACCTGTAAATTCCTTCGAGTATCAGAATTGTTCTAGAGAATTCTAATTTTGTTGGAATATTATTTTCCAACACTATTTGGAAATCTAAAAGGATTTCCGAAATACAACCGTTAAATATCCCACCCCCCACTTCAAATCGTCCACATAATCTACATCTTTCTAGAACAGGGCGGCGTGAGGTATTTTTTAGAAGGCACTTCGGATCCAAATTCAAAAAAATAGAGAGATACCCAATAACCCCCGTCAACCACAACATTTATATGTTTAACTACGATTATGATAATCATGTCTAAACATTTTATCGATAGGGATAAAGAGATGTCCTGGATGGAAGATCAGCACGGGGAGGGATCTACGTTTATGATCCTCTATGGAAGGAGAAGGGTGGGGAAAACGGAGTTGATCAAAGAATTCATAAGAACAAAAGAGCACGTGTATTTTTTAGCCACAAAAAAAACCGAGAAAGAGAACTTGAAAGACCTACAGGAACAGATGGGTGAATACCTGCAGGAAGATATATTCATGAGTATCGAGTTCGAGGACTGGGGGATGCTGTTCAGGGAGTTCATCAAAAGGGTGGAGGAAAAGGTGGTCATAGCCATAGATGAATTCCCATATCTCATAGATGTGAACGATGCAATCCCATCGATATTTCAAAAGATCTGGGACGAGGTCTTGAAGGGCAAAGAAGTTACTCTTATCTTGTGCGGGTCATCCATCGGTATGATGGAAACACATGTTTTGGGATACAAAAGCCCGCTCTACGGCAGAAGGACAGGGCAGTGGAAGTTGAAACCTTTTAGGTTTGCAGAACTGAGGGATTTTTTCCCCGGAAAAAGCCTGGAAGAAAGGCTGCGTTTTTATTCTTTCTTGGACGGCATACCCCAGTATCTAGATCTGATGGACCCGAAAAAGAGTGCGGATTGGAACCTCAAAAATAAAGTTATGGAAAAGGGTAATTACCTCTACGAAGAGGCTGAAAATCTGCTGGTTCAAGAGGTAAGAAAACCTCCGAACTATTTCTCCATACTGCAGGCCATAGCCGAGGGGAACACGAGATACGGTGAGATATGCAACCGAACCGATCTGGGTAAATCCATGGTTTCACAGTACCTGAAAAATCTTAGGGATTTACACGTGGTCGAAAAAGAATTTCCGGTCACACAGAAAAAAGAGAGCAGGAACGCTCTCTATAAACTGAGTGATAATTACTACGATTTTTGGTTCGAGTTCATCTATCCGAATAAAAGTATGCTGGAAGAGGGTAAGGTGGAAAAGGTTTTGAGTAAAGAAAAAGAGAACTTAAAGAAACATGAATCATTCGTGTTCGAACAGATATGCAGAGAATATCTTCGTAGGGGATGGCACAAGGTGGGAAGATGGTGGGAGAAAGGCAACGAGATCGACGTCGTCGGTTTGAAAGGAAAAAATGAGATAATATTCGGAGAATGCAAATGGAGTAAAAATAAAGTCGGTGTTGGTTTACTTTATGACTTGAAAGAAAAGGCTAAAAAGGTTAGATGGGGTGGAAGTAACAGAGTGGAAAGGTACATTTTATTTTCGAAAAGCGGATTTAAAAAGAAACTGAAGGAGCTGGACGAAGAGATTAAATTGGTGGACAAGAAAGGGTTTGATGAAGTGATTTGAAGCGGGTACTGAAAAGATTTCCGAGGAAGTAGTGTGGATCTGGAAAAGGTACAGGAATTGATTGAAGTCTACTGGAAGAGAGATATCTGGAGAGCCGTAGGCTTTCCTAGGTACTTTCTGAGCTTGTCTCGAGTGAGAACAGATAGAAGCCCTCCCTGCTGGCCATGTTCATCAAGAAGCTGTCTAAGTGAAATAATCCAGATCCAGAATGGTATTTTTTAATATATGGTCAAAAATCATAAATACCCATCTCTCCATAAGTAATCTAAGGGAAT
>CAZHUM010000129.1:0-2602 GCA_964535805.1 uncultured Thermoplasmata archaeon
TCGTGCCTTTTACTAGGAGAAGGACATATATGTTTTTCTACTGAAACTATTAAAGAGGATTTTATTACAAGATGCTTTCAAGTGCCGCTAAAAGTGCCTCCATGGTATTCCTTTCCCCGATGGTGATCCTCATGTACTCCTGTAACCTCCTGCTTTCGAATGTCCTGACCCTGAAGCCTTCCTCCAACAGCTGCTCGAATAGTGAATCGGGCTTCGTTCCTGAAGGAGGTCGGCACAGTACGAAGTTCGCATCAGAAGGCATGGTGTTGAAGTACAATAGTTCGAGTTCCTCTCTGAACCATTCACGCACATCGATCGTTTTCCTCACGGACTCTTCTTTCAAATCCGATATATCCAGAGCTTTCTCCCCCACGGCAAGTGACAGGCAGTTGACGTTGTATGGAAGCATCATGTCGCTCAGGTCCAAAGCCATCTTCGATGAAGAGATACTGTAGCCCAGTCTTATACCCGCTAGGCCCCATGCTTTAGAGAAAGTCCTGACCAGGATAAGATTATCGTAATCTTCGATCAAGGGGATAAAATCCTGAGAAGAGTATTCCACGTAGGCTTCGTCCACGATCACTGTGATGTCCGTATCGAGTATCTTGTGCAGGACATCATCGGTGATACACAGCCCGGTAGGATTGTTGGGAGAGCAGACCAGCAGCGTATCGATGTCATCGAAGATATCGTGGTTAGAAGGCACACCGAAATCCGAGCTCAAAGGTACCTTTACCGAGTGGACCCCGTTCCTCAAGGCGAAGAACTTGTACATCTCGTAGGATGGTGTGAAGAACCCCATCTTCCCATGGGAGGGTATGGTTATCTTGAAAAGCGTGTCCAGGATCGAGTCGGAACCGTTACCCACAACGATCTGAGATGGTCTTAGACCGTAGTGATCTGCCAGTTTTTTCCTCAGCCCCTCCCCGGTCGGAGACGGATAGCTCTTTAGTCCTGTATCCATCGTCTTTTTCAGCTCACCATAGTATTCATCGTCCAAGAACAAGTTCTCGTTCAGGTGCAGTGGAACGGCCTCGTCGGGTTCCGGGTAGCTGATGTTACCGCTCATCTATTCGGGATATTGTAGAAGACTATTAAAATATTTACAAGGGCATACACAACCTTCAAATATCGTTCCCATCAATCTCATCCCGATCATGACCCTCAAACTGTACAACACCATGGGAAATAAAGAGGAAGAGTTCGAGCCGCTGGAAGACGATCTGGTTAGGATGTACACCTGCGGCCAGACCATCTACGAGGACATGCACGTTGGGAACGCGAAAACGTATGCGGTCTGGGACGTTCTAAAGAGGTACATGAAGTGGAAGGGCTGCGACGTTTTCCACGTGATGAATATAACCGACGTAGGGCATCTCACGGACGATGCGGACCAAGGAGAAGATAAGGTCGAAAAAGCAGCAAGGGAAAAGAAGATGGAGCCCATGGAGTTAGTCACCAGACAAGTGTTGAGATTCTACAGGGAGATGGACGCCCTGAACATGGAGCCCGCCGATGTCATACCCAGAGCTACTGGACACATGATAGAGATGATCGAAGGCGTCAAGAGCATCATGGAGAACGGATACGGCTACGAGAAGAACGGCAGCGTTTACTTCGACGTGATGAAATTCTACGAAGATCACGGTTATCCAGAGCTCGGAGGGAGAAAGATAGAGGACATGAGAAAGGGAGCCGGCGGGAGGGTCAGCGAAGAGGAGATGCAGGAGAAAAATTCACCGCTGGATTTCGCTCTATGGATAAAGGCTGCACCCGAGCACATCATGAAATGGCCCAGCCCTTGGAGCCTTGGATATCCAGGATGGCACCTGGAGTGCAGCGTGATGAGCACCAAGTACTTGGGTAAGATATTCGATATCCATGGAGGAGGCGTGGACCACATATTCCCCCATCACCCCAACGAGAGGGCACAGAACATGGCCATGAATAACTTGGACGAAGAACCGGTCAAATTCTGGCTGCACAGCGAGCACATCTCGGTCGAGGGGGAGAAGATGTCCAAGAGCGAGGGGAATTTCTACACCGTATCCGACCTGCTGGATGATTACAGCGGCGAAGTCATCAGGGCGTACTATGCGAGCATACACTACCGCACCCAGGCGGACTTCAGTCTTGGATCTCTTGAGGAAGCGGATAAGAAGCTGGACAGGTTCTACAATACTATGCGATTGGCGGAAGCCGCGGAGGGCGGGAACGGGGAAGAACTCCAAGAACACATAAAAAGCATAGAGAATGAATTCGAAGCAGCTATGGACGACGACCTGAACACTCCACTGGCCATGAGCAAATTGATAGATTTTTCCAAGAAGATCAACAAGAACCTAGATAACAAGAAAGAATTGATAGAAGAGGCGGTGGACAAGCTAGAAGAGCTCGGTAGAGTTCTGGGTTTGACCTTGGAGAGCAGAGAAAAAGAAGCCGTTGAAGCCGACGAGTTCATCCGATTACTCCTGAAGATCAGACAGAGGATGAGGGAGAAGAAAGAGTACGAGATAGCGGATGAGATCAGGGACGAACTAGCGGAGATGGGTGTGGTGGTCGAGGACAAAGAAGAAGGGCCTGGCTGGCACTGGAAGTAGAT
>CAZHUM010000130.1:0-2586 GCA_964535805.1 uncultured Thermoplasmata archaeon
CGGCCAATTCCTGCGCTTCCTTAAACCATTCCTCACCCTCTATCTTATCCCACGAAGATTCGCCATCTATTCCTTTTGCCATCTTCTCAAAAGCATCCTTCGGAATATCTACTCCGAATTCCCTAGCCGTGTGAACGTTCGCCATAGCTTCTAACCGTTCTCTAATCGGTTCGTGTTCAAAATCGTGATATTTTTTCTCGATCTCTTTGATATCCTTAAGTTCTTGGTTTTCGATCTTGATGAAATCCTGATAGATCTTCATCAGGTCCTCCATAGTTCCCTTCTTTGTCATCCCGAAGTCTTCCAACGATGCTAAATTTTCCTCCTTCTTTGCACTCCCTGAACTCAGTTCTTCGATCTCTTCGATATCGGAACCTATCAGTGAATTCCCTGTCTTCAAGTGATGATCTAGGAACGCCAAAGGCTGCTGAGATGCCAATGTCCTCAGCCAAAGCGATACTTTAGCCAACTCTACAGCCATCGGATTGAGATCCACTCCGTAGATACATCTCTGGACGACTTGCCTTCGGGCCCAATGTATATCGTGGCTTTCGTCCACTGTTTCCGCACCGAATTCTTCCGCCTGTTTCTCGTGGGCGTTGACTATCTCTTTCGCCAGGTGATCCACAGCGTTGGTCAAAAAATGACCGCTGCCCATAGCCGGGTCCAAAATCTTCAGCTCGAAAACTCTCTCGGCGAATTGATCTGCGAAATTCCCACCAGCTTCCTTCAACAGTTCCTCTTTAATCTCTTTCAAGATCGGATCTAAAGTGTTCTCAACTATATACTGAACAACGTACTCCGGCGTATAGTAAGATCCTGTTGCTTTCCTTTCTCCCTTATCTGTAGTTAAGTAAACATCCCCCTCATCCAGCTTCTCAACTATTTTCCCATCGTCCTCATCGTATTTCCCCTCAGTAACCCACCTCTGCTCTTTCCCGTCTTTAACGGCTACCATGGGCTCTAAAGTTACGTTCAGATGGTATTCCAACAAACCCTCGTAGATGCTCCCTAGATGTCTGATATCCAGAGAAGAATAATCGACAAACACTCTCCCTTTACCATTATCACTCTCATGCCTTGTCAACAGGTCGATAACTTCTGCTAAATATGAATCTCCTACCTTATTTTCCTGCAGGAACACATTTTCTTCGTTAGCATCGTCGTCTATCTCCGTTCTGAAAAGACCGCCGTTGTAAGCCGGTATGTATAGGTCATCCTCAGGGATCCCCATGTTCTTACTGCCTTTATCGATCAATAAAAACAGTTCTTCTAGATCATCCCAAAGATCGTGCTGCCATTCCCTGTACTTAGGGTCGCTTTTCTCTAATTCCTCACAGACTTCCTGCTTTAGTGTGTTTAAACTGTATTCCTGATTGTATATCCTGTTCTTCGTATCCAGCAGATCCCTACCTTCGCTCTCCGCGTAGAGAACGAATATCATCCTGTAGAGGTAAACTAAAGAACTGTCGTGGATTATGTCAATATCTTCGACTGGATCGAGATCGTTCTGTGGGAATTTCAAGAACCCCTCGGCCATCAATTTAATGGCTTCATATATGTTCTCTTTTAGGTTCTCACCCAATTCCTGAGAAAATATGTGGCTCTTATCGTATATTTTATCCAAAAAAGAATTTCCGCGTTTATCTTCTACAAACGCTTCTTTCCTGAAGAACAGGTAGAAATATTTGAAGATCTCGAACTTATCTTCTCTATCAGACTCTATCAAAGTCGGAAGGTCGATCTGGTAATAAGAATCGAGTTTGTGGCTTGTTTTAGAATAATACAACCTCCATTCCCTACCATTCGTTAATATCGCCCAATTTACCGGTGTTTCCTGCAGATAAACGTAAACCTGATGAGACGGGTTAGTGAAATCTCTGACGTCCCCTCTTTTATCGAGGTTTCTGTCCCATCTCTTGGCCTCGGCTATGGTTATGGCGTTCTTGTAAAAATCCTCATCTTCCTTGTTCTTATATGCCTTTTTGAGTGATTCCTCGTCCTCGAATATGCCATAATCAGGGACTCGTTGTCTTCTTTCCACCGATTCCTGCGTACCGTAAGCCAATCCGAGAATTTTGAAGATAGGCCTTATAAATTTGTCTTCCAAAAAATCCTCCTTGTAGGTTTCTACGTATTCGAGATGTTCGTCATAGATCTCCTTGATCTCTTCATAGATTTCTGCTATTTCCCCTTCATCGATATCCTGCCATCTGTCAGTTTCTGGCAGTAGGTTGTCTAAGTAATAGTTAGAAAATATATCTCGATTGATCAAATACTGCGATTCAGTTTGAACGGGCATGGGCTCAATCACCAGGTTTATAGATAGCCAAATTCAGTGTAGAATACTTAAAGTTTGTGAGAAGGCGATAATAATGCCCCGTTCAGAAGAAGCTATCTCTGGCCTATCGTTTTAAAGGGTGAGACGAAAACTTTCCTTCTATTCACGTCGATTCGCCGGATTGGGCGGAACGGAGAAGGGTGAACCTACTCGTTTGCCCTTCGGAGTGCAAGGCAATCATGAATCAAGCGAGCAGTGCGTATCCCTCAAGAGTGAGGGATTAAGCCAGCACAGCGCAGCGAGGG
>CAZHUM010000131.1:0-2535 GCA_964535805.1 uncultured Thermoplasmata archaeon
AACAGTACCGACGGAGGGCTTTCGTGGGAGCCGGAGGTGCGGTTGACGAACCAGCCAAACAGACAACAATCGCCCAGGGTTTGTGCTGAAAACGATTTTGTACAGGTGTTCTGGACCGACGATAGAGATAAAGGACAGTATTATGGAAATATATATACTATGAACAGCACCGACGGTGGAGTATCTTGGAACCCGGAATTTCAAGTGACCGATCAACCATGGCCTGTAAGCACCGGACTCAAAGGAGCAAAAATCGACGACAGGTATACACATATTATTTTTAGAGATAACAGGACGGGTGATAATCAAAGAGAAGTATATTACAAGCGGAACCCGGACTTCGGAACTCCAGTACCGGAGTTCCAGAACCTGCTCGCACCTGTCCTAGCGACTATCCTCGTCGTCGGGGTAGCAACGAGGGTAAGGTTGAGGAAGAAGAAGCAGTGACTATCACTTCATCATACATCTTTATTTCAAAAGTCAAACAGATTTTTTATCTTTGCTTGTATATTCTCCAATGTTTTACCTTCTATACTGCCTATCCGCCCTTTCACTATTGACTTATGAACGGTCATCAGCTTTCTCAACCTTAGTACGGAATCAAGATGGAGACCGCCTTCACCTTTTTTTAGACCGATCTCATATTCACCATCCGGTGGACCAACACTCGTGATAAACGCACAGATCATGTCACCTATATCGTCCTCTGGAAGGACCACAAAAGCCGGTCTAAGTTTCTCACCCGATAGGTCAGTAAAAGGATAAGTAACTAGTACGATGTCACCATGTTTCATTGTATTATGTCTTCCTCAGTGTAGATATCTGGTTCATCTTTCAAGAAATCAAAAGACGGGTTTTTCATGGCTAGGTGTTTCCAGTCGATCCTTTCGATATGAACCTCTAACTCCTCCCCTTCTTCGACGCCTTCGACCGTTTCCAAAGGCTTGAAAACACCGTCTTTGTACTTTACGTGTATATCCATATCTATAACATCTCTACGTGATTATTTAAGAATTACGATGAATGTTTTGAAAAATGATTATTTACTCAATCGAGACCAGGTCCAGCGGATTTTGTTATGACACAAAAACCAACATGTTTAAATAACTTAACTAATTTGTTAAGTATGTTGAACGTATATGGTTTGGAATGATATCGAATTAAGGGCGGAACAACAAGGCGTTTCACCGAAACTGATCCTTAGGGAAGAAGTTCAAAAAGGGATCCTGACCTCTTTCAGCAAAGAGGGATTATTTCAGATGCTGGTCTTTCAAGGAGGTACCGCCCTGAGATTATTCTACGATAATCCACGATTTTCGGAGGATCTAGATTTCGTTCTTAGGGAGGGAAAGAAGATGGTGAAACTGAGTAAATACATCGGAAAAACAGAAGATTTCATAGTAAACTCATTTCCATTTCTTGACACCGTTCAGATCCGTGCTCAGAAAGTTGAAGATGATTTTCAGAGATTCATTATAAAAACAAATTCAGATAACTCCGAACAAAGAATGAGGGTTAACATAGAAGTGTTCGATGTTCCATCATATGAAAACGAGATGAAGATATTGAGCTTTTCGCCGATCAATCCAGCAGTTAGAGTCGAAACTGCAAAAGAAATTCTAGCTGATAAAGTAACGGCACTGAGCGGTAGGGATTATATCAAGGGAAGAGACCTTTGGGATATCCATCTCCTGTGGAGTCAGAGAAACGTGGATTTGGATATGTCCATGGTTGTTAAAAAAATAGAGGATTATGGTGAAAATAGTTCTGAATTCACAAAAAATCTAAAGCAAGCTAAGAAACGATTGGAAAAAGAAGGGACCAAGATCTTAGAAAGGGAGTTAAAACGATTCCTCGCTCCATCATTGTACCGAAATTACGACGAAGAACTAGATACCATCGTAGATACCGTTAGAAAACTCATCGCAGAAGTCATCGAAAAGAGTTCATACATCGAGGTGGACAAATGAAGATCGATGAATGGCTGGATTTTTTTAGAGAGCATAAACAAAAAAACTTGTTTTCGTTCTCCGATCTACTTCAATTGACTGACGAAGATCGTAATTCGCTTTCTGTTCAGTTGAGTAGATTGACCGGGTCGGATGTTCTGAGGAGAGCCGTCAGAGGTTGGTATGAGAACCCATTTAATCCTCCGAATCCTGAAGAGATCTCCATGGTCATCCGATACCCCGCCTATCTGTCCATGGAGTATGCACTTTCCAAAAACGATATCCTGAGCCAGACGGTTTATACATTGACGCTAATCACCACTAAAAAACCGTATTCATACTCTTACGAGGGAGGAGAGTTAGAATATCACCAGATCCATCGTTCTCTTTTCTTCGGGTATGAAAAGAAGGATTCCATCATGACCGCAGAAGATGAAAAGGCTCTGTTAGATCTGATTTACATCAGATACGTGAAATCCGACGAGCTGGATAGAGAAGGGGTATTGTCTCTAATCGATGACATGTATCTAGAGTATTTGGATAGAGAGAAACTATTTCGTTATTCTGAAAGATATCCTGGAAAAGT